>JBJOHD010000072.1:0-4752 GCA_046047875.1 Pseudomonadota bacterium | reverse complement strand
TGCCCTGCAAAAGTTCATCGAGCTCCCGACACATGCTCTGAAGGGTCGGATGGAATTGCGACTCAAGAAACTCCGGAGCGCGACTGCGCTCCATCAACATCTGGCCCCCGTAACGATAGGTGGCGTAGCTTCGCAGCATCGATTCGCGCCGCGTGGTCTCCCTCTCCCCCTCATCGCCGAAAGCGATAAAGTGCCGCTTAAAGAGCACGTGGGCATCTTTACACTCCCTGATCTCGGCGGGATCGTTTCGGTCGAGCGCTCGACCGAGCGCGTCGATCATCGCTGGCTTAAGTCGATAGATATATTCCTCGATATCGCACTCGGTCTCACTGAAATACCCGTCGAGGGTCACAGAGCGAAACTCTTCGAGCGCGGCGATCGCAGCCTCTCGAAACTCATTCCACTCAACCGCTGGCCCGCAAGTAAACCTCCCGGTCGTCGGATTCATCCATCGAATCGCCCGCCGTCCCTCTCCCGCTCTATATCGCTCAAGGTCGACCCAAAGCACCGACTTGTCGGTGCCTTCTAAGAGCATCATCGGGGTAAGCACCGCCGCCGCTGGCCCCGCGCCAAGGTCGTAGTTTGGGTCAGCCATCGTCACGATATCACCCGAGCGCGGCTGGCGGTGATGCGGGAGCGCTTCATACGCCCCGTAGGTAGAAACATCGAGCTCGTAGGTATCCCGAAAATGACGGGCGAGCGCGAGCGTTACCTCAACATCCGCCTTCGCCTCGTGGCGCTGCGCGCCGGTTAACAACCCCGCCGCTCGCGCCAACGTCTCAAGCCGGAGGGATAATCGCCCTTCCTCGTCCGGCCCGGTATTCATCGCTGGAAGGCGTGGGAAGCTAGAGGTCGTGACCGCAAGTTTCTTCGCGACGTGATAAAGGTCACGATAGATGAGCCGTCCGCCGAAATACGGATTTATCCCGTGGCGAGCGAGCGAAGTCCGCAGGTACTGCAGATCGAACCGCGAGGAATTAAAGCCGATGAAATTTACGTTCTCGAATTCACGTACCGCCCCCCAAATGAACTCGGTGATCCGTGCCATCGCGATCGCCTCGGTATCGGGGGTCGTCGCTTGGTGCTCGAGGACATCGGTGCGATTAGCGAGGATCGCCCCCGGAGCGGGAAGCTCTAGGCGAGAGATCCGAATCCGTCCCGAAAGCTCCCTCACCGGAGTGAGTTCGGGATCCACTACGGTAAAGCAGTAATTAAGGATCTGTCCGACATTGAACTTCGTCGTCGTCTCAAGATCGTAAAATATCGAGTATAAGCGCCGAGCCTTGGCGCGAGAAGACTGAACCACTCGGCACCCCCGTTCCTAAAAATCCTCTTTCAGCTTGATAGTAGCACGGCTCGGGCGGATGCCACCCCTTATTTGAGCCCCGTCCGAGACGGCGCGCCGGGTGGCATACCGGTGGGAGAGCTCTCTCCGTTACCCGCGCACGATCTCCAGCACCTCAGCGAGGATACGCCCCTGCTCCACCGCATGATGTTTCCCGGAGCCCGTCGCGGGACTCGCTGCCGCCGGACGCCCGACGTAGCGAACATCAGCCTCGAGCTTCTGACGGAGGTACGGCTCGATATAACTCCACGCCCCCATGTTCTGCGGCTCCTCCTGCACCCAGGTGAAGCTCGTTTTACCGAATTCTTTGAGCGCTTTCTTTATCTCGAACTGCGGGAACGGATAAAGCTGCTCAAAGCGCACGAGCGCCACCCCATCCACCTTCTCTTTATCGAGAGCCGTCTTTACATCGTAAAAAACCTTCCCAGAAACAAGTACCACGTGTTTCACAGGCTTCGCACCGAGTTGGTCGACCAGCACCGTCTGGAACTGCCCGGTCGTCAGCTCGCTGAGCTCCGACGCCGCTCCGGGGTGCCGGAGGAGGCTCTTCGGGGTCATCACGATAAGCGGGCGTTTGATCTCGATAAGACCTTGGCGGCGGAGGAGATGGAAGTGCTGCGATGCCTTTGTCGGATAACACACCACCATGTTTCCTTCCGCGCACAGCTGGAGATACCGCTCAAGCCGGGCACTCGAGTGCTCCGGTCCCTGACCTTCGAATCCGTGCGGGAGAAGCATCACTACGCCAGAGAGCTGGTTCCACTTCGCCTCGGAGCTTGCGAGGAATTGATCGATATGGACCTGCGCGCCGTTCGCGAAATCCCCGAACTGCGCCTCCCACATCACGAGATCGTTTCGAGCGATGCTCCCGTAACCGAATTCGTAGCCGACCACCGCAGCCTCGGAAAGCGAACTGTTGTGCACCTCAAACCGGGCGCCGTTCGGTGTCTCAAGGGTATCGAACGGAAAGTAATGCCCCCGCCCGTTCACATCGCTTAGCATCAGGTGACGTTGGCTGAACGTGCCCCGGCCGCAATCCTGGCCGGTAAGACGCACCGCGTGTCCCTCAAGGATCAAGGAACCTATAGCGAGCCCCTCGGCGAAGCCCCAATCCACTCCCGTGCCCGTCGCGAGCGATTCAACCCGCTTTTCAAGGATCTTCTCAACCTTCGGATGAGGTTTAAACCCTTCAGGATAGCTCGTGAGAGGCGCCGCGATGCGCCGCAGCACCGCAGCTTCAATTCCGGTATCAGGCGATGGCACTCGCAGCATACCGTGCATCGCACACGCCTCGCCGGTGTGAATAACTTTCTTGCCAGCGTGAGCCGCCTGAAATCGCTGGGCAAACGACTCGAACGCCTCTTTAATGTCCCCCTCGGAGAGAACACCCCCGTGGGCGAGCTTGGAGCCGTAGAGCCGCGCGGTCGGGGGCTTTGACTGAATCTCGGCATACATTACCGGCTGGGTGAAACTCGGATCGTCACCTTCATTGTGGCCGTACTTACGAAATCCGATAAGGTCGATGATCACATCGCCAAGGAATCGCTGACGATACTCCACCGCGAGGCGCATCACCCACAGCGCCGCCTCGGGATCCTCCCCGTTGACGTGGAACACCGGAATATGTACCCCACGAGCGAGATCGGTACAGTACGGGGTTGAACGAGATTCCTCAGGATTCGTTGTAAATCCGACTTGATTGTTCACAACGATGTGAATCGTCCCTCCGGTCGTGTAGCTTGGGAGCCCCGCATAGTTGATCGTCTCAAAGACCACCCCTTGCCCCGCGAAGGCAGCGTCACCGTGAATGAGGATCGGAATCGCGGCTCCCCTGTCGCCCCCGTACTCCTTGTCTTGCTTCGCCCGAACGATCCCCTGAATAACCGGATTTACGAATTCAAGGTGCGATGGATTTGGAGCAAGCGATACTTTTATCGCTCCTCGCGAGGTGCCATCCCCAAAAGTCGAGTACGTTGAGCTATAGCCCAAATGGTACTTCACATCCCCCGCGCCGAGAGCGGTCACAAGGTTTGAATCCTCGAATTCGTTAAAGATGTCTGCGAGGGGCTTTCCCACGATATTCGCAAGAACGTTCAGTCGTCCCCGGTGGCTCATCCCGATAACACCCTCTTTCACCCCCCGCTTCGCCGCTTCATCAAGAAGGGTATCGAGCGCTGGAATGAGGGTATCCCCGCCCTGGAGTGAAAATCGCTTTACGCCAACGTATTTTCTGTGGAGCTCCGCCTCGAACCCTTCAGCGTCGACAAGTTTATGAAATATGTGAAGCTTTTCCTCGTGAGAGAAGATTCTGCGGTTTATTCCTTGCTCGACCCTTTCGGTGAGCCACTCCCGCGCCTCGGCGCTCATAATGTGCGCCACCTCGAAACCCACCGTCGAGCAATAAACCTCACGAAGCGCAGCGGTCACCTCGCGCACCGTCATCTCCCGCCGGCCCCCGAAGCCCCCGACGTCGACGGTAGTCGAAAGCTCCGCCTCGCTAAAGGTGAGGCTTTCATCACTGAGGTCGACCTGCCGCGGCAGGGCTGCGCCGCTTCGCAGCGGATTTACATCGGCATGAAAGTGTCCCCGCTCACGAAACGCCTGAATAAGCTTCGTGATTCGGGCCTGAAGCACGTTCGAGACAGCTCGCGAAGCGCCTGTCTCCGCAACGCTCACCGGGTGATGATAACCGTTTCCGTTGAGCTTCGTCGTCGTAACTGCGACGTCCCCCTCGCCAAGCTCCTTCCTGAAAAAGTTTGCCCACGATTCCCCCACCAGCGCTGGGTCGGTGCGGTACAGCTCGAGGAGCTCCTCGATGTAACCAGTGTTCGAGCCGAAAACCGCTTGAATATTTGGGGGCAACGTCATAAAAGCTCAACGAAAAAACAGCTTAACACACTAGGATTACTGTACTTTACTTCATCTGCGGAAATTTGCAACCCGGTGCGACCTGCGCCGTTTCCCCCGTTTATGACCGAAAACCCGCCTAATTGCCGCTTGATGTGTAGGTGAGCGTCGCGACCGCAATCGGGTCGAGGTTCTCCGCCTGAGCGAGCGCCTCGGAGGCGCTCACGCGAATCCGCTGACGAAGCGACTCAGCAACCGCTCCCGCATCGGTCTCATTCGTTAACTCGTTTCCGATCTCGAGGAGCGCAAGACCGGTCGCCCGGACGAGCGAGATATTATCTGCAACGACATCGAAGGCGTTCTTAAGTGCACCGACGTTCGTGGTAATCTGCTCCCGGAGCGCCTTAAGGTCGTTTAAGAGGCGATACGCCGCGGGCCTCGAGGTTATATTACGTGAAGGATCAAGTATCTCCGAATACTCCGTCGAATCGCTCCGAATCCGTCGACCGGCGATAGAATTGGGATTAAACGAGATCCGGTAAAACTCAGTGTCAGCATCC
>JBJOHD010000071.1:0-3227 GCA_046047875.1 Pseudomonadota bacterium | reverse complement strand
AATCTTAAAAGGTAGTCGTCTCCAAGCCCCAGCGGATTTGAGGTTTGATATCGTAAGCAAACGACTCCTCTCAGCTGATCAGCTCCATCCCACATCCATCGGATACGATGAGCTTGCAAAGACCTTCATAGCCTACGTCAAAAAGGTTTTGGCAAAACGGTTTTGAGAGGGTGAGGGGCTAGAGGAGGAGATACCTTTTTCCGGTATAAAAAAGGGGTAGAAAGAGATGTTGCGCCTGCTTCGACGGCACCGGCGTTGGATAGCCCCGCCGGTATTGCTTGTATAAAAAGAGATGAACGGTCGAGTTTCCTCAAAATCCGATATCGAAAGAGCACCGACGGGTGCGGGGATAGGGGGGGAGTTCGATAGTAGGTATCGACCGCTCAGCGCGTATGAAGCTCGATTAGAGCTTCCCCCCGACGTCGTTAACCGAGAATCGTTCGGCCGCTGGTTTATGGTTGAGCTTCCAGAGGTTATGGGGGAGGTGTACCGCGCTTTTGAGGTTGGAATCTCCAAAGTGACGAGTCTCGAAGCTGATCGGCTAGAGGGGATTAAAGGAGCGTTTCGTTTGGCGGTCGATGAGCTGCTGGTTAACTCGACGTTTTACGGGCTTGCGGGGATGACGTCGAAGCAGCGGGTCGAGGCGTACATCGAGGTTAAGGAGGATCTGGCGCTTACTGCAGCTATCGATGAGCGGCTTCAAGACAGGGAGGTACGGGAGCGACGGGGCTCGATCGCGGTCGATGTTTTCCCCGACCGCGCGGTACTCACGGTGTGCGACGGGACGCCGTTCTCCGATTTTAGGGAACGCTGGGAGGGGGCAAACGATGCTTTGCTCGAAGAGAACCTCGAGCGTCTCTCCGGCCGGGGGTTCCTACTGCTGAGGAGCTATGGCTTTAGCGCAGAGCAAACAGCCGCAGGCGCGGTGGTTTACACCCTTAAATTCGCTGAGTGAGGGCGCCGTTGCTACGGCGGCCGAGAAAGCCAGCGATGACATCGTAGGACAACCGAAGAGCTCGTTGAGGGTCTCGTAGAGCCCCATAGATGTCGTAGGGGGGATAGCCATGTCCGTAGGGGATATAGAGCCGACGGGGTGTTTCAGGCGCCGTAGAACGGGGGATAAGCGCGAGCCCGAAGAGCTGCTCGACCTCGCACGGGATGGCGTGGCGGGAGAGGTGAGCGATCGAGCGTTCGACGAGTGAGCGATCGTGAGAGGCAACCCCTATCGGCTTGGAGGAACACTGAATCGCCTCGATGAGGCGAAGGAAACCCAACGATGGATCGATCTCGCCTCCCTCGCGGTCAGGGAGCTGTCCCTTCACGATTCTTAATGGGAGCTCGAGATCGAGCAGCTTCGGGAGATCGTTCAGACTGCGGCGCCACCGACCGGGAACGGTCGAGCCGAGGTTTGAGAAGTGGGCGCGGAGAATATGCAAGATCTTAATAGTCCGCTCGACCGAATCCGCGGTGAGAGCATCGAGATGGATTCGAGTCGATCGAACGGATGCTCGCTCGATTAGCTCCGTAATCATCCCGGTGTCGTAGTTAAGTGAGGGGAGCTTAATCGACAAGAAACAGTCACCGGTGAAATCACGGAGGGCCTCAAGTGCATCGGTGTAACTCTGAAATACCTCAGTGGGTGAGTCCTCGGGCCGATTCCACGGGCAGATGATAAATCTCTCTATACCTCCGGGGGACGTGCGAGCTGCTTCAAGTGCATCCTGGGAGGAAGCGCCCGCGACGTATCGACGTGAGCCGTAAACCGCGAACCTATCGAGCACCCGGCGAGCGAGTGGTTTAAAGGGGGATGGGAGCATCGTGACACACTAAACCGTTTGTGGGCGAAGTCGTGGGAGTGAGTTGATGCGGCGAAGAAGGCTTCGCCCTCCGTCGCGGCAGAGGGCCGCTATCCCGTGAGGGGAGGAGGTATAGAGCCTCACCGTCAGATAACTATGCACCCCGCGGGTCCACACCTGAAGCCACGGCTCCTCGAAACCGAGAAACTCGAACGCATCGTATCCCTGAGAGAAGCCGAACTTAACCGCTTCGTGCATCAAGAGGACGCCGGGAGAGCACCTCCTAAAATCCTTGTGGAAGGCGGTTTTAAGAACCCACAGCGAGTTGGCGTAGTCTAGCATGATCTGTCCTGCTGCAGTGACGCCGTCGATCTCAAGAAATCCAAAAACGATGCGCAGGGGGCTCTCCGTGAGGGCGTTAAAGAAACGGAGTGCGGGCTCATCGAGTTCGATCGCCGAGCCGGCATCGTACTTCCAACTATTTTTCTCGAGATCGATATAGCGCTGGAGGAGGTGTCCGCGGTGGTCGTCGATGGGGGTCAAGATTCGATAGGTGAGGGCTCCGTGACCCTCTGCCTTTCTTTGTGCTCGCCGAAGGTCGCTCCGACGGTTCGCGGGAAGGCTCGCCTCGAACTCGGCCCACGTCCCTCCAAGGGGAAGCCAGGGGGAGCCCCCTTCGGGCCGGAGAACCCGGAGCGCAGGTCTCCCCAGAGCCGAGCCAAGCTCGTCTGGGTTAAAAAGGTCTGCGGGCATCCGGGTGAGCTCAAGGGGAAACCCCAGTCGACGCACCTCTTTAATGAGAAGACCTTCCGCTTCGCGATCGGAGGCGAGAATGTACGTCGGTTCGGGGACGGCGTGGTTTCCGAGGAAGCGCAAGAAGGGGGAGCGGGGCGACTTTACGAATGCACCGGCGGCGAGGAGCTCGTGGTCTGTCCCCCGGACGAGGAGTATCTTCGATTTCTCATCAGGAAGGAGTGACCGAAGCATCGCTGAGGTCCAGGCGTGGCTCATAGTGGGAAGCCGCGCTGCAAGCGCCAGAGGCTCCCAGTCGGAGCTTAAAGCAGCGAAATTTTCCGGAGCGAACGATTGTACACGGTCTCTCATAACCATCAAGGAAGGGGATAAACTGTTCGGTTTGCTAATTAAGCTATCGGCCTTTCCGGGGAAATGAGCTAAATCATCCGAAGCAGGGGCGAGCTTGCCAATTCTCCGTCAGGCGAGCAGGATATGGTGCAGCTCGAGCTCTCGTGGCTCGGCCTCGAAGGTGTTAAGATGCGGTCTCCGTCCTCCAGATACGATGTAGTGATAGTGGGGGCGTCCCTAGCTGGCTCGGCGGCTGCGGTCACCCTGGCACGACATGGAGTGGCTACCCTTCTCTTGGAAAAAGCAAACATGCCCCGTGAGAAGCCCTGTGGCGAGGGGCTTTCAAGC
>JBJOHD010000070.1:0-38309 GCA_046047875.1 Pseudomonadota bacterium | reverse complement strand
CGGACGGTATCTGCGCGACGAGTTGAAGCGGCGCCCCCTCCTCGTTCCCGCTGACGTCTACCGCCCGGCGGCGATCGAGCAGTTAAAAACCCTCGGCCGCCAGCTTGATCTCCCTGTGTTCGAGTCGAGCGCGGACCAAGATCCGGTCGACATCGCTCAACGAGCTGTCGAAGCGGCTGCGGGGAAAGGATTCGATGCGGTCATCATCGACACCGCGGGACGGCTCCAGATCGACACCGAGCTTATGAACGAGCTCTGCGAGATCTCCGACGCGGTGCAACCGCACGAGATCCTGCTCGTCGCCGACGGTATGACCGGGCAAGAGGCGGTGAACGTCGCCCAAGGCTTCGATAAGGCACTTGAGATCGATGGGCTTATCCTCACAAAACTCGACGGCGATGCCCGGGGTGGTGCGGCGCTCTCGATGCGTGCGGTCACTGGGCGTCCGATCAAGTTTATCGGTACCGGGGAAAAGCTTGAGGGGCTCGAAGTTTTTCATCCGGAGCGGATGGCCTCCCGAATCCTCGGGATGGGTGACGTTCTCTCCCTCATCGAGAAAGCGTCGAAAGAGGTGTCCCTCGAAGACTCCCTTGAACTCCACAAGAAGTTTAAAAAAAATACCTTCGACCTCGAGGATTTTCTCCAGCAGATGCGAATGATCAAGCGCATGGGGAGCATCTCATCGCTCACCGCGATGATCCCGGGGCTCAACAAGATGGCGAAGAACATCGACTCGGAGGCCGCCGAGCGGGAGATGAAGCGGATCGAGGCGATTATACTCTCCATGACCCCGACCGAGCGGCGGAATCCAGCGATCATCAATGGGTCGCGGCGCAAGCGGATCTCGCGGGGATCAGGGACCACCGTCGAGGAGATCAATCGGCTCCTCAAGCAATTCACTGAGATGAAGAAGATGATGGGCAACCTTTCCCGCATGGGCTTGGGTGGGCTCATGAAGGGTATGGGGGGCGGCGGACTCGGCAGCCTTTTCAAGATGATGAAGTAGTCCACGGCGAACGATATGAACTTTTACGTCACAACTCCGATCTATTACGTCAACGCTACGCCGCACATCGGCCATGCGTATACCACCATCCTTGCAGATGTACTCGCCCGATATCACCGGCTGTGGGGGGATTCGGTCGTGATGCTCACCGGTACCGACGAGCACGGGCAAAAGGTGCAAAGCGCCGCCAAAGCCCGGGGGCTCGATCCGCAAGCGCACTGCGACGAGATGATGCTCGGTTTTGAAAAGGCGTGGCAGGACCTCGATATCGCCCCCGATATCTTTATGCGGACGACCTTTCCGTTTCACCGCGAGGTCGTACAGCGGTGTCTCCAAGATCTTTTTGATCGGGGCGAGATCTACGCCCAGGATTACGAAGGATGGTACTCGGTAAGCGAGGAGATCTTTTACACGGAGAAGGACCTCGTCGATGGCAGGAGCCCCGCAGGCAAAGAGGTGCAGAAGATCACCGAACGGAACTATTTCTTCCGGATGTCGAAGTATCAGCAGCAGCTCATCGATTACATCAACAAAAATCCGGACTTTATCCAGCCCGCGGGGAAGCGCTCTGAGGTACTCGGATTTCTTCAGCAGCCGCTCGGCGATCTGTGTATCAGCCGGCCCAAAAGCCGCTTGAGCTGGGGTATCGAGATCCCGTTCGACAAAGACTACGTCACCTACGTCTGGTTCGACGCTCTTCTAAATTACGTCTCCGCGCTGGGCTACGGGCAGGGTCCGGAAAGACAGGCGAACTTCGATCGTTACTGGAAGGAGGCGATCCACCTTATCGGCAAAGACATCCTCATCACCCACACCGTGTATTGGCCGACGATGCTGATGGCGCTCGGGATGCCTCTGCCAAAGATGATCTTCGCCCACGGGTGGTGGCTCAATGCCCTCGGCGGCAAAATGAGCAAGTCGGAGGGCCCGGTCGTCGATCCGCTCTCAATGCGCGAATCGGTGGGTGTCGACGCGCTCAGATATTTCCTTTGTCGGGAGATTCAACTCGGCAACGACGCTCAGTTCTCCCCAGAGATCCTGGTCAATCGGGTTAACGCGGAGCTCGCCAACAATCTGGGGAACCTTTTTAGCCGCTCGGTGAACCTCGTCATAAAGTACTTCAACGGAGCTCTCCCGGAGAGAGCTGCAACCCACCCGGCCACCGGAGAGCTTGAGGCGCTTGCGCGAAAGACCCCCGCAGTGGTGCGCGAGCGGATCGGGGAGCTCGACATCGCGGGCGCAATCGGCGGAGTGATCGATCTGTTGAATGCGACGAACAAGTACCTCGACGTGATCGCTCCCTGGAAAACCGCGAAAGAAAACCTTCCGCTCGCTGGTGAGAGCTTATACGCGGCACTCGAGAACGTCCGGATCGCTGCGGTGCTCCTCACCCCGGTGATGCCGACGAAGATGGCGGCACTGCTCGGTTCTCTGGGAATCTCGGCGCCTGCAACGTTCGAAGATGCCGCCCGATTCGGCGCCCTGCCCGCGGGGCTGCGGCTCGAAAAACCGGCACCGTTATTCCCCCGGGCGGAGATTCCCGCCTAAATCGGTTGATCGGGGGCTCAGCTAAGCTGCCCATTTTCCCATGAAAAACACCTCTTCTTGAGTAGCTCGAGAGAGACGTTTAGGCTGGGGCGCCCCCGTCGTGAGAGGAAACCTTCGGTGATCATGCGCGTCGTCAGTATAGTCGAGCGAACCCTTCGAGGATCGCTCCGCTCCCGGCCCTTACCGGTGGCCGCGGTGTGCGCGTATCTCTTTTCCGCTGTGAATCTTTTCGCAGCGGACGAGACCACGCGGATCGGATACTACCTGCGCAAAGACTCGCCGCTGACCGGTATCGAACGGGCGCTCGGGATCACCCGCATCGAAAGTCGGAGCACCGCCCGCCTTACCGGGATCCCTCAAGTATCCCCCGCGGCGATTCAGCGCTACGGGCAGAGGTACTCGTGGGGGCGTCTCTTCGAGGGATGGAGAAACTTCGGCGAGGGCAGGCGCTTGTTTGGAGTTCGTGACGCCTATTCCCCCCGACAACTTTTCGGAACCCGGACACGGGTCACCCCTCAGCAGCTCTACGGTGTCGTGGCTAAACGAACACGGCGTAATGAGCTCGGATCGCTTGCTTTTCGCTGGGGTCAAGATCGAGAACTCCTCTTTCGAAATCAACCCCGCCCCCGTGCTCACGAGATCTACGGCCCCCAATTCACTTCGCGACGCACCCTCCTCGAGAAGCAGCGGTTGCGGCCGAGTCAACTGTATGGGTCCGGACTCGGAACCCCGCGAGATCGATTGTATAGCGTTCGCCGGAACGACCTGGGGATGAGCCGACTCTCCCGGGTAAACGTTTCAAGAGCGAGTCGTATCCTTGACCGTGGAAGATTCGGGCGTCGCGGCTCGCTCGGCGGCCGGCGGCTTTTCGGACTGTAAAACTCGCGAAAAAACGCTCCATCGAGGGAGGCATTGTGGGTGACTTCACCCGCACGACCCCCCAAAAAAACAGCCCGATTCGTGTCGCCACAAACCGGACTGCCCCCCACAACTACCTCGCGCCACACTCCGTTACGGAGCTGTCGCGTTTCTAGAAAACCTCATAATTTCGTTCAACCAGCGCCTCGGGAACCTCAACATCGCTCACTGGGGTGAAGAGCTCACCTCCCTCGTTCAGGACTTCTCGCATACCGGCGAGCACCGCCTTAAACGGATCCGCCGACCATTGATCGTGGGTCGGAATCTGCACGACCTCGAGGATCGAATCGAAGACCGGGATGAGCACCGGAGCTGACAGCTCGACCTCCGAGTACACCCAGCGGGCCACCGTGACCCACATCAACATGCTGAACATCAACCGAAACATAACCCCTCCCTTGCGCTGCTCTGACCGGCGCTGAGCCTCCACACCGACGTGGTAAAAACTCGCACCCTCGGGTCGCTCTCCCCTCGCCGAGTGAACGAGGAAACGGTACGCGGTGCCCGACCTTAGCTTCATGAGGGTAGTCGTATCGATTTCGAAAACGGGTAACGATCGGGCGCTAAAAAATCGTAGAAAAAGATCAGAACGATTAGCAGTCGGCTAAGTAAGCGACGGGAATGTGATTTCGCGATTCCAGACCGCCTGTTAGGGCTCAACCCCGATTCCGAGCGCTGCCGAGAGGGCACGGGCACGGGCTTTACGGCGCTTTATATCGTTTATCTCGCTTCGAAACAGCGACCAAAAGAGGGGCTGGGGAAGCCGCTCGCGGCGCTCCGCTGCCTTTACCGTGGCATCCCGGAGCCGCTCGACCCGATGGGCGAGGGGTGAACGGCCGGGGGCTTTGTCTTCGTCGTCAATCACCCTGAAATTATAGCCCCCTCCCGCGCGGACGGCAACGCAAAACGGTTCGGCTCGAACGTTGAGTTGAGGCCGCAGTGCGGCTCCCCTCGCTGGAGAGACTCGCGTGTCGACCCCGCTTTTGCGGCGGCCGCGATACTCTGATAGCCTCCTCCCATCATGACTGACTCAGCCACCGTCCACCGCTCCCCCGATAAGCTTTTCCTCGCTCTTTTTGCCTGCGCGATCGTCGTTGTCGGCGGGTTATGGCTGGGGATTCAGCTGACTATCGCGCCATCAAAGGAGACCGCTGTCGAGCTCCTGCGGGCCCCGACTCCCCCGACCCTCAACGCCCTTTACTCAGCGAAAACTTCGAGCGGTGATGTAGCGGAGTTTTTCGACAAATCGTCGAATCATAAATTCAGCCTCGCGATCTCGGCGTTCGCCGACTCACCCGCGAGCTCCCCCCGGGCGCTCCTCGACGCGATCGTTGAATTTCAAAAGAGCGGTGCTGTTAACGCCGGGTTCTCTCCGCTCTCAGTTAAATTCAGCCAGGCGCTTATCACCGGTCGGCGAGCGTACGAGCTCGTCGACGGCTCGGTCACAGTAAACGGAACAGCGCTCCCGGTCCTCCAGTTCGTCACCAATAAAGGGGCGAACCACGCGATCGCGGTCATCCACCGCGGCAGCGAACAGGTGGTCGTTCTCGCCCTCAAAAAGAATAGCCCAGTCGATAGCGGGGTGTTTGGCAGATTTCTCGAGCAGATCCGCCCGGCGGGATCAGCGGCTCCGCCGACGACCCCCTAAAAGAGCAACGCTCTCGGTCTATTATCTCAGCTCCTTCTGCGGACTTGATTAGCTTTCAAAGGCGCGAGATCATCACGGGTGTTCGCTCGCAAGGTGGAGGCTTATGAAAAAGCAGATCGTCGTTATCGCGCTGTTCCTCGGCTTAAGCGGGTGCATCCACCGGCAACAATACGATTACAACTATCCCGATTATCCCTACTACATCACCCACGATCGGTGCGGCTCAGCGAGTGCGGCAGAATGCGCGTGGGCAAAGTCGCAGGTCAGTAAAATTTCAGAAGAAACCTCTGCAGTTACGTGGGGGTCCGCTGTCGCACTGACCCTTCTCGCCTCAATCGACGTCGAACCGGAGAGCTAAGTCTCCCCGGAGCCTCCCCCGTCGCTTCTATCGTGCTACCGAGGGCGCCGCTCTCCGTACAGGCGATCGATCGCCGCCACCGCATCGAGCCACCGGTCAACGACCCGGAGCGCTGCCTCCTCCGGCATCTGAGGACGAAACGTCACCGCCTCTTCGCTTATCGGGGTGCGTTCATCGGGTGCGAGCCCCAGGCGCGCAGCGCGCGCTGCACCTTTCGCGGTAGTTTCGAGGTTGCCTGGTCGCACCAACTCCCCCCGGATAACATCGGCTTGAAACTGCATCAGGTAGTTGCTCCGAGTGGCTCCTCCATCGACTCCGAGGCGGCGCCCCTCACCGGGAAAGATCCGTGCCATCGCCCGATTGAGCTGCACGATCTGGAGCGCGATGCTCTCCAGCACCGCACGGGTTATCTGCGCCCGGCTCGTTCCCCGGGTGAGCCCTAAGAGCGCCCCTTTGGCGTGGGGATTCCAATACGGTGCGCCGAGTCCCGCGAGCGCCGGCACGAACAGGACGTGTTCATCCCGCGGCTCGGAAAGGGCGAGCCCTTCGCTCAACCGCGCATCGTCGAACCATTTAAAGTTATCCCGTAGGAACTGCACCGCGGCACCAGCGATGAAGGTGCTTCCCTCGAGTACAAACGTACGCTTCGACCCAGCGCTAAATCCCACGCTGGTAAGTAGTCCCTCGTTGCTCACCACCGGAGCCTCTCCGGTATTGAGGAGGTAGAACGCTCCAGTTCCGTACGTAACCTTCCCCTCCCCCGGCGAATCGGCCTCATGTCCGCACAACGCCGCTTGCTGATCCCCGAGACAGCCGGTAATCGGAATTCCATCGGGAAGCCCCGGAACCCCGCGGGTTACTCCGAGCCCCCCCGCACTCGGCACGATCTCTGGGAGCGCCCCCCGGGGAACGCCAAACAGCGCTACAAGCTCGTCGTCGTAGGTGCCGGTTGCAAGATTATACAGCATCGTACGCGATGCGTTCGTGTGGTCGGTAACAAAACGTGCTCCAGCGGTGAGTCGAAAGATTATGTAGCAATCGATCGTCCCGAGCGCGAGCTCTCCGCGGGCGCTCCACTCCTGCGCCTTCGGTTGATTTGCGACGATCCACCGCATCTTGGAGGCGCTAAAATACGGGTCGCATACCAAGCCGGTCTTCGAGTGAATGCGTCTCCGCGTGGTATCATCTCGACCTAAATCAGCGCAAAAATCCGCCGTGCGGCGGTCTTGCCACACGAGCGCTCTCCCCGCGAGCTCTCCGGTGCGACGATTCCACGCGAGCACCGTTTCCCGCTGATTGGTAATCCCGATCGCCGCGACATCTTGCAGTCGTGCACCGGGGCGCGCCGCCTCAGCGGCCAGCCACCCCCGTTTGAGCGCCGCGAGGACGCTCTCCCAGATCTCAGCTCCATCGTGCTCAACCCACCCTGGGGTAGGAAAATGCTGGGGGAACTCGACCTTTGAGTTCCCCAGGAGCCGCAGCGTCGCTCGGTCGAAAAACGCCGCGGTGGACCCAGTTGTTCCCTGATCGATCGCAAGCAAGATATCGGACATACACACCCCATCTCATGCGCCTGCATCAAGCGCTGAGATAGACTAGCACATCGCCGCCATCCCCTTCGAGCGCTAACGAAAATAGCTGGGCGCCCACTCGCTGAGGCTGTATCGTACCTACGATGAGCCTCCACAACCATTTCGCCCCGATCTCCGCCGCCACCCTCCCGAACGGGCTCGCTTTACGCCAATTTACGGTTGAGGATGCTGAGTTGCTCTTCGCTCTCATCGACCGCGACCGAAGCCACCTCCGGCGGTGGCTCCCATGGGTGGATCTAACCCTCGCCCCGAACAACGCACGAAATTTTATCGTTATGAGCCTCGAGCAGGCGCGCAATCACAACGGCTTTCAGTGCGCGATAGTCGACGAGGAGCGGATCCTCGGGACTGTCGGACTCCATTCGGTCGACTGGCCTAACCGGAAAACCTCCCTCGGTTACTGGCTCAGCAGCGCCGCTACCGGGCGGGGTGCAATGACCGCGGCGGTGCGTTACGTCGTGAGCCACTGTTTCGACGTTTTAAAGCTTCACCGGGTCGAAATTCGGTGCGCCGTTCACAACTCTAAAAGCCGGGCGATACCCGTCCGACTCGGTTTTATCGAAGAAGGGGTTCTCCATGAGAGCGAATGGCTCGGGGATCACTTCGTTGACCACGTGGTGTATGCGATGCTCGCCCCGGCGTGGCGGAAAATCATTTGATCCGAGCGGAGTCATCCCGTATCGTTCTGTCGCGCCACGATGTGTGGTCAGCCGATTTTTAAGGATATCGCTATGAAGAAGCTCCTTGCTCTCGCCTTTCTCCTCACTTTTGCGCTCTCAGGGTGCGGATACAACTCGCTCCAATCGGGGGATGAGGAGATCAAATCGGCGTGGTCTGAAGTCTTGAACCAATATCAGCGCCGCGCCGATCTCGTTCCGAATCTTGTCGCAGCGGTTAAAGGATACGCTGCGCACGAAGAGAAGGTGTTCACCGAGGTCGCCGAGGCCCGCTCGAAGATCGGTTCGATGCAGATAACCCCTGAGCTCCTGAACGACGAAGCGGCGTTCGCCCGGTTCCAACAAGCGCAAGCCTCGATGACCGGTGCTTTATCCCGGCTGATGGCGGTTGCCGAGAACTACCCGCAGCTTCAAGCCCAGGCGGGTTTCCGCGATCTCCAAGCCCAACTTGAGGGAACCGAAAACCGGACTACCGTGGCGCGCAAGCGATATATCGATGCGGTGAAGAGCTACAACATCACGGTGCGCTCCTTCCCCTCGAACCTCACCGCGATGATGTTCGGCCACACGGTAAAGCCGAACTTTTCGGTAGAGAACGAGCAGGCGATAAGCCAAGCGCCGAAGATCGACTTCTCTAAGTAAGGCTCTCGAATGACCCGGTCGTGGCGGTTCCTATTTCTCGGTCTGGCGGTTTTTCTCGTGTCCGCCCTGCCGAGCCGTGCGCAGGTGGAGCTCCCTAAGCTCTCCCGGCCGGTGATCGACACGACCGGTACGTTGACCGCAGAAGAGGCTGGGGCGATCGAAGGTGTAATAACCGCCCTTCAATCGGAGAAGGGAAGCCAGATCGCGGTTTTAATCACCGACACCACCGAACCGGAGACGATAGAGCAGTTCGGTATCCGCCTCGCCGAGTCGTGGAAGATCGGCCGAGCGAAGGTCGACGACGGGGTGATACTAATCGTCGCGAAGAACGACCGCACGGTCCGAATCGAGGTCGGCTACGGCCTTGAAGGGGCGATACCGGATGCCATCGCGAAGCGGATCATCGAAGAGCGTATCATCCCAGAGTTTCGATCTGGGAATTTCGCGAACGGCGTCCAGAGCGGTGTGGACGCCCTCGCCGCTATCATCAAGGGCGAGGAACTTCCCCCCCCGCCTGCCCCCTCCGCCGATTCGGAATCGAGCGAAGGAGCGCTCACATTTCTTATATTCCTCGGAGTCTTCGTCTGTGCGGTGCTCGGCGAAAAGCTTGGCCGGGTCGGTGGTGCGATCACAGGAAGTTTGCTGATGGGGGGGATCGGCGCATTGATCCTCGGTATCGGTCTGGGGATCTTCCTCGCCGTTATCCTGCTTTTTATCGGCCTCTCACCGCAGGGGAAAGCGGGGCGCCGGGGACGCGGAGGCTCGCGGAGCAGTGGGTGGTCGAGCGGCGGTGGTTTTAGCGGCGGTGGTTTTAGCGGGGGTGGTGGAAGCTTCGGTGGCGGTGGTGCCTCGGGAAGGTGGTAGGAGAGCGGGACAGATGAAACGGTTACTCACACATATATTCCTCGGACCGACCCTGCTCCGGCGCTATTTTCCACCGAGCGAACTAGACCGGATCACCGGAGCGATAGCGGCTGCGGAGCGCCGTCACGCCGCTGAGATCCGCTTCTGTGTTGAGGGAGCGTTCGAACTAGGCGAACTCATCGCCAAGGTCTCCCCCCGGGAACGTGCTATCGAAGCGTTTAGCGAACTACGACTATGGGATACCGCCCATAACAACGGGGTTCTTATTTATCTTCTCCTCGCTGATCACGACATCGAGATCGTTGCCGACCGAGGAATAAGCGCCCGGGTAGAAACCGCCGAATGGGATGGCATCTGCCGGGCCATGGAGGATGGTTTTCGTGGGGGTCGATTCGCCGACACCGTCATCGCCGGTATCAACCAGGTTTCAACCCTCCTCGCTCGCCACTTCCCCCCAAGCGAGGTTCCCCGGAACGAGCTGCCCAACGAACCGGTTGTTCGTCCGTGAACAACGAAGTTACTCCAGAGAGCAGGTCTACCCCGTGGGGAAAGGCCACCGTCCACTGGGCGGAGCAGTTCTTTCTCGAGGGTCCTAAAAAAAGGTACCAGGACCTCTCGATGGCGGTGCGGATATTTATTGAGTTTATCCGCGGTTTTCGGGAGCTTCATTTCGTCGGGCCGTGCGTCACGGTGTTCGGCTCGGCGCGGTTCGGCGAGGGCGCGGAAGGTTATGCGCTCGGGCGCGCGATCGGTCGGGGGATCGCCGAGCTCGGCTTTACGGTGATGACCGGCGGAGGCCCCGGAGTGATGGAGGCGGCGAATCGGGGGGCGAAGGATGCGGGTGGCTTCTCGGTCGGGTGCAACATTAAGCTACCGGTCGAACAGATCCCCAATCCGTACCTCGATCGCTGGGTGGAGTTCCGCTACTTCTTCGTCCGTAAGATGATGCTGATGAAGTACTCCTACGCCTTCGTAGCGCTCCCAGGAGGCTACGGCACCCTCGATGAGGTTTTCGAAGCGGCGACCCTTATTCAAACGGGGAAGATCAAGGATTTTCCCCTCATCCTGATGGGGCGGGATTATTGGTCACCTTTAATCGATTTCTTGAGGACCCGGCTCCTTGAGCGGGGGGCGATCTCCCCGGAGGATCTCGGTCGTATAGTCCTCACCGACTCGGTCGAGGAGGCGCTTGAACACATCAAGACGAGCAGCGTCAAAAAATTCGGTTTACAGTTACGGACGAAGACGCAGGCGCGCAGGTGGCTGGGGGAGAAGCGGGTTAGTTCTCTTTGATTTCGCTCAAGGAACACCTGGAGACGCCTTTTGCCTCAGGGGTGCTCTCTGCTAAGTAAGCCTTCGACTTCTCAACGTTCCAGAATATTTTACCTGCAAGTCTGATGAAGTTTCGGCTATCAAGATTATTCTCCTCCCCTTTGAGATAGAACGTCACCTCCGGGGAGTCGCAATCACCCGGGGACTCCTCAATTCCGATCCGGGAGCCCACGGGGGCTTTTCTGAAAACCAGGGCGCCGGTCGAACTAAATGAGTACGGCTCGGCTTCCCCGCTCAGTAACGATTGGCCGATCTCCCGAGCAAGCTCAGGGGAGCTTTCGTTCATCACGAGCGTCCTTCCGAGGAATGCTAGTACCGAGTCACCACTCACTACGACCAGGAGAGGCTGGGGATTTCGATAGACGGCCATCAGGGTGGAGTCGTTGAACCTCACCACAACGTTTCCGCCAAGAGAGGTTCTCTCCCCGGAGAATAATGTCACGGCATCGAAGAAGCCCCGTTGACTGATCGAAATAAAAAAGGATCCAAGCCCGTGAGGGGTCAGTTTCGCCGGATCAAAATTTCTTAGATTAAAATCTGCCGCTCCCTCTTTCTCATCAACGGGGAAGACTAGAAACATTCCCGGTGGGTCCGCCGTAAGAGTGAGGACGAAACTATTGTTCCCGAACGAAGCTCCGCTCTTCGCTATCTTCTCACACACCGCACCCTGCGGACACACCGCTACGGCCACAGAAAACATGAATGCAAGAAGCCTCCCCATCTCACCTGAGATATCGGCGGATCTCGCCCAACTCTCAACCCCTTACGTCGATTTAAATCATTAAGTCCCCATGTAAACCCGACGATGAAAATATCGCAGGAACTTAAGAACGGGAGCGCCGTCGCCGCGCTATGCGATACGAGCAGATAGAGATAAACCGCCTCGGCTCACAAGGCGAGGTAAAGCGCCGAATTCGCTGCCTTGCGGGCCATATCACCGTCTTTCGGGCGAACGATCCTCAGCTTTTAAAGCTCTTCGCCAACGGACTTCTGGGTGTCACGGTGCCGGGGGAACGGTTCTCCGTTCTACTCGACAATACGCCGTTTAACGCAGATCTCCATCCGAGGATCGGTTACGGGGAGCGTTTTAACGCCAGCGATGTGATGACGGTTGCCGAATACCTCATCGGATCAGGGGTACCAGCGGACGGGGTCGATTCTCTTCTCCTCTCCCACGGTCTCGGTGGTCTCGCCCGGGAGGCGTGCAAGAACCTCTCCCCCGAAGAGGATCGGATGGTGCGGCTTTTAGCTATCGCGTTCTCCGATGCCGGAGTTGTGGTACTCAACGATCCGTTCGCCCTTGTGCCCGAAACGTGGCGGAACACCTTTGCACGCGACCTTTCAAACTTTGCTTGGCAAAAGAGAGCGATCGTAGTCGTCCCAGCGCTTTCAGATCGGCCAGATGACTGGATTGAAAACGAGATCGTCTCGCGGATTCAGCTTGAGGCTCCCCGAAAGAAAACGATCGGTTTCGGTGGTGCTGGCGCCGATGATATCGAAACCCAAAAGATGATCGAAGCGCTCCGGAAAGAAGCTGCGGGCGATCTCCCGCCGGTCGAGCGGCAGTCATCGCGGGTCGCGCCGGAGCACGATCTCTTAAAAGGCGGATTTCCCGGTGCCGCTCCGGTGAAGGCGCGGCGGTTCCCACTACCCCGCCTCCCGAAGCTCCCCGACTTTACCGCACCGGTCGCTATTCTAGCCTCCACTTTCCTGATCGCGGTAACGGCGACCGTGGCGGTGCTGCTCCTGCAGCGTCCCCCCTCGCCCGAGAGCTTTAAGACCGCAGCGCTTCAAAAACCGATCGAGGCAGCTCCACCCGCGGAGAACAAACCCAAAACTATCCTCGATGGCTATCCGGAGGAGATAAGCTCGGCGGTCACCAAAGCGTTTAGCGATCCCGATGCGGTACTCGGCGGCCTTCGCTCCCCAGCTTCGAATACGCCTCCCAAGCCGAGCGCAGTGCAAGCTGCGCCAATCCGCGCAGCAGCTCCTGTCCGGCGCCCGGTGGAGAGCTTTCGCGTGGAATCACAGGCGGAGGCACCATCCCCTCAAGACGATGCTGAGCTCGCTCGACGTCGGGAAGAGATCCGCCAACGGTTTATCGAAGCGATACAACGACAGGCGGCTCAGCAGCCGGAGTAACCTCGGTTCCGCCGACTCCACCGAATCTCATCTTAGAGAACCGACGCAGCTGCTCGTTTAATCCTCAAAGACCGTTACCGTCACAAAATATCCAGCCTCCCCGGCCACGAGCACGGTGTACGCCCGCCCCGATTCGAAGTTTCGCGCCCCCGAAAATATCGCCCGCTCCCCGGCCCGCACCGTGATCGTCTGGGCGCCCGGTGGAACGGGTTGGTGGAACGAAGCACCTCCCTGCGGGAGATCGACCCCCGCCTCACCGCCGGTAATCGTCACCCCGATCTCCCCGGCACTCGCAACTCCGTTCACAAAACGCACAACCGCTTGTCCCGCAGGGATCTCCCCAGGAGCGTCATCGAGGAGAGCGCTCTGAATACCGCTCTCCTCCTCCCCGTAGATAACGATCGAACGGCGCTCCCCCGATGCCACCGATATCCCGAACGAGCCGAGCGTCCTCCCCGGCTCGAGCCGCGGGGAAACTGTGAGGGTCTGGGCTCCGGTCGAAAGCGCCCCGTAGAAAGAGCGCTCACCGAATCGCGCTGTATCCACCGGGCTGCTGCTCAACGAGCTCACAACCTCAAGGGGTGGGGCGTCGATCACCGCGTGCAGAAGCCGCACCCCGGTGGAGGCCGAGCCCTCCCTCAGGTCGTCACCTGAGCCACCGCCCCCCCCACCCCCGCACCCGGCGAGCGCTGCTCCACATATAAAAGCCAGGGTTAAATTCAAAATCTGTCCCATCGTTCGATCCCTAAAATAAGCCCCCGCGATCAACTTCCAGCCCCGTCTTAATCTCCCCCGCAGGGCTCTCTATCCCTCGTTCAAAGCCCCGACCCTCCCTTTTTTCCGGCGATTTAGGTCGGTTAGGAGGGGACGTTTATTACAGCGGCGCCTCCCGCAATCCTCGCCTGACTATCTGCGGAACCGCCCACCGGTTCAAGCCCCGATGGGGCCCTTCGAAAAATTATCGTGCGTTTAACCGCCTGGTATGTGAGAGTCCGAAGCCGAGGGGGCCGTACGGTTGTGCGGCCCCGCTAAACATCTAAACGAAAGGAACCTTTTATGCGTACCCTTCTTGTTGCTGCTGTGTTGTTCGCCCTTCCCGCGATGGCTGAGACCTCGACCACGACGATTACCCAGGATGCGTTGAACAACGCCGCTGCGACCACCGACAACGCGCTGACCGACGCTAACAAGGCGATCGCCGATGCGAACGCGGCCCTCACCGCCAGCGAGAATTCGTTGACCGCTGAGCAGAAGGCTCTCATCGATACCAAGACCAAAGAGGCTACGGCGAATAACGCTGCGCTCGATGCGGCCGCTAAGTCGACCCACTAATTCAAGTGTTTGAGAGGTCTCCGCGAACATGGAGACCTTTCAACAAACCGCTCAAAGCGGAGGAGCGGTATCCGCCGAAGATAACCGGAGGAGCGTAAGCTCAACGGTCTTGAATGGGTATCGAAACGCGCCGGAAGAGCCTCCTCAGGGGCTCCCCGGCGCGCTCCTTTTTAAGGCTCCCGCGATTCCCTCCCTCCCAATCGGTCGATCGCCTCTCCGATAAACCGCTCGGCTCCGCGCTCGATCGCCCGCTGAGCGGCGCGCTCGAGAAGCACACCGATATCGGGGGTCACCGTGAGCTCGGTAGGTGCACCACTTATTTTTAGCGGTACAACGATCGTCCCCTCTCGGCCGAACAGCGACCGAAGCTCCACCACCCGATCGGCGAGCGCGTAGGCGAATTCACGCTCAAGCCACAACGTGGCTCCGAGATTTACCGCGCCGTCGAACTCGTACTCCCCCCGCGCCCCGAGGGCAAAGAGGTCGCTCTCTAGCCGGAGCTCCTCGGTCGAGGCACGTCCCTCCCGAACCGACACCTCGCCGAGGAGGCCACGTATCGGGGTATCGGTATCATAGAGAGAACCCCGAAATTGGGGAGGAATCGATTCAAGAAGCGGATCTCGTAGCAGCGGAATCGTGCCGATCCGCTCAATCGCCACCCGAGCGATGTTCACACCGTGGAGCGCTCCACGCTCAAGGCGAAAAGCGAGCCCTCCCTCGAGCGATCGGGAGAACTCCTCTCCCCGGTTTCCAGAGAAACGCCATCGAAGATCGGTGAGTTCCCCGGTAAGGGCATCACCTGCTGTATCGACCGAGAACACCCGGCGAAGCCGCTCGATGTTCAGATCTTGCCCCCGTCCGGTAAATTCGAAACGTCCCGGAGTCACCAACGAGACCGCTCCGTCGAAGAGCGCCTGCCCTCCGACCCCTTGGATGAGGCACTGCTCACAGCGGAGCTCCTCACCGACTTTCTTCATAATACCGCTCATGACGAGCGGCTCTCCGTTCACCTGAAAATTGAGACCACGTAGATCGATTTTCGCAGCCTCCGCGTACTCAAGCTTTATCTCCCCCGCAAGTTCACGCACCGAAAGTCCGTCGATATCCCACCCGCCGTTGGTGATAGTGAGAGGCCCCGCAATGTTCAGCGCGCCCCCCGGCTGGATTCGCGCCTTCAGATCGAATTTGAGATCCCCGGAGACGCCGCTCGATCCCTCAGCGGACACACCGAGTGCAGCCAGAACGGTAGGTACCGAAACCTGCACCGTTGAGATCGAAAATCCCCCGCTTGAACCGTCACCCTCGCCTTTAATCGTCACCACCTCCGCCCCGCCTGCGAGACCAAGGGTGATGGGATCGAAGGTGAGGGAGAACGTATCGCTGCTGCCACGGACTCGAATCCGCCCCGCACCGTCTTGAAATGGGGTCGCTCGAAAGGTCCCCGCCCCCCCCGTGACATCGGCTTGGACGTTCCACTCAGCTGGAACATCGCCCCGGGCCTGAAAAGAGAATTTTAAAGCGGCGGCTCCTTGCTCGAGGCTCAGCCCAGGAAGACTCGATGCCGGAACAAGCTGTGAGACCGCGGAGAGGGGGAGACCCGACACTCCCCCCCGGATCTCCCCCCGAAGCGGATTAAGCTCGAACGCCCCCTCCGCTGAGAGCGGAGATTTCTCACCCCCGACAACTCCCCGCAGCTTCTCAACGGCGATGCGCCCCCCACCCTCGTGCAAAGCGAGCTGCACCACCCCCTTTAATCCTTGAACGGCGAGCGTATCCCTCGATACCGCCCCCTCAAGACCGAGCGAGCCGTTTATCCGATACCGCCCCCCCCGTTCAAACGTTACGGTGAGCTTCGGCTCGGCGGTGCCCTCTATCTTGAACTCGTCACCCTCTGGCAAAAGCCGAAAGCCGAGCTTTTGAGCAGCCGAGTCGAGGAGCGCGACGGAGGCGGGAGGTCCAGTAAGAGCAAACCGTCCGGTCGAGTCAACGAGCCGAAATCCCCCGTCCCCTTGGAACTCGATCCCGCGCCACACACCTCGTGTGAGCGCGATGGAGAGCTCGCCGCTCTTCGTCGAGTAGCGCACCTCGCGAAATGAGCCGGCGACTTCTCCAAGCGGGTCAGCCCCACGGGCCTTAGCCTCGAAGGGGGAAATCTCAAGCTCCCCATCTTCAAGACGCATCCCTCCGGAGAGCTCGATACCAGCGATGACCCCCCCCCCACTTTCCGCTCCGTCCCCAAACTCGATCCGACCGTCGTTGACCTCAAAGCGATCGAGCCCGATGAAAAGCGGGAGGCTTCGGGCGCCCCCAAGCTCACGAGGGGTCATCCCCCGCGGGGTCACGCCCCGCTCCGAGCGTACGAGAAAAATGTGGGGACGGGAAAGCACCACCGAGTTCAGCTTGAGGTTCCGCCAGAGGAGGGGTGCGAGTTCGAATTCAACCCTGATCCTCTCCACCAAAAGGGCTGGTTCCTCTCCGCTGAAGCGCACGGAGGCCTCCTCGATCTGAAGTTGGGGACGGGGTAGGAGGTGTGCGGTGACTTTCTTCGAGCGGAGCTCTCCTCCAAGCTCCGCCCCAACCCACCGCTCCAACGGCTCGCGGTAACGGGTAACGATCGCATCGATATTGAGGATCGCGAGGTAACCGAGCCCGCCAAGAAGAGCGCTGAGGATGATGAGGGCCACGCTGAGACGCTTTAAAAATCTCATAAAACCATCGATCTCTCGGTATCGTGTGGATGAGCCTTCCCATACCGCGGGCGCCCCTTTCATGGTGCGATGCCGGACAGCTAAGCACACCGGCTTGGCGACGCTCTACGGCGTAGACTCGCCCCCGCACTATGCTAGGGTAGCACAGCCCGCCGCGCGAGCGCACTTTTGACGGGGATACCTGGAAATCCCCCCCAACCGAAGGAGTGACTATGAAACTGTTCCCTGCTTCCCCGATCGGCTTCAACTCGAAGTTACACCGCCTCTTTATCTCCGGTTTATTGAGCAGCGGGGTGGTGGTTGGTCTGACACTTGCAGCCGCCCCTACTTTCGCAACCGAAGTGGTGAGCCGCCTTACCCGTGATGTCGAGGATTCTATTCGCCAGCTCCCTGATCTTGGCCCCCACTCGATCGATATCGAGACTCACCGGGGATTCGTGCATCTCAAAGGAGAGGTGAGCTCTCCGGCAGATATCTCCCGGGTCGAGGACGCGGTGCGGAAAGTCAGCGGGGTGAATTCGGTTAAAAACGAGCTCGTCGCCCTCCGACATTCCGCCATCGCGCAACGCGGCCCTTCAACCCGCCTCGCTGAATCGATCCGCTCCAGAGTAAAGGCGAATCATTCGATCGGACACTACGATATAGAGATCCTCGTCACTGGGCAGACGGTGGCGCTTGTCGGTGAGGTCGTGAGCCCGGAGGACAGTACGACGATCGAACGGATCGCTCGGGCCACCCCCGGAGTCGTCAACCTCGACAATCGCCTCACTGTGGCTCCACCGACGAGCGATCTCGTTGTGGCGGCGAATGTGCGCGAAGCGCTCCGAAAAGCCGGGGATGTCGACCTTGAGGGGCTTGAGATATCAGCAAGCGAGGGAGTTGTGACTTTTACGGGTATGCGCCCTACACACCGGGAGATCGACCGGATTTTAGGGGTGGCGTTGATGGTTAATGGAGTACGCGACATTAAAAGCGAGATGACCATCGGGCGCTAAATTTTCAATCGAGAGGCCGCCGTGCCGGGGGCTTCAGCTCGACGAGCGTTCTAGTTAGAGGGAGCATTACAACGATGTCGATCAAATCAACCGCGCTCTCATTAGCGATAAGCCTTTTCTGTCTGGGAGGATGCGCTCCCAAAGCACCCCCCTGCTGCTCGGGAGCGGCGGGGCGGTGCTGCTCCATGGATGCTCCCGCATGCCGAGGGGGATATTGCGGGTGTCCGCACCACCGCCGCTGCCCCGGCGCCGACTCAACTCGGGAGACGCCCCAAGATGAGGGAAAGTCCCCCCACGAGGGATGTTTCGGGCGTAACGGTGCCCCGTGCTCCCCGAAAAAATAAGGGGACGCGGTTGACGGGGGGTGTTCGTATCGGTCAACATTCCCCTCCTATGAAACGGTTCCTTGGATGTCACGTATCGGCGAGCGGGGGTATGGAGAACGCCCTCATCAACGCTCAAGAGCTCGGGGTAAATACGATTCAGCTCCACCCCGCCCCGCCGCAGCGGTGGAATGCGAAACCCTACCCCGCACACTACGCCGACAAGTTCAACGAACTCCGCCCCTCGTCGGGGGTTGAGAAGGTGTTTTTTCACGGGATATACCTGATTAACCTTGCGAACCCCGACCCGCAGCAGCTCCATCTTTCCCGAACATCGCTTGTCCATCACCTTGAACTCACCGCACGGATTCATGGTGATGGCGTTATCTTTCACGTCGGCACCGCGAAACACGCCGCCGACGAGGCCTCTGCGCTCCGCCAAGCGGCGGAAAGCGTCAATTGGATCATGGATCAAAGCCCGGCTCCAGCTCGCCTCCTTCTCGAAGTTGCCGCGGGAGCAGGCTCGATTATCGGGGATAAGGTTGAGGAGCTCGCCGAGATATATGCTCAGGTCGAGCAAAAAGATCGGGTAGGATTCGCCCTCGATTCTCAGCATCTCTGGGCGAGCGGATACGACCTCACCCACGAACTCGACTCGATCATCGATAACTTCGACCGCACCTTAACGATCGATAAGATTTGGGCGATCCACTTAAACGACAGCAAAACGCCGCTCGCAAGTAAGAAGGATCGCCACGAGAACCTCGGCGATGGAGAGATCGGCCGCGACACCTTAAGCGCCTTTGTAAATCACGAGAAACTCCGCCACATACCCTTTATCCTCGAGACCCCGGGGCTTAAGGAGATGGAGACGGCGAAGGCTGAAGTTGAAAAATTAAAAGAGATCGCCAAAGGGGGCGCGTCGTAGGACGCCTTTACCTCACCACCGCTCCGCAAAATCTGTCACCACGCTCAGGTGCGGGATTCGTCAGGCTAAAGCTTGTACGAATAAAATAAGGATAAAAAATGCTGGGTGTTTGCGCGCTCCGCTGAGCAAAAAACCGAACTACGCACCGGCCTGACGATTCAATAGGCGAGGCAATTAACGAACCGCCGCATTCCACTTTTTCGCTCGGGCCGCGTACTTACTGCAGGTGCGAGCTTTTAACTCTTTCATCGTCACCGCCCGCTGAGCCGCTGGACGACGGCCGGCAACCCGCTCGGCCCACTTTGTACACTTTGAATACCGCTTGGTGTAGCGAAGGAATCGAGTAGCCACCGCCCGATTTACCTCAGCCTGCAGCCGTCGCTCAGTACAGAACTGGTGCTGGTGCTGAGCGCACGGACTGTTGGGGTCGACCCCGGCGTAGTAGTGACCGTTCTCATCACACAAGATAACCGCCGGACAAACCTCCCCTTCAGCAGCCGCGAAGTTCGGGACGAGAGCGTTTGACACGACGAGCCCCGACACGACAGCGAGCACAACGGTGATTAGGGTATTTTTCATACGTTCTGTCGCGCCCCTCCCCTTCGAAAGCTTGCCCTCCTATCGGGAAAACTTGGAGAAGTGATCCAGGGAATACAATAAGCGACTGATTTATCTCACCATTTATCTCCCAAGGCAAGAGAAACGTAAGAGCCTGAAATCATTCCCCACCCCTGGGTTGTAAAAGATATCCGTTCTGCTAAACTGCCGCCCCTAAACCGATTTTAACCCAGTCTGGAGAGATTACAGTGGCGGTTACACTTAGACTTGCACGCTACGGCGTCCGCAAAAATGCGTTTTACAGATTCGTGGCGCTTGAGAAAGCGAGTAAGCGAAACGGTGGTGTTATCGAGAACCTCGGCACCTATAACCCGATGGTAGAGCCCCCTGTCCTCAACCTCAAAGAGGATCGTATTCGCCGGTGGATTGAGGTGGGTGCGCAGGTGAGCGGGGTAGCGCGCGATCTCATCATCAAGAAGTTCCCGGGGCTTATCGAGAAGCGTGAGGAGCATCAACGGAAGAAGATTCAGGCTGCCCGTAAGGCGCGTAAAGCGCGGCTTGCCGGCAAGGGAACGAAGAAGAGCAAGAAGTAGCTCTCCTCGAACCGAGACGTAAGAGAAAGCCCGCTCCTCATAAGAGTGGGCTTTTTTGTTGGCGATGCGGATAACCCTCCTCACTATATTCCCCGAGCTGTTTGAGAGTTTCCTCTCGACGAGCCTCATCGCCAAAGCGGTTGAGCGCGGCACGATTACGTTCGAGCGGGTCAACATCCGTGACTTTGCGAGCCCCCCCCACTACTCGGTCGACGACACCCCGTACGGCGGCGGGGCAGGAATGGTGATGAAGCCGGAGCCCCTTTCAAAAGCGATCGAAGCGGCCCGCCGCAGCAATCCCGGAGCACCGGTCCTCTTACTCTCCCCTGCGGGAACTCCGTTTTCCCAGTCGAAAGCGCTGGAGCTAAGCCGCCTCCCCGGACTGATCCTCGTGTGTGGACGGTACGAAGGTGTCGATGAGCGGGTTATCGAGAGCGCGATCGATGCGGAGATCTCTATCGGTGACTACGTGCTCATGGGGGGGGAGATCCCGGCGATGGTCGTAATCGAGGCGACCACCCGGCTCGTTAAAGACGTTATCGGAAACGCATCCTCGATCGAAGAGGAGTCGTTTGCGGGGGGAGACGGCGTCCCCCAGCTCCTCGAAGCCCCCCACTACACCCGGCCCCTTAAGTTCGCTGGTCGTGCGGTGCCGGAGGTGCTCCTCTCAGGCAACCACCAAAAAATAGCCGCATGGCGTCGTGAGCAGAGCCTCACCCGAACAAAAGCGCGCCGCCCCGATCTTCTCTTGAAGGAAAGTTCGAAGGAGTAACGTATGGCTCAACGCACCGCACCGGCGCACGGAGATCTGAGCGTCATCCTGCTCCACGATAAGATGGTGGACAAGCAAGGGAAGCTTATCACCTCATCACTGACGATGATCGATGTGCACGACATCGCCCGAAGCTCACGAACCTTCGGGGTGACCAACGTTTTCATCGCACACCCCGCCCCCACCCTGCGCAAGCTGGCACTGACCCTTAAGAACCACTGGGAGGAGGGATTCGGGGCAACCTACAATCCAAACCGCAAAGATGCGATCGAACTCGTCCAGGTGGTCTACGACCTCGATGAGGCGATTCAACACATCGATCTCCGCACCGGCAAGCTGCCAAAACTCGTCGCTACCTCAGCAAAACCAGGGGGGAACCGCACGCGATTCGAGGAGTTCAAAACCGAGCTCGCCGGATCGAACGATCCTTACCTTTTAATGCTCGGCACCGGCTGGGGGATGAGCGAAGAGCTCCTCGACCGAGCGGATATCTTTCTCGACCCGGTCAACGGTCCGAAAGACTACAATCACCTTTCGGTGCGATCGGCGTGCGCGATTATGCTCGATCGGCTCTTCGGGAGCTAAGTCGACAGAGCCGACTCTTAGTGTAGAAACCACAGCACCATGCCACCGAGAAGAACTCGGTACACCCCGAATCCGCTGAGGGAAAACTTTCCTAGAAGAGCGATCATAAACCGAATCGCCACGATCGCCGAGAGGAAAGCAACCAAAAAACCGACCCCGAAGACCGGGAGATCGGCGAGCGAGAGCACCCCGAGATGCTTATACATATCGTAGGTGACCGCGGCACACATGATCGGCACCGCTGCCAGGAAGGAGAACTCCGCCGCGACGGTCCGGTGGAGGCCGCAGACGATCCCGCCGATAATCGTACTGCCGGAGCGGGACATCCCCGGCCAGAGCGAGAGACACTGAAAAAGCCCGATTATGAAGCACTGCTTCAGGGACACCTCCTCTATCGGCGTCTCTGCTCGGGCTGGAAAGATCCGCTCGATGAGGATAAGTGCAATCCCCCCGACGATGAGGGCCGCAGCGACCGGTCCCGGCCCGAAGAGCTGCTCCTTGATCGTCTTGTGAAAAAGAAAACCGAAGATAAGTGCGGGAAGGGAGACGACAGCTAGTTTTTTGATGGCCGTGACCCCACGGAAGCCATGATCGGGGCTTGAAAAGTCGAGGAGTCCGGTGAACCGCCGTGGATAGAGCCACACCACGGCGAGAATTGCTCCCAGCTGGATGAACACCTCGAACACATGCGAGCGATCTCCCCGAAACTCGAGGGCGTGACCGACTAAAATGAGGTGACCGGTACTCGAAACGGGAACGAACTCGGTTAACCCTTCAACGATTCCGAGAATAATCGCGATTAAAAGCTCACTCACACCCACTCCTGTCTATTTGGAGACGCTGCTTCCCTCACTCAGCGGCTGTCCCTGAGGAATAACCTCCACAAGAGCCACGCGGTCGCGCGGCTTTACAACACCGTACGGCGACACTGAGAGGGTTTTTACCCCCCGGCCAGCGCCGAGCATCACTTCAAGGTCCTTGATGTGCCGATCAAGCACCACTACCCGCGCCCCATCCTCTATCCCGGGAGCCGCTCGATAGATCTCCCGATTGAGATAAAAGCTCACACCATAAAACTCAGTGCCAAAAGAGTATATCTTCTGCGCCGCAGTGATCTGCGGCGCGAGATCGCTTGCATACCGTTGGAGCGAGAGAGGGCGCTGCAGCGCCGGCACTATCACCCCGTTCGCTGCGAGATACACCCCACTGAGAAGGGCTACGAGAAGGGTGAACTCGCGGCCTCGCCACGGACGAATGAGCGCCACGATCCCCAGGAGAACAACACCACCGAGGATAACCACGCCGAGCGGCTCTGCACCGACAGCGCCGAGCTGGGTGGCGAAATAGGTCGCATCGAAGAGCGTATTCGGCTTTTTAATAAAGAGACCGAGATCGAAAAGTCCAGCGTGATACGCTGCGACTACCCCGAATAAGGCAACGATGAAAACACCGGTAACCCGCGCGGCCCGACGCCACACCACTGGGGCAAGCCCCTCTTCGACGAACCGCGCGAGAAAAAATGCTATAAACGGATACGCCGGAAGGAGATACACACTCCGTTTACTCGTCGGAATCGAAAAGAATACGAGGAACGCTCCGATGACCAGGATCGCATACCGTTCAAAGGGAGAGAGCGCACGGAATTTTTCCCCGAGCGCCCGGAGGGAAAGCCCGCCGGATCGAATCCTACAAATAAGGGCGTTTACGAGCGATGGGCCGATGAAGAGGGTCCACGGGAGAAATCCGATGAGTACGGTGAGGTAAAGATAGAAAGCGGAGTGCGCGTGGGGCTTATCCTCCATCGTTCCTGAGAAACGATCGACGTTTTCGTAGAGCACCTTAGCGACGAAGTCATCCCCTCCCCGATTCCACGCGAGTAGGTACCAAAGACTCGCGGCAGCGATGACCGGGATACCAAGGAGGAGCGCCTTTTGCAGAACTCGACCGAAGCTCCGCCCCTCGATGAGGAGAAAGAGCCCCAGAATCGCTCCCGGGAGGACGATACTCACCGGCCCTTTTGTGAGCGTGGCCCCCACGAGGAGAAGCGCCGCCGTCACGGGAAAGCCGCGGAGATCCTGCTCCGACCACCGAAAGAGCGCCACGAGCGCCCCCGCAAGGAGCGCGGTGAGGGTCATATCGACCCGGCAAATTATCGAGGTTCGAAACCACTCGATCCCAAACATCAAAACAAGGCAGGTAAGGACCGCACGTTGAACGGAGAACCGGCGGGCGATAAAAAGGAAGAACGCCCCCAGAAATACGAGAGCCGCCCCGGCGGAGGGGACTCGGGCGGTAAACTCCGTCACCCCCCCCCGAATCAGCGATACCCCAGCGATAATCCAGTGCATAAAAGGGGGCTTCGACGGTACGTCGTCGCTATACCCCCGGGGCAGCACCCACTCCCCGGTCGACACCATCGCTTGAGCCACCAGCGCCTCGCGGGGCTCCCCCCGAGTTGAGAACGGCGTGCTCCCCAGCCACGGAACGGTGAGGACGAAGAATACCAGAAGGGTCGCAAGAAGCGCCCTGCTCACGGTGAGGGGGTATAGTTTGGCGAACATGGTAAACGGGAGTCAGTCTCGGATAGCGACCACGAGACAGCTTATGGCGATTATGCCACCCGCCCTTCTCGTTCAGCCACCCGCTTAATCCCGAGTAACATCCCATTAAAGACGTAATCGTGCAAAGGGAGCACCGCATACCAATATGCCCGTCCCCAAAAGCCATGGGGCCAGAAATGCGCTTTCAAAACGAGCTGAGAGCCCCCTTCCCGGGGGGCTGTTTCAAAGGTGAGGCGAGCCACACCCGGGAGCATCATCTCAGCACGCAGCCCCACCGTTTGATTCGCCTCGCGCCGCTCGACCCGCCAAAAGTCGACCGGATCACCCACCGCGAGGTGCGCTGTATCACGTCGTCCCCGGCGCATCCCGATCCCGCCGAGGAGATAATCGAGGGCAGCGCGAAGGTGCCATAACCAATCGGCGTGATACCATCCGTTCTCCCCCCCGATCCGCTCGACCACACCGAAAAGGGTTTCGACCGGCGCATTGACCTGGACCGAGCGCTCATCTTTGAGGAGGGCACCGTGCTCCGCCTCAACGGGCGCATACACCACCGTCGTTGCATCGCTCCAGATGCTCTCCTCCTCACCCCGTTCGGTCTTCGATACCGCCAGTCGCACCGCTTCGTCGTAGGAGATCGCTGGTACCTGAATCCACTCCCGTATCCGATTGTCGTTGCATACGACGTCGTTTCGAAGTCCCTCAACCAGGGGGCGGGCGAGACTCATCGGAACGTGAGTTACTAAATTGAGCCAATAACTCGACAACGCCGGGGTTAACACCGGAACGTTCAGGATATACAGCGTGCGCCCGAGAACCCGGGCGCACCGCCGCATCATCTCCTCGTAGGTCATAATCTCCCCGCCCCCTATCTCGAGGGTCTCACCGATAGAGCGGGGCTCCTCGAGAACCCCGACGAGATACCCGATCACCTGACGTATTGCGATCGGTTCGCATCGCGAACGCACCCAGCGGGGACAGATCATAAACGGAAGTTTACGCACCAGATCATGCAGGATCGTAAACGACGCCGAGCCGGAACCGACGATTATCGCGGCACGAAGCTCCGTCACCGGAACCGCTCCCCGACGGAGCACCGCCCCGGTTTCATGCCGACTTTTGAGATGTTCCGAGAGCTCAGGTCCCGGTCGGCCAAGCCCACCCAGATAAATGATTCGCTTTACCCCGGCCGCACTCGCCGCTCGAGCAAAGTTCTCCGCCGCGGCCCGATCGCGCTCAGCAAAGCCGTGTCCTGAGGTGGTCATCGAGTGAATGAGATAGTAGGCTACCTCGATGTCTTCGAAGGGAGCGGCGAGGCTCTCCGGGTCAAGAGCATCACCCTTGACTACCTCGACCCCTGGCCACACCTTGCGGGTGAGCTTCAGCGGTTCACGGGCCATCACCCGCACACGGTGACCCCGCTCAAGAAGCGCCGGCACAAGCCGGCCGCCGATGTATCCGGTGGCTCCGGTAACGAGAATCCGCACCCCGTTCACCTACGCGTCATCGGGCTCAACACCCGTGCGGCCGCCGTGGCGAACGATCTGCCCCTCGACCATGTAGATCACATCCTCAGCGATATTGGTCGCATGATCGCCGATACGCTCGAGATTTCGGGAGACCGAGAAATAATGAATGAGGCTCTCGGTGTCTTCCGTCCTCTGTTTGATGAGACCCGCGATCTTTTGATAAAGATCCCGGTTGATCGCATCCACCGCGTCGTCCTCCGCACACACCTCGCGGGCAAGCCCCGTATCGAGGTTAACGAGCGATTCGAGGCTTTTGCGCAGCATCTCCTTCACAGCTTTCGCCATCGCATGAAAATCGAACGGTGAGGCGACCGGCGGCATCTTGGCAAGCGACTCCGCCCGCCACGCGATATTATTGGCGAGATCTCCGATGCGCTCCAAATCGTTGTTGATCTTGAGGACCGCGATGATGAATCGAAGGTCTATAGCTACGGGCTGGTGCAGCGCCAACACCTTGAGGCACTCCTCCTCCACCTCGACCTCCATCTGATCGATCCGGTGATCGCCCTCAAGCACCTGCCCCGCAAGGTTCGGGTCCCGCTCCGCGACCGCCTTCACCGCGCGGTGGACGCTATCTTCGACCACCGAGCTCAGGGCTAAGATCATCTTTTTGAGCTTCTCTATCTCACGTTGAAGATGTTGGGTCACAGTTTACTCCTTCTCGGGGCGTTCGCTTCTACCGTTCGGCATACTATACGCAGACTACAACCTCGATTTCACCTGCAATTTATAGCGGAGCCAGATCGCGATAGAATTAAGGGTTAATAGGATCACGAGCAAAACCGCGATTGCAGCCGCAGCGTTCTCATGGAACGCGGTCTGGGGCCGGGAGATCCAATTAAACGCCTGAATCGGAATCACCGTAAAGGGAGAGGAGAGGCCATCCGGTATGAACGCTACGTAGGCGAGCGCCCCGATCGTCACCAGCGGAGCGGTCTCTCCGATCGCGCGAGAGAGGGCCAAGATGCAGCCCGTGAGGATACCGGGAAACGCCACCGGCAATATCTGGATTCGAATCGTCTGCCATTTGGTGGCACCGAGTGCGAGCGACGCATCTCGAAGCTGCCCGGGCACCGCGCGGAGCGCCTCTCGGGTCGCCATCACGATAACCGGAAGGACGAGGAGCGACATCGTCAATGCCCCGGCGATAAGACTTCGATCGAGGCCAGCGTACCGCACGAACAACTGGAGCCCCAACAGACCAAAGATGATCGACGGCACACCCGCGAGATTCACGATAGTGAGTTCGATGATCCGGGTGAAGCGATTCCGTCCGGCGTACTCCTCCAGGTACACCGCCGCCCCGATCCCCAGCGGCACCGCGATCGCCGCTGTCACAACGATAAGAAAGATACTGCCGATCAAGGGAGAGTATATCCCCGCTTTATCGGCGTGCCGCGAGGGGAAACTCGTTAGAAACGACCACGAAAGCCGCCCCGCCCCATCGAGAACTAAATCGATAAGCAGCGCGCACAGCACCACCAGGGCTACCGAGAGGGCGCCGAGCGCCACCGCGGTGAACCCCACCTCAGAGAATCGGCGCCGCCACTGCTCCCCTGCTGAGACGGTCAGCCGCCCCGGGCTTCTTACAACGTTCGAAACCGCTCCCGTACCCATAAGCTCACACAGTTCATCACTAAGGTCATAAGGAACAGCATCGTTCCCACCGCAAAGATAGTTTGATATTCGAGGGTCCCGTGGGGGGTATCACCCAGCGATACCTGGACGATATACGCGGTCATCGTCTCTACCGGATTCAGCGGATTGAAGGTGAGATTCGGCTGCTGACCCGCCGCGATTGCGACGATCATCGTCTCCCCGATCGCCCGAGAGATGGCGAGAATAAACGACGCGGTGATACCACCCAGTGCTGCCGGCACGAGAACTTTAAAGACCATTTGGATCCGGGTCGAACCGAGCGCGTACGACGCCTCCCGGAGGCTCTGCGGCACCGCATAGAGTGCATCTTCGCTGAGCGAAGCGATCATCGGCAGGATCATAAACCCCATCACGATCCCGGGACTCAGCGCATTGAATCCCCCGAGATCGGGTAAAAATCGCTGAAGAAGCGGGGTGACAAAGAGGAGCGCAAAGTATCCGTATACGATGGTCGGGATTCCGGCCAGCACCTCAAGGATCGGCTTTAAAATAGCCCGCGCACGGGCCGACGCGAATTCACTAAGATATATCGCGATAAGGAGACCAAACGGGAGCGCCACCGCCATCGCGATCAGCGAGACAAGCACTGTGCCGCTCACGAGCGGCAAAATCCCAAAGTGCTTGTCGGCAAACAGGGGGGTCCATTCGAGATCGGTGAAAAAGTCGAACAGACTCACTTTGGAGAAAAACCCCGCGGTCTCAGCTGCGAGAACGATGATGATACCGATACTGGTCAGCACCGAGACGGTGCCGCAGCAAAAAAGGATTGCATGCACGAGCCGCTCGGTAAGAAGTCGGCGCCGATACGCCGCCCGATCTCCCATGATGCTCGATGCTGAGGAGGCTGCACCCGCTGTATTATTCATAATCGCTTCTCCTCAAACGGGGGCGCGGGGAGAACCCCGCGCCCCCTTCCGGTGACTACGAGCTCTTCTTTAAAAGCTCCTCAAGGGTCACACCGACCTGCGAACCCCCGTGAGCGAACAACGAGCCCACCTGACGCTTATCAAAGCGCGCAGCGGCCAGCTTCACTGCGTTCTCTGTAAGCGGCACGTAGCCTACCTCAGTGGTGAGGGCGATCGAATTTGCGTTCATGAAATTCACAAACGCCGCGACCTCCGGCCGGAGCGCCGACTTCTTGCTTACATAGACGAAGAGCGGACGGGCGAGCGGCTGATAGACGCCCTTGATGACGTTCTCAACGGTCGCCGCTTGCGGTCCCGATCCGTTCTCCGCCTTCCCATCATCGACAAGCAGCGCCTTCACCTTGTCCTTGTTCGAATTGAAGTAGGCGATACCAAAGAATCCGAGTGCATTGGCGTTTCCAGACACCCCTTGCACGAGCACGTTATCGTCCTCGCTGCTCGTATAATCGCCCCGGCTCATATCCTCCTTCCCCACGATCGCCTCGGTGAAGTAGTCGTAGGTTCCGGAATCAACTCCAGCACCGAAGAGCGCGATCGGCTGATCGGGCCACACGGGGTTTACCTGATTCCAGCGGGTAATTTTCCCTTGCGCCTCCGGCTCCCAGATCTTCTTGAGCTCCGCAACTGTGATCGAGTTAAGCCAGGTGTTCTTCGGATTTACGACGACCGTGAGCGCGTCGTACGCAACCGGAAGCTCGATGTACTCGATCCCGTTCTTTTTGCACAACTCGATCTCGGTGGCTTTAATAGGGCGAGACGCGTTTGAAAAGTCGGTCTCTCCGGCGCAGAACTTTTTGAAACCGCCACCGGTGCCGGATACCCCGACCGTCAACTTCGTTTTGGGACTCGTTGCTTGAAACTCTTCAACAACCGCCTCCATTATCGGATAAACGGTGCTCGACCCGTCGAGCTTAATCATCCCGAGATCCGCTGCGGTGTTCACCTCAGCTCCCGCTGCTCCAGCCATCATCAACACGGCGAACCCGCCGATCATTCCTACGCGACGCATCGTTTTCATCTCCAATTTATATAGTCAGTTAGACGATACATACGACACTACAACGAACATCTTCCCTAAACTTCGTGAGCGCTCGATGAGCGTTTCGCAAAAGTTCGATAAAATAACTTTGCCTTCCCTACCCAAATCGGCCGGTGATGTAATCCTCGGTCTGCTTCTCCTTCGGCATCGTAAAGAGCTCCTTCGTGCGTCCAAACTCCACAAGGCGACCCTCGTAGAAAAATGCGGTGTGATCCGATACCCGCGCGGCTTGCTGCATATTGTGGGTTACGATGACGATGGTGTACGTGCTACGGAGCTGTCCAATCAGATCCTCGATCTTCGCCGTAGAGCGCGGATCGAGCGCCGATGCAGGCTCATCCATGAGTAAGATCTCCGGACCTACCGCAAGCGCCCGGGCGATACACAACCGCTGCTGCTGCCCCCCGGAGAGGTCAAGGGCGCTCTTATCGAGTCGATTCTTCACCTCCTCCCATAGGTCGGCGTTTTTTAAACTTCGCTCGACGATGTGCTCCAACTGTCCCGGGTCTTTAAGTCCGTGTATCTTCGGCCCATAGGCGACGTTCTCGAAGATACTCTTCGGAAAAGGATTCGAGCGCTGAAAGACCATTCCGACCTTCTTTCGAAGCGCCACGAGATCAACCCCCGGCTTGTATATGTCCTCGCCGTGAATCGTTATCGAACCCTCAAGCCGGGTGCCGAGAATCGTATCGTTCATCCGATTGAGCGTCCGGAGAAAGGTTGATTTGCCGCACCCGGAGGGTCCGATCAGGGCGGTCACCTGGTGCTCAGGAAGAGCGATCGAGATGTCGTGCAGCGCCTGAGAAGCTCCATAGAAGAAGTTCACGCCCCGCGCCTCAATCACCGGGCGACGCAGCGCCACCACGTTGTCGCCGGCCGATTCGCCTGGAGCGGCTCCTATTTGAGTTGACTCGGTCATCATAACAGCACTCATCGTTCGCCTCACAAATTCGTCACGAGCGTCGTCTTCTCTAACTTCGGAAGCCGCAGGGTGAAGAGACTCCCCTCACCTACTTTGCTCTCAACTTCGACCTGACCCCGGTGGATCTGGGCGATGTGTTTTACGATCGCCAGTCCAAGCCCGGTGCCGCCCGCCTTGCGGGTGCGCGCCTTATCGACCCGGTAGAAACGCTCGAAGAGACGCCCCAGGTGAACCGCTTCGATACCGCACCCAGTATCACGAACGGAGACGACATATTCAGCTTCTCCTTCAGAGACGCCGACCGTTACCCGGCCACCCCGATCGGTATGGGTGATCGCGTTGTCGATAAGGTTCGAAATCGCTTGCTCAAGCAGCGAGCTGCTCACGCGGGGGGAGAGCACCCGCTGTCCCTCAAGGGTGACGGCGACCCCTTTCGCCTCAGCTTTCAGAGCGCAGTTCTCAACAGCCCGGAGCGCTATCTCCGTGATATCTCCGTGCTCTAAATCGATCGAGGCCGACTCTTCTCCCTGCTCAATACGAGAAAGGCTCAAAAGATCTTCGAATATCGATTCGAGCCGCTCCGCCTGGCGCCCGACGATCTCGAGAAATCGACGCGCCTCCGTGGGGTTCTCGATCGCCCCGTCCAGAAGGGTCTCCACGAAACCCTTTATCGACGTGATTGGGGTGCGAAGCTCGTGGGAGACGTTCGAAACGAAATCACGCCGCACCGTCTCGAGGTGTTTCAACCGGGAGATGTCGTTCCAGACGATCAGCACCCGCCGCCCCTTGCCTGAGTCGGTTTTGAGCGGCCGCCCGTAGACCCGTAGATGCCGATCCGGTTCACCAAAGAGCACGACCTCCGACTCGATCGACTCCTGACCGCTCAAGACCTGTCGCACTATCCGCTGAATCTCGGCGTTTCGAACCACCTCTTGCACGAGACGACCGGTGACATCGGGGAGCTTCGGAGCGAGAACGGTGCAGGCGGCGTCGTTCATCCGCACGATCCGCTCTTCGCCGTCAACCACAATTACCCCCTCCGCCATCGTCGAAAGGATCGCGGCTTCATCGATCCGCTGCTGTTGGGCTTTACGAAGCCGCATGCCGAGCCGCGCTCCCATATGGTTCAACGCAAGAGAGAGCTCGTAGAGAAAATCGTTTCGGGGAACCATGAGCCGGTGTTCAAGATCACCGGTCGAGAATCGGCGCACCGCACCAACGATCTCATCGAGGCGGACGTGGAGTCGCCGGACAGCAAAAATCAGAGAGATGCCGGCGACTATCGCGGCGACGAGCGCCGCAAGCGCGAGAAGCTCGATCCGCTTCTCGGCGTAGAGCCACCCTTGATCGGCCGCTGCGAGCAGCAGAAGGGCGAGCGCCGAGGGTACGAGGATGAGGCCAGCGAGCTGATAGAACCGGGCTGGAAAAGTGCGGGCTTTCACCTGCTATCCTTTGAATCGATAGCCGACGCCGCGCACCGTTTCGATATATTTCCCATATCGTCCGAGCTTCTTACGCAGCCCCACCACCTGGACGTCGACTGAGCGATCGGTCACCGGGTAATCCTCCCCGTGAACGTTGTCAACGATCTGATAACGGGTAAAAACCCACCCCGGTTGGCTCGCGAGAAGGTGCAGCAGCTTAAACTCGGTATTCGTAAGTTCAATGAGCTTATCCTTGATGAGCACCTCGTGGCGCCCTGGATTGATGTGAAGCTCCTCTACCGTGATCGGGGCTTTAGCCGACTTTTCATCAACGACCCCCCGCTGCCGGCGGAGCGCCGCTTTCACCCGAGCAGAGAGTATCCGAGGACTAAACGGCTTGGTCACGTAGTCCTCCGCCCCGAGTTCGAGGCCGGACACTACGTCAGCATCCTCACCCTTTGCGGTCACCATGATGACCGGTATCGCTTTTGTTTTCGGATCCCCCTTAAGGGCCTTGCACACATCGAGCCCGTCGATCCCCGGGAGCATCAGATCAAGGATAATCAGGTCGGGACGCTCCGCGCGGGCGACCTCGAGCGCTTCCTCACCGGAGCCGACACCCCGCACCTGGTAGCCCTCCTTTGAGAGGTTATAACGAACGAGCTCAAGGATATCCTCCTCGTCATCGACAACCAGGATCCGTTCTTTGGCCACAGAGATAGCCTCCTCGATGAGCTTTTAGCCCTCCGATCGATACCCTAACGCCGAGCCCTCATCAAGCGATCGTCCCCCTTCAAATGCCCGATTTTATTGCATTCATTCGTTTATTTTGGTAGGACGAAGTCCTAGGATCCCCAGTTCACTCATCAATTGGTCGATTGTAAGGATTGCGTTAGCGCACGATGAGAAGTTTGTGGGATTGTTTAAGGGCAATACATTTATGATTCAATACATTAGCGATGCTCCGAATGCACCAAAGGCCATCGGTCCCTACTCTCAGGCGGTCGTCACCGGCAACACCGCGTTCTTCGCCGGACAGATTCCGCTGAATCCCGCGACCGGAGAGATCGTCGGCGACGGAATCGAAGATCAAACGAATCAGGTCATGCGAAATATCGAAGGGGTACTAACGCACTTAAAGCTCGACTTTTCCCATGTGGTGAAGACGACGATCTTCCTCACCGATCTCGGCAATTTTCAAACGGTGAACTCGATCTACGAGAAGTGGATGAACGGCACACGACCTGCACGCTCAACGGTCCAGGTGGCAGCGCTCCCCCGCGGCTCGAAGGTTGAGATCGAAGTAGTTGCGGTACTCGAGAAGTAAGCTTCCGCTCGGCGCCGCGGGCGCCTCTCCGAGCTCAGCCTTTGACACAGCGCAGGGCTCTCAGCTCACGGAGGGCGCCGCGGATGCCGCGGACCGGAATCGGGCTCTCTTAGCCGTTTGCCGCGAGCCCCGGGGCATCGTCTGCTGAATAATCGGCCTCCGGCAGGAACTCCGACATATCGCGATCGAACCCGACATCGCGCCGGAGCCGATCCCGCTGGCGACGCCAATCGGTATCGAACATGCACATCCGGTGCACATCCCAGTAGCTTCCGTTCACGAAGTACTCTTTCTTGAGACGACACTCCTTCTTGAAGCCAGCGTACTGATACACCTTCATCCCCGCCTCGTTGGTCGGGAGGAGCAGGAGGTAGACTTTCTTCAGGTTCAGAACATCGAATGCATATTTAATCCCGAGCACGAATCCGTGACGCCCGTACCCTTTCCCCTGAAAACGCTCATCGACGATGATGTCGATCTCACACTTTCGATTGATCTCATCGATCTCGATCAAGCTTAACACCCCCACCGTGTCGCCTGTGCCGACGACCTCAAGCACAAAGCGACGCTCGGTCTGATTATGCACGTGCTTCTCGTAGAGGTCTTCGAGCTCCCGAATTGTCTCGAACGGCTCTTCGAAGAAGTAGCCCATCGTTTTGCTATTGTTGTGAAGGCTATGGAGGAACGGCAGGTCCGCCCTTTCAAGCGCCCTAAGCTGAAGCCTCGTACCGCGAATCATATGTACCTTTTGTAGCTTTTCGAAGCAGCGCCGACGGGACGCTGCACGGATATTTCGGTACCGATCTTAGCGCGAGCGAACACCCGAAATATAGTGCGAAAATACCGATGATTTTCACTTACGTCGTAACGCGGCGAATCCTCTCAACACTAAATAGTGTTCGATAAATCGAGGCAAACCTCATATAAACGCGCCGAACACTTTAACTGTAGCCCGTCCCAAAGCCCGATTTTAAAGGCTTTTAAAGACGATATATTGAAGGTGCGCTTCAGTAGAGATATCCGCCGTGGTACGGTGTGCGGATGACGTTCCTTATTGTGGATAATCGAGCTGCCTCCGCGCAGCACGGATCGCAGCCGGACGGATTCGAGCATCACGGCCGACTTCTCGCCGCGCTCGAGGGCGTGGATCTCTCGCGCGATCGAACGTTCGAATCGCTGAGCGCACCTCACGCCGCAGCTGAGCACCTCGAGCTTGTGCACACAACCGCCTACCTCGACGCCGTGCGGAAAGCGGTGCGCGACGCTGCGCCGAGTGGTTCTTCTTTTCACGATGAGGTTATGCTCTATCCCGGCTCATGGGACGCCGCGGTGAGCTCTGCAGGGGGGGCAATCCGAGCGGTTGAAGCGCTCCTGCGGCGCGAAGCGCGCTATGCCTTCGTGGCTACCCGCTCTCCGGGGCATCACGCCGAGCCGGAGCAGGCAAGGGGTTTTTGCATCCTCTCGAATGCAGCGCTCGCCGCTCGGGTCGCGGGTCTCGCCGGGGTCAGAACCGCAGTGCTCGACATCGACATTCACAACGGTAACGGGACAGAGAAGGCGCTCGCAGGAAAGCCAGATACACTCTTCACCGAGCTCTTCTTGGAGGGTCATCCCCGAAACTCCTACCCGTATCCGACAGACCTTGCCCCGGCCGCCGTGAACGCGCTCCGAATAGGTCTGCCCACCGGGACAAGCGGAGGGGCATGGGTGGACGCATTTGAGCTCGGGATCGCTCCGCACCTCGCCGCTTTTCGCCCCGATCTGATCATCTGCTCGGCAGGCTTCGACTGCATGGAGGGTGACCCCGTCGGCGGTTTCGGGGTGACTCCCGAAGATATCTTTCGGATTACGAAACGGCTCAAGGATCTGCAGACACCGATCCTCTCCCTCCTTGAAGGGGGCTACCGACTCGACAACCTCCGTTTAGGGGTCGCCGCTCACGTCGCTGCGCTCCGTTAATTCGATTGATTCTTCGACGTCGGCAGCACCGTCACGCGAAAGCCATCGAAGCCGACGAGTTTCTTCACATGCTTTAAATCGGAGAGCCTCGGGCTCAGACCAAGCTCAAGCCATCCCCGCTCCTCCGGTTTCAGCATCGGATTCGGCGAACGGCAGACCGCTGCGTCGCTCGTGAGGGTAACGTTGGATTTCCGCCCACGGCTCTCCTCTTTCTTCTCGAAAACTATCTCAACTTTGACCCGCGCGCCCTCGCTCGGGACACCCGCGACCGAACGTATCGGATAGATCTCACTCGTGCGATAGGCGCAGTCCTCAGGCAGCGCATCATCCGCCAAAGAGGCGAGCGGAGCTCCGAGAACCGCTGCACATATTAAACCGAAACACCATCGATATCCCACGTTTTCATCTCCCTTCCCCCCGCAAAAAATCCCACAACTTCCACTTTAAAGCTTCAATTCATCAGCGTGCACGACGTTCCCGGCGAGGTCGTACAGAACGCGGTACTGATACGTTGAAAAGCCAACGAATCCACCGCGGATTTTTTCCATCGCACCGGCGTCATCAGGCGATGGATCACGCACCAAAACTTTATAGATACACTCCCGAAGGGCCGATGCGCGGTTGACGTTCGCGATCTCTGAGATAGGACTCCCCAGCTCTCCCTCCACAACGGAGCGGGGCGCACCGACGACTATCTTGGTTGTATCGGGCATCCCCCGCTGAGCGAAAAGATGGGAGCACCCCGTTACGAGGCACGACAGTACCGCTGGAAATACACATCGAATAAATGGAATCGGTTCCATCCGGTAACCTAGGAGACAAAACCTAACCTAAAAAAACCAACACTACGGCATCAGCAAATCGCAGGCCAAGAGCGGCAACTAATTGATTTGCCGACATTTTTCTGATCGCCCCCGGCGATCCGCCGCCCCCCCCCCCGAAAAACGGGGCCGAGAACGTTCGAAAAGGGCTGCCTAAGACCCGCGGAGGCTCGTGGGTAGACTATGCTCCCCGACGATAAGCTATCTGGTAGACGCTCACCAACCGAGTCCTAAAACACGCCATACAGCCGCACAGGTAAAAGTGCCACATCCGGCGAAAATCCTCCCCGTAATGATCCTTGAGGCTTGGCCACGCCCGATCGAAATTATCCTTCCACGCGCTGAGGGTGCGCTCGTAGCTCTCACCAAACTGCTCCATGCTCTCGAGGAGAAACGGCTGCGCCTCCCGACCGGTCAAGTGATCCATCCGGGGAAGATAGCCGTTTGGGAATATGTGGCGAACGAGCCACAAGAGATACTGGTCGAGAAATGCAGGTGACCGAAGGGTGAACGAATTACCGGAGATAACCTGGAGGACGAATCGGCCGCCGGGCACCAGCGCCCGATAAGCCGACTCGAAAAATGCGCGAAGATTCTTGTGTCCCACCGCCTCGATCATTTCGATCGATACGACCCGATCGACCTGCTCGTTAAACTCACGGTAGTCCTGCAGACGGAGCTCGACCGGGAGTCCGCGGCACCGTTCCATGCCAAGCGCCTGCTGCTCTCTTGATATCGTGAGCCCAATTACCTTGACTCCGTATTCGGTCGCTGCAAATCGGGCGAAATTGCCCCAGCCACAGCCGATATCAAGCACCGTCATTCCCGGCTTCAACTCAAGCTTTTCACAGATTGAGCGGAGCTTTTGGATTTGCGCCTCTTCCAGGGTTGCGGCGTTTCGCCACATCCCGCTCGTGTAGCTCATCGAACGATCGAGCATCGCGCTAAAAAGAGTATTCCCCAGGTCGTAGTGCCGCTCCCCCACCTCATAAACACCCGGGCCACTCTGCGGATTCGAGGTCAACGCGCGAAAAACATACCACGCGGTGCGAGGGCTAAACTTCAAACGGGTCACCTCGGGGAGTTTGACGAGCTGAGCGAGAAATCCGGGAAGGTCCGTTACCTGCCACTTACCCGCGATATAGTCCTCGCCGAGTCCGTAGATGCCGTCCCGTTTCAGCCGACGCACAACCTCAGGGGGAATTTGGGAGAGCACTGGGCTATTATCCTCACTCGCCGCACCATCCACAGATTTTCGAGCTACAGCTTCCATCAAGTCTCCGTCACTACGAATTGCCCTTTGAACCGAGCGAACGCCACCGCCAGAGCCGAATTATTCCAAGTCTTACGCGGTGAATCAAATTCTGCTTACTCCTGACGGTTCGGGGACTTAGCGGATCTGGCCTCATCCACGGGACGAGCGACTTCACCCTCAAGCGTACCGCGTGGAGGTGGATCCGAGTCATCGTCAAAAACGCGGTGAACGGAAAACTCACCAATGTCCTGAGAATCTGCGCACTCGAAAACGGCCACCACTCTCCCTCAAGCCCCGCCCAGAACACCGGCTGCTCTTTTTTTAAAACGATTCCGAGATCGAGGCGCTCATGAAACGAGCGCACGGTGACCTCGTAGATCCCCGTCGTGTCAAAAAATGGCGAGACGTAGAACTCCTTCGTCAGCTCAAAGGAATACGGCAACGTCGCGGGAATCGACGGCACATGGGTATAAATGTGCTTCTCCCCGAACGTGTTGTTCACTTCACACACCATCGCCGTCAGCCGCTTCGTTTCGTCGAAGAGAAGGTAGAAACTCACCGGATTGAATACATAGCCCGCTACCCGGGGCATCGTCACGAGAAAGGCCTCTGCGTCGCCCCACTCATATCCGTTTGACCTGAGGATCCCCTCCAGCTTTTCGATGATAGTTCCCGGCTCTGGCCCCAAGTAATCCCTCTCCCAGAGTGCGAGGACCCCCCAGCGATTGATCGCAAGGAGTCGCGAGCGCTCGAGTTCCTTTAACTCGTGGAGCTCGCATACGAAGTAAAAAAGGGGGTAGCGAAACTCGTGTTTAATCGGGGCGAGCCTCGCGTGGCCGGTCTCACCGATAAGCAGCCGGGATCTCACAGAGAGCCCCCGAGGGAGCGCACAGCGTCAAGCGCAGCTGCGACCCCATCCTCATGGAAGCCGTAACCGAGATAGGCGCCGCAGAAATGGGTGTGATTCGCGCCGTTCAGCGCTTTAATGCGGCTCTGCGATGCGACCGAGTTTCGATCGTACACCGGATGGGTGTACGCGACCTCAAAGCGTATCGCTCGAGGATTGATCGCCTCTTTTTGATTGAGACTGACAAAAAAATCGGTCTCCGTAGGCAAACGTTGCAGCTTATTCATGTAGTAGGTGATCGCAACGGGGCTCGTGAGCGCGCTCTGCTGCGGGCGATAGTAGTTCCACGCAGCCCACACCCGCTTCAATGGGGGCATAAGCGCCCGGTCGGTGTGCAGGACAACATGATTCGAATTATATCGCCACGCTCCGAGCGCGGCTCTCTCGTCGGCGGTGGGATCGGCTAAAAGCGCCAGCGACTCATCCGCGTGGGTCGCTAAGATAACCTTATCGAATCGT
>JBJOHD010000069.1:0-14204 GCA_046047875.1 Pseudomonadota bacterium | reverse complement strand
TAGCGCCGAGCCCTGTGTCGCTACGATGATCACGCCGAGAAGGAGAAACACCGAGATCATCGGGATAAGCCACCACGCCTTCTTCTCGATTAAAAGAGCGAAGATCTGCTTTATCGTGCTTGATTTCGAGGTATTCGGCATATCGACCTAGAAAATATTCCACAGCCCCGTAGAGCTGCAGCTCTGATAAAACTCTGGCTTCCGGCAGCATCGTAGGCCAATCGGAGTTTGGGCGCAATCCTAGGGGCCGCGGCGAGAGACCGTGCTCAAAAAGGCGGCCCCGTAAGCCGGTTAAGAGGAGGCCACTAAAAAAGCAGCGAAAGAAAACACCGCTGACGAGAATGCAGCAGCACCCGAAGAGGAGACAGCGGGCGGGCTGTTAGCGATTACGCCGCAACCTGCTTGTCGGCCTGCTGATCGATAATCCGGTCGACCTCTTCGATGAGCGAGCCGATCGCGTACGCCCAGACGTACTGGCCCGCTTTTTTGCCTGTCATCACCTCAGCGATCTGCCCTTTCTCTTGGATGCGATGCTTGATAAAGAGCTGACGCCCGTCGGTGAGCATCACCATGTCGGTCGGATTCTTGTGAAGCTTCGGCACCCGTTTCCGGAGGTAGTCGATACCGCGACGGAAACGGTTCACCGGCAATCCTTCGCGTTTCATCCGGAAGAGCCAGCAGAGCAAGATGAGGTCTGAATACGAGTATTTCTTTCGTCCCCGGCTGAGCGTATTGCCGGTGGTTGGCACCAGGTTCGTGCGGGCGTAGTAGTTGAGGAGGGCAAGCCCGATCTTCTCGTCGCCCCCAGTGAGGCTTCGCAAGATGTTTTGCACCTCTTTCGCCGTGAACTCTCGATCAAGAATGTGAACCGTCATGATCCTCTTTTACCACCGCGATAAAAACTACCGAGAGCCCCTCGTCGCTTCGGGCATCGAAGCCCGCCGCACCGAGATGTCGCACCGAGATGCAGACCACCCGATAACCAAACGATTCAAACCGAATGTGGGAGTTACCCAAAAACCTCCGAGAATCGTTAGTAAAAACTACGTCGAGCGATCGCGAGCTGTCAATCCACTATTTGTATCCGTTGCTTTAAGTGCATTGTAGCTGAGATCTGGAATTTAATCCAACTCGCTGAGTTGCAGGGAAAAACCACGCATCACGGAGATTTGAGAGGGAATAAGCCGAGCATGACCGGAACCTCGTCCGCCCCCGGGATAAATATCTCAGCGGTCTTTAATCCCCCCGGCACAACCCCCGGTACGACCGAGAGTTGCACCGATCCGCCCCCATCGAGATTGAGCGCATCGCGGCATTTGAGATCCCGCTGCATCAGAAGATTTTGGAACTCTTGAAGGGTGAGCCCGAGAAGTCCCGACGAGACCGCAAAGAGGAGCACTCTACCGGCATCATCAACGCATACCCCGGCGCGACGAGAGGAGGCACCGGAGGTGCTAAGACCCGTTGAGGGGACGCCGTTGACGATCAGCCGGGGGCCTGCTTGGACCGCCTCGGTTACGCCCGCCGGTGCGTACGCGATCCGTCCCTCGATCTTGGGACCGTTTTTGTCGATCGCGAATACCCCGGTGAGGGTGCGCCCCCCGCCGTGAAGCCGTTGCCGCACCACTCCATCACTCACGACGAGGCCGAGTGCCCGCCCTTCGGTATCGAAAAAATTAGCGTTAATGCCGACGATGGCACCGCTCGCTTCAACGAGCCGCCGCACCGTAGAGCGTGAGGTCCCAAACGCTTGCGACTCGACGACGCCTAAACGATACCTTTGCAGCGTTGAGCGGACCACCACGAGCTTCGCTGAAAGGGGCCCAGCGCTGAGGGTAGTTGTCTCAAGGTCAGGTGCTATCGTCCTCCAGGCGACCCCCGTATCGCCCCGTGACTCAGCGGCCGGCGCGATCGCCGCCGCCAGAGCCACACATCCGATCACGAGGCGCTGTAAGCCGTGGCGCATCCCAATCATGGCATCGTCCCGAATTCTCACGTTCGTCAGCTAACACCAACACATCGCCCCGTTCAACAACCAAAAAAAAAGCCGACCGGTTTCCCGGTCGGCAGTATAGGAAAGAGCTCGTAGATCTCGCTAAATCTCCGCGGGCTCAATCGAGCACCGTTGCAATCGACGCTCGCTGTCCGTGACCGACCGTTGGATCGATCGCCGTTCAGCCGATACCTTTCGCCCATCGGTAAGTGCCATCGCTTGGGGGGACGATGTCTCTTTATGTGTGGTAAAGGAGGACTCCCAAGCTCTTCCACCACCGATGTTCTCTCACTGGGCCAAGAGAGCAACCTTCGTGCCATCGCCTGAGCTGACCTAAACCCTTAAAATGGGGGTGGCATCCCGATGCCCGGCAAAAAACGCCCCATTCCGCGCGGGCATTTTTTTCCGGGGACCCTTTTATAGGCGGGTGTCCTTTCAATCGATGTTTTACCAGCAAGCCACCTCGGTGCGGTTTGCAATTCGATGGGGGTGCGATACTATTATGGGTTATGGAAAATGAGACCCTCCGTTCCCGAGTCGCACTGCTCGTACAGAAGAGCCGCAAAGCGATTCGACTTTACTCCTCGATGGGACGCCTCAGCGGTGGTGAGGCGAGTGAGTTCGCTGAGCTGCAGGTGGTACAGTGGCGGGAGGTGAACTCGGACCTCTTACGGGAGCTCTCAAGTGCGCTCGATAACCCAAACACCCGCGCACTCACCGGAGCGGTCCTTGGCCTGAGGGATCGATTCTACGCCGATTGGCGCCGTGTTGAATCGGAGCTCCGGGTAAAGCAGCACGAACTCGTCTCGGTATCTGAGCAGGGAGACTTTATTAAGGCGGCGCATCTCAGCCGCGACCTGATCGTATTGAAGGCCCGTGAGCAGGCGGCCCAGGCGGCGCATCACGAGCTTCAGGACGTCGTAAAACGAAGTCGTTTGGCGCAACCCACCATCGAGCTATCGAGCGACCGGGCGATCGCGGATGATAAAGATCAGAGCGACTCGCTCGATCTATTTTCCGGTCAGCCGATCCGGGTCGGGGCGAAGATCATCCCACTCAGAAAGTAAGTCGTCACGGGCCCCCAGGGGCGCTCCCCCAATTTTTGAAGTTGTCGCCGTTCCCCTTTCTCTGCTGGAGATATCCGGCTCGACGTGCATTTTGTACTTGCCTCCAAACTTTAATTCGGTTAAACCTAGGAGCCGCTCTGAAAAAGCCGCAGGCTTTCTTAAAGGCAAAACACGGTCGGTAATCGTCGTTTCGTATGGCCAAGATGGGAAAAGTCGTTCACCTCAGTCGTTCGGGTCGCAGCCGTTCCACCGATTTTGGGGGGCCTGGGTTGGACGCCTCTGCGGCGAATCTGGTGCGGCGATTGGGGAAGCGATCGGAGGGAGCACCCCGGGTATTGAGGTCGTGCGGGAGCGCCGACCGCCTGAAGCCCGGAACGAGCCGTTTAGAGCGCCTCGACACCGATAGTGCGGTAGATCGGAAGGTGCGAGTTCTCGGTGGTGGGTCCACTGAGCGCGACGTGCGTTACAAGCGGCGCGCTCAGGTGCTTCTCTATCAGGCGGCCTCGTTGCTCGCTGAGGTCGAGGGTTCGGAGCAGCGTCTCGCCTGGCTTCTCGAAGATTGCGCCGACCTACTTGTTCGTGAAGAGGTCCGTGAAGAGCCGCTCGGCCCCGTGGCGTAGCGCGCGGTATTTCGCCCCTCCGTTCCTTCAATCCTTGTTACTGATTCATTTGTTATAGCCAGGTATCTATATCCAGCTATATCGGGTTATCTCCGTTCATGCTGGGCCGGCTCTATCTGGGTTTAGATCGAGCGGTTTCTATCCGGATTGTGTTTCACCGCCGGTTGTGTGGCGGTCATATCAGGCGCCGACTCGAGGGCCCACCGATCTCATAATTCTGAGGTCGCTCTCGGCGCAGTCCTCGCGGGGGAGCTTACCCGACCTGGGTGAGTACCCGCACCGGAGCTCCGGTGAATGCCGACACGACCGGAACCGGACCGGGGCCGAAGGTGCGATCGATGAGGGTCGCCCAACATAACACCGGAATGTTTCGCAGGGTCGCCTTTGTGTGGGCTTCGAGGCTCGACCGGGCGGTGGTGATAACGTCGGTGATCAATATAGCGTTCTTCCCCCGGTATTTTTCCCCGTGGCCGTTTGAGAGCTTACTCTCAAGATACTGCTCAAGGGGGATCTCGTGGCGGCTAAAGCCGAGCTCATAATAGATCGCGCACAAACGCTCGGCGAAGAAGCTGTACCCGCCGGGGAGTTTTAGGAAAAGCTGCGGAGTATTTGGAGTTACGACGTTCTTTATCCGTTGAGCTACGTATTCGGCGCAGGTGTTGAGATCGCTTTCGGTGAGCGATTCTACCCTGTAGTACACGTTACTCTCGCACCGCCCCCCGATCGCGACCGGATCCTCGTATCGCTCAGTGATTCGGTCGAAGATCTCGTTTATTTCGTCGAGTGAAACCATAAACTCCTGGCCTTTCCGTTGCCGTTGCAGCGACCCGCAATCCTCCCCGGCGCCTCAACGGACTCCCGTAGGGGGTAAGGGGTGAACGCCGCAAAGATTTTACGGGGTTCCCCCGGTGAACACCAGACTATTTAAGCCTTTCCTTGGCGAACGACACTGCGCGAGATAACCCCGCCGCGGTGTTGCTCGGGTCATTGAAAAAATTATCGACCTCCCGCGCGATCGCCCCCGGTTTTAGATCGCCGACGTCGTAGAGGCTCTGCAGCTTCTCGAGCCCCCGTTGAGCCTGCTCGGGGTTCTCCTTCACAAAACCGGCGACGATCGAGGTGATCTGAGCGGCATCGTTCCAGCCGAAGAGATAGCCCGCGATAAACTGTTGCTTTTGCTCGGAATTTAGGAGCTTCCACGTCGGCAGGAACGGTTGCTCCTCGCCCGGACCGGCGGCGTATCCAGGTAGGGAGCTACCGAGAAGGAGCACAACGCTTAGAACACAGCTGCGAATCATCGGATAACCCCCCAGAGGTGCAAAAATCACCCCCAAATGGTAGTAAAACGGAGGCTACCTCCGCAATACCGATGAATTGGGCGGGGTGGCGTGCTCCGTCCGAGGCCGCACCGTGGGCTGTTCGGCGGTTGTTTCTAATTGAGGCTGGGCATGACCGAATCGAAAGTCCGTATTCAAAGGCGTAAGACCCGGGGAGTTCCGGTAGGGGATATCGTTCTGGGATCGGGAAATCCGATAGCGCTTCAGTCGATGTGCGCAACTCACACGCAGGATATCGAAGCGACGCTCGGGCAGATCTCCCTGCTTCAAGAGCACGGGGCCGACATTATCCGTGTGGCGGTGGATAGCCGCAAAGACGTGGAGGCGCTCGCGGCGATCCGTCCGCGCACGACGGCGCGTCTCGTCGTGGATCTCCAGGAGAGCTACAAGCTCGCGTCGAAGGTGGCGCCGTACGTTCAAAAGATCCGCTACAATCCGGGACATCTTCACCACCACGAGAAAGACGTTCCGGTTTTCGAGAAGGTTAAATACATCGTTGAGGCTGCCCGTGAGCACGATTGCGCCGTCCGAATCGGGGTAAATTTCGGGTCGCTCGATCCATCTCAAGCCGCTCGAGGGGAGGACCCACTGGAGGTCGCGTTAAGCTCGGTGCGGGAGCACATCGGCTTTATGGGCGATCTAAACTTCGACCGCTTCGTGGTGTCGCTGAAGAGCTCCGACCCGAACGATGTCATCGACATCAATCGAAAGTTCGCCCAAGAGTTTACCGATATCCCCCTTCATCTCGGGGTCACCGAGGCGGGGATGCTGCCGATGGGGGAGATTAAGACCCGCGTCGCGTTCGAGAACCTCCTCGCGCAAGGTATCGGAGATACGCTGCGTGTCTCGCTCACCCTTCCGTACGCGAAAAAATACGAGGAAGTCGAGCTGGGGCGACGGATTATCGAGGACGTTTATGCAGGGCGCTTCCGCTCGGTGCCCCGTTTTGAGCAAGCGGGATTGAATATCATTTCATGCCCCTCATGCTCCCGGGTTGAGAACGAAAGCTTTGTAGAGCTCGCTCAGAAGGTGAAGGAGCTTACCGCGTTCGCCGCCGACGAGAACATCACGATCGCGGTGATGGGGTGTCGGGTAAACGGCCCCGGAGAGACCGATGACGCGGATCTCGGGCTGTGGTGCGCCCCGAACCATGTGAACTTTAAGCGGCGGGGGGAGCTTATCGGAGCGTTTTCCTACGAAGAAATCTTACCCCGCCTCAAGGTCGAATTGGACGAGCTGATTCAGAGCCGGAAAGGGTAGCCCGCCATCCCCGGTGCCCGCCATTAAACTACTCTTGCGATGCAGCCCGTGAGGCTGTGTGATATACTTTTCTCAGTGAATCAGCGGGATTGAATCTGATCGACGAGCGGCATCGCGGGGCCTTCGGGTCGATCGATAGGGCATTGCCGTTCGCTGCACACAGGGCGAGGGTAACCGCGAGACGGGGAGGTCTAGGGTGAGTATCGTTTCGGGTAAGCCGAAACATCTTTTCGTCGTGAAAGACGGTCGCTCAGGACCGGGTGGCCGAACCGTTTCTGCAGAACAGTTTACCCCCGAGCAACGGGCGGCTGTTGATCGGGTGCTTGGGCTGGTGCCTCGTCCTCCAGGGGTGCTCGTTGGGGCGCACTTCATGGATGCGTTATGGGACGTGCGTCCCCTCGTCTTGGAAAAGGGGGTGATGACCCTCACCCGTTTCAGCGATCCAGGTCTCGAAGAGGCTCGGCGCGAAGCGCTCGCCCGAGCTCACGGAGCTCTTTCAGGTGTTGCCGGGATTATCGCGTGTGGGCAGATTAAAGGTCCCGGAGGGCCCCAGTTGTGGATGCGCCGGCGATTTTTTACCGCGACTCTCGGTGAAAACGCTTCAACCGAGGCGCTCTCTTCGATGCATCCGATCCATCTCGCCCGGCGCCTTATTGGGTATGTGCGGTATCTTGAGGGGCTCGGGATAGTCCACGGTCATATCGCGCCGAGCAACGTAACTGTGGAGGGAGACACTCCGATTCTTCTCGACTACGGGTTTGCAGGGTGGGGATCCGTCGCCGCCCGGTATAGAGATCTTGCGCCCGAGATCTCACGGGGGGAGGCGCCATCGCCGGCAACAGATGTGTTCGGTCTCGCGTTGGTGATGCGGAGCCTTGCAGCCACCCACGTCAGCGCGGAGCAGCTCCGGTTTCTCGAATCGATGGCGGCGGAGAATGCGGGGGATCGCCCGGTCATCGGCGCTGTTGAGGCGTTTTTCTCAGGACATCCCCCGCCGCCTGTGAGCCCGACCACTCGGGATATCGCCCCATCGCCCCGTGTCGGAGCGGGTAGACTCGTCACACCAGCGACACCCCCCGCGCCGGGACCCCGCGAATCTTCACTGTTGCGAGTAGATCCTCCGATTGAGAGGGTGGTTCCCCCCGCTTCGGCACCGAACTCCTCCCCCGCAGCGTCGAAACCGGGGCCCCCGCGTGCTTCGGATGAGGCGGTACGGCTGGACCCTTCGAAGGTGGTTGAGAAGACCGGTTCAGGGATGCCGATCATCCTCTTCGTCGGGAGCCTGGCGATCCTGGTTGCATTGCTGTTTCGGTTTAACGTCGTGCAATGGGGGGGGGGGGCGGCGGGGCCGAGCATCCCGTATCCGGTCTACTGGGGGAGTGCTCAACCGCAGATGATGCGTCAGGTAGCCGAAGCCGCCCTCGTTGACGGTGATCCCGCAGCGGAGGTGGTCATCGTCACCGATGCGCTCCGCGGAGGCTCCGAATCGAGCGCTCTGGTGAGAGCGGGGCTTTTGCGGGTTGGCTACAATCCCTTGTGGCAGCATGAATTGGAGGAGGTTGATCGTGAGACCCTGCTCGGTCTCGCGTTATTGAAGATCGCCCCAGAGCATGCCCCGAAGAGCCTCGACCTCTCCGCGCTCCATCCCGGTGTCGTCGTCGCTCTCGCCGGCGATGTCGACCTGCAGCGTCGTTTCCCCGAGCTTGAGGGGTATCCCCTCGTTGAAGTGGCGCAGCTGCCCGCGCCGTTCGGTCCGGTTTTCCTCGAATTGATAAAACAGAAGATCGAATTTTTGGGGGATCCCGCAGCGCGGGCGGCGAGTCATCTTCTCGCGGGTAATCTCGGTCGGGATGTTTTTCGAACTTTTTTCCCGGAGGATATCTCCGAAGAGAACCTCATCTCTCGGGTGAAGGTTATCGTAGGTCTTCTCTCAAAGTTGCCGGGAGGGGAGCGCGCACTCCTTGCCGCGATAGGCGACGACGGGAGGCTTGGAGAACTCCTCGGCTGGTTCAAAGAGGATGAACTTGTCGGCTGGGGCAAGGTGGCGGTTCGCGACCGCCTCGGGGTTCTGGTAGGGCTTCCGACAACGACAAATTTGTCGCTTGAACAGCTGGCAGACCTCCTCCGCTTTCCGATCGAGCCGGTGCGACGGAGTGCTCGGGAGCGGCTCCGCGATCAGGTTCGGGAAGGCACCGCACTCATTCTTGATTATCTGGCCCGCGCCGATGCGGCGCTCTCTCGGGAGCAGGCGGTGGCGCTCGTGGCGGCGCTCGAGGTGCAAGGGGACACCGCCCCCGCGTTTGTCCAGGGATGGTTTGCGACCGAGCCGAGTTCGAAAGCTGTGGTCGAGCTTTTGATAGCGCGGAGCGCGATAACGGAGATAGATGGATTTAACGTTGAGGGGGCACGCTTCTTAAAGACCCATCAGTGGGAGTTCTCCCTCGATCAGATCGAGGCGTTGGCGCGGCACAGCGAGCCGCTCGTGCGCGCGCTCGCTTATGCTCGCCTCGACCCGCGTGATACGGCTCAGCGCTCGGTGCTTGAAAAGGCCGCGGCCGCCGAGACGAGCCCCAAGCTCAAAGAGCAGGTGCTCGCGAAACTCCGAATAAGTTAAAGCTATACGGGGTTAGGAGCGAGCCGGAAGGGTGAGCTCCTCCAAGCCGCACGTCTCACTGGGGGCGGTCCCCGGCTTGGGGCACGGACGGGGATTCGGCTGCGGATACGGTACCGTGGCGGGTGGATCGGTCTGGGGGGTGGTAGGAGCCGGTTTCGGCTCAGTCGTTGGCGTTGAATTTATAATCGCGCGCATACGTACTCCTTGATTAATCAGAAATAGATTCGCCGCTCTCGCGGGGGATCATGACAAGTTCAGCTTGGGCCCTCGCTCCTGCCATCAAAAAACTCATCACCCCGAGCCGTTCGAGCCCAGCGACGTCGGAGCTCCGCAGAGCTCCGGCCGCGAGTTTTTGAAGCCCTTCAAGAATATCACCGCTGAGGCGAAGACGGCTGCGAGTAGTCTCCGCGCCGCCGGGGCGAGGGCTAAATGTATATCTCTCCGGATGCCACGCAGGGAGGTATGGATGATAAAACGCAAGGTCGGGGAGCTGCTCTCGCGCCTCGTGCCCGTTCCGTCGGGCATCTTGAATGAAACGGTGCCGCTCTACCAGATGCCGCACGAGTGTTGGAAATCCATCGGAGAGATGCATACCGCTTCCGCTCGGATAGCGGTTGCCGGTATGCGGGTCGACATCCCATGCGGTCTCAGCATCGGTGTCGAACTTCCACCGTCTGAGGGCATCTTTTACCGCGATTATTCCGTTTACGAGGCGAGTAACGCTTTGTGACTGGATAAGCCCCAGCGATATATTTTTGTAATCCTTGCCTTCGGTGGTGAGGACCGGGCGCAACAGCCCGCGGGCGATGAGCTCCTCTGGATGGAGGAGCTCATCGCCCGGATTCCGGGTCAACTGCGGGGTTGGCCCCCAATAAGCGAAGTTCGGAAAAGCCTGCCGCCCGAAGAGAGGGGAGGAGTTTCGGACGAGCAGGGTACCAAGTTTTGGATGATTCGCTAACAGGTAGGCGCGTCGGAACTCGATGTGAAACTCGGGGTCGAGGTGCGGATCCCGTGCGAGCGCACCGGAAACGAGAAGGGGGCTCTCTCGAGTGATGACATACCCTCTCCCCAAGTGATCTCCACTCTGTTCCCCCGGGAGTCGGTCGGTCGAGCGGTCGGGCATCCGCTCGAAGCCGAATCGCTCAAAGATGCTTGAGGCGGGAATGACCGCCGCGCCGTCCCCGAGCCAGACCTTTTGCTGCTCGGTGTCGAATCGGTAGAATTTGAACGAATGGGTTAAAAATCCGAGCTTGCCGATCGTTTCGCGCACCCCCGCCTCGAGGTGATGGATGCCGCGGAAATAGATCCGATGGATCGAGGTGAGGGAGCGCGAGATTGTGTTGCCCACCTCGATATCATCTTCGTCGGTATAATCCATCCCGGGATGGGCGAGCAGGAGCGCGAGCTCCGGCTCACTCTGATGGTAGTGGTGGAGATGGGTGTGGTTATCCATCAGATCCTCGATCTGATGAACCATCGACGAGATATCGCGAGGGTGATTCCCTGCGAGGATAATCGAGGTCAATTCAACGAACCGCTTGCCCCCGATGCTCCTCGCTTCCATCTCTGGGGAGATGAGTGTCGCTTCTTCGGTTGCTCGAAGGTACACATAGCCGTCGTAGAGTCGGCCGGTGCGCCTGATCAGCTCGCGGCACTCCCGTTGATTGTCCGCTGAGACCTCGAGATAGATGCGACACACCTCATCGACGAGAGCTCGAAAGTCGACAAACTCGCGCGCCGGATCTGAGCGCACGCCGGCTCGGTCACGGCGACGATTCCGCGGATCGTGATCGGGGGGGGCGATATCGATCGAGAATCGCTCGTCACTTAACCGCGGAGCAGCCCCGCAATCGACCAGGGTTTTGAGGATCTCTGGATTCCCCGAGCGAGTCAGGGCGATATCCAACGGGCGAGATCGCTGAGAATCGGGCAGATTTGGATCGGCACCGAGAGCGAGGAAACCCCTCAAGATCTCGTTCCACGGGTTTGAATCTTTGCGGAGATAGATTGCTAACGGGGGGCCGGTGAGGGTCTCACCACTATTCGAAATCCCGACCGGATGATTGATGATCTGAGCACGGGCCTCGGTTGACAGGGTCCGATCCGCTTCGACCTCCCGGATGAGCTGAAGGATAGACGACTGTTTTAAGCTTTGAAGAGCGATTTCAAACTTTGCCACCCAAACGGTGAGCTCGTTTCTCGGGAGGTTAAAGTTGAGGTCAGGCTCCGAACCCTCGGGACCTCCCGCCGTGGGCTCTCGATCGGGCCTCGACGGGTTTGGACCGGAAAGGTTTGAATCGTGGGGAAGCTCAGGGGACACAGCGAACTACATGAGTACTACCGAGCGGATAGTACTACTTCTCGTGGTATTTACAACCGTTTTTATCGGGGTGAAAAACACCTCCGGAGGGGCTGGGAGCAAATTTAATTGGGGGTGGCCCGGTCGTCGCTTGTTTTAAACCGGGGGTAGGCCGATCAGGTCGACGTCGCGAAACGAATTTGGGGGAGACGGGGGAGAGAAGAAGGGGCAAAAAGAAAGGGGCGCCTTGCGGCGCCCCTTTCGACACAGAATCGCTAAACGATTACTCGAGCGACTCGGTGTTGAAGAAGGTGGAGAGAACCGAACGGAGGATGAACGCTCCGACAGCCACCACCAAGCATCCGAGAGCGGCCTTGTACTGACCGAACGCGGCGCTCATAATCGCTCCGAGACCGGAGGCAACCATGATCAACGCTCCGAAGCTACCCTCGAGGTAGGTGAAGATACGGTCAACGGCGTTCGCGAGACGGACGTCGTTATACTCAACGTCGATAAGGTCGGTCTGAGCAACAACACCACCGCTCATGCCAACAGCCAAGAGGCCGACGCCGAGGGTAAAGAGCATCGCTTGCGATTGAGCGCGGGTCGGAGCGTGCATCGCACTGCCAACGATCTGCCCAAACTTCGTGTAGGATTTATTTGCTTTCGCAACTAAGTTCTTAAACATACAGTTCCTAATTTGTACTTTTCTGATTTACACCATTTTTTTCCGACGGCAAGTCGCATTACGACAAGCGCCCCAGTTTCATAGAGAGTTATGGCGCGGTCGATGATCGGTGTTGCCTCTGAAAGCGACTTTTTTTGTTGGGGAGGATATTTTTTTAAGTATGTTATTTCAGGGGGTTATCTGGCGCTACGGTGATTCGTCGTAAGCTACGGGGGAGGCGGGAAAGGGGAGCAGGGGGAATCCTCCAATCGGTGGGATCGATTAGATACGGCGTTATCCCTCAGCCTCCGCGCCGAGCCCCGGGATGAGATGCTCCGGATTAAAGGGGTTCCCGTCGAGCAACACCTCAAAGTGCAGATGGGGCCCGGTCGTTCTTCCGGTTTGTCCCACGGTAGCGATGACCTCTCCCGCCTTTACCTGCTTTCCGAGGGTGGCTTTCAATTTTTCGCAGTGTCCGTAGCGGCTAACGAAACCATCACCGTGATCGACCACGATCAGTTTCCCGTAGGGTCCGAGCGAGTCGGCGAAGATAACCTTACCCCCGCGGATCGCCCGAATCGGAGCCCCCGCCGGGGCTGCCAGGTCGATTCCGGAGTGGTGCCGATGAGATTTGGTTACGGGATGATTTCGGAGCCCGTAGCCGCTTGAGACGCGGGGGGCCATCAGCGGATAGACGAACGACGGGGCACTCGATAAGCGGACCTCGCGCACCTGCGGCGCTGGGGAGCCGATAAGAGCAAGGATGGCGAGCGAACCGAAGGCTGAGCTGAGGAACCTTAAAGTATCTCTATTCGATGCGCCGCGTTGTTTCACCGTGCTGCCGCCTCAAATGAACGACCCCTTGAGAAGCTGCTACTCAAGTGAGGGGTCGAAAGCTTTTACCCGTACCGTCTTGGAGGGGCTCGCTTGGGGGGAGGAGCCGAAAGCTACGACATCCGCCGAAACCCACGCCCGCGAACCGCTCGGAGAGATCACCCGGTACCACTCGCCCCGCCGAATCTCGACGAGAAGCCGTGTGCCCCGGGTAACCGACATGAGCGGAGAGTGCTCCGCTCCGGGGCCGGTACGGAGATTCGCCTTTTCCACAACGACCGTGGCCACCGGCATCTCATCGGCCGGTGGCGCTTCAGCCGGTCGGCGGGTCGGCGCTATCGCCGCTGCGCTCGATGCCCGTTGGATCCCATCGGTTCGTACCGAGCCGAGTTTCGCTAACGACTTAGAGCTCCGTACCGTAGTGACCATCAAGCCGGAGAGGCGCTCCACCTCGGTCTCCGAGACCATAAGCCGATTGCGCGCCTCGGTGAGCTCTTGCTCGAGCGCTTTGACCTTCGCCTCGGACTTTTCAAGTTGTACGGTCAGGTCGTCGGCCTTCTTTTTGTATTTCGCCGCGGAATCGGACTGGCGTTTCAGGTCGGCTTTAATCTTGCCGTGGCGCTTTATCAGATCTTGGAGTTCAGCCACCGACTCCTCGTCGGAGGAGGTGGTATCGGTTGATACCATCGCGGCGCGCCGGATCGCTGCGACCTTATTCTTCCCTTGAGGCTCGGCAGTTTTCCGCACCGGTTTTGGGGAGATCACAGGTTCCTCAAGCGGGAGTGCCCCCACCATCGCCTGATCTTGGGCGGTAACGCGGGCTGCGACTACCTCCGCGGGGCTTTCGATCGCCGGCTCAGCTTCGACCGGTCGGCTCGTCTCAAGAAAGCGCGTTCCAACCGCCGCTTTGATCGATTCTCCCTCGGCGTGATTCAGATGAGCGGGTCCGAATCCATCGTCGATAGCCCCCCCGTTCTGCGCACCGTCGAGCGAGATCTGCCTTAGCAGTTGAGCCTCAGCCTCTTCGAGCTTTTTCGATGCCGCATCGGCGGCCGCTTCGGTTTCATCGAGGGGCTTAAAACCTGCCGGCATACCACCAGCCTGCTTCAGATCCCGCCGCAGGTCGTCGAGATTTATCTCGTCTTGAGCGTAGAGCGGCTGAACCGAGACCGATCCGACCAGGATCGCTGCTAAGATGTGCCGTTGGCAGTTACGCATTTTCATACATCTCTCTTCAAATCTCTCGAATCGGTCTATCCACCGAGGGCCGCTTGATTCCCCCCTCGTTGGCCGAGTCGTTGTCGTTTATCGCGCTCGGCTTGGATCATCTCCTGCACCTCCTTCGGAGCGCCGATTCCAGCGAGGGTGAGCTCAACCCCCGCCGTACCCGCGGTGCCGATCTCAACATCGCCCACATCGAGGAGACGCTCGATGACGGTCTGGTCGGTCTCGATACTCCTCACATCCTCGTATCTGACCCGAATGATTCTTTGATTCAGGGAAAGTATCCCCA
>JBJOHD010000068.1:0-9057 GCA_046047875.1 Pseudomonadota bacterium | reverse complement strand
CAAGGTGCAGCGCCGGGTCTTCACCCGCTGGCGTCGTGCGACCTCGACCCCGTAAGGATATTTCCTTCAACGAAATGACGCGAAACGAAAACGAGGCCACCTGGCCTCGTTTTCGTTTGTGGGGCGACCACCAAGCCGAACTATTTTTTAGCCTAACTGCATGTTGTGATAGACGTGTTGAACGTCATCATCCTCTTCGAGCTCGCTTAACAGCTTTTCGATCTCGCTCTCCTGTTCCGAGGAAACTTTGACCGTTGTCAGCGGGGAGCGCTGGAGCCCTGCGCTTCTGACCTCGATATTTCGCGATTCAAGCGCCTTTTGAAGTGTTCCGAAATTTTCGAAGGAGCAGTACAGCAGCAGCCCCTCGTCGGACTCAAAGATATCCTCGAGTCCGTGGTCGATCATTTCAAGCTCAAACTCGTCCATATCGCTCCCAGGGGGCGCGATAGTAAACGCTCCCCGCCGCGTGAACAGATAGTCGAGCGAACCGGACGTACCGAGCGTTCCGCCGTGGTGGGTGATGATCGTTCGAACGTTAGCGACGGTACGGGTCGGATTGTTTGTTGCGGTCTCGACGATTATCGCTATGCCGAACGGGGCGTACCCTTCGTAGATTACCTCTTGAAGTGACGCTTCGTCCTTGCTCGAAGCTCGTTTGATCGCCGCCTCGATCCGATCCTTCGGCATATTGAGCGCCCGGGCGGTTTGGATAGCCATCCGCAGGCGGGGATTAGCATTCGGGTCGGCGCTCCCAAGCTTTACCGCGATTGCGATCTCTTTGCCGACCTTTGTAAAGGCCTTCGCTGTCTTCGCCCACCTGGCGAACATCCGATCTTTGCGCTTCTCAAATATACGACCCATATCAGCTCTCGATTTTCCGGCGGAGCATTTCGCCCCGGGTTCGGAGATATTAACACTGTGGTGTGGTCGATCAACGGGGTGGTTCGATCCCGCTCGCGAAATGGGCGAGGATAAATAGCGAAGAAAATCGGGATCTAAAAAAAACCGCAGTTCAGGCGCGGGGGATTACTGGAGCCACGGGAGAGCCGCTTCAAGGCTATGTAAAACATCTCCTACCGCAGCCTCGCCGGGAGTCAAAACGGGATGAGCTCGCGTGGCTGCCGCTATTTCCGCTGCGATGTCGGCGGTCTCCTCGGCGGGATTCGTCCCGACCGGTTGAACCGACTCCGCTCCGAGGAGCGCGAGGCCCTCCTCAAGCGCCCTCCGGTCGGTTGAGAGGAAGATGACGCGGTGGCCATTCACCGTCACCGTCGCGGGATTGCATCCGATAAATGGTGCATACAGCGTCTCCATACTCAGGGAGGTAAGTTCGTTATCAGCGGTTTTCAAGTGCGCCGAGCGGGGAGACGAGCGAATTTTTAATTTAGGGTATTCATGATTCGCTGGGCCGCGGTCAATCGTTCGCGCACCGCCTTCGACCACGGCTCGTTCGGCGCGAGTTCGAGGTAGCGGGAGAGGTCGGCGATCCCGGCATTAAACAGCTCTCTATCGAGAAGCATGAGCCCGCGATCTCTTAAGTCAGCGCGCGAGTTTGGGTCGATCGCCAGGCTTCGCTCGCAGCACGCCAGCGCCCGATCGATGTCGTCTTGAGCCACGTACAGGTGCTTGAGGTTGGTCAGCATTCGAATCAAGATACGCTTATTGTCGACCGGGAGAAGCAGATCGTCGGGAAGTTCACCGGGGGGGTCGCCGTTGCGGTAGCGCTCACGCATCTCGAGTTCGGTGAGGATGACACCATAGAAAGGGTCAACAAACAGCGGACCGCCCTCCGCGAGTTCCGCTCGGGTCACGAAGTGTCCGGGGGCCGCCACGCCGCTGAGCTCGATTCCCACCGCTTTCGCGACGTGGATATAAAGCACGGCCAGACTGATCGGAATACCGCACCGTCTTGTGAGCACATCGTTCAGGAACGAGTTGAGGGGATCGTAGTACTCCTCGATATTCCCCCGGAAACTGAGCTCCTCGGAGAGGAAACGAATCACCGCGTGCAGCCGCTCTTGGAGCGAGGTTGTGCCCCCGACACGCTCACGAGCGAGCTCCCCGAGCTCGTCGAACTTCCGGAGCTCCTCTTGCAGATCGAGGTCGGGGTAGTTCCACTGAGCTATCCTGAGCGCACCCTCGGTAAGGTTTATGCACTCCGCCGGAAGCTCGCCCAGCCCTCGAAAGAATTCGATGTTTTCTCCGGAGCTTTCACTCATTTCCTTAAGATAGGTTCTTTTTGGGAGGCGAGAAAGCACCCCTACCTTCTTATCGACTGTGTGTATGGGGGGGGGGGGCGAGAAATTAGAACGGCGTTACTAAACCCCGGTCGATTTTACGATGGAATACCGGTCTTTTAGTTACAACGATACGTTTTTACAAGATTTTATCCTTTTTAACGCGCCGTCTCTCCTGATAGCCTCATCTCACAAGCAGGGAGAGCCGAAAATAACGGTGTAATCCCGGGGACGAACACCCTAACTCGTTGATGACAATCGGGGCTAGACCCGGTATAAGAGCCGAGTTGGTAAGTACCCGATTTTGTAAGAAACACTCTCTTTTTGTTCGAGGTGAACGAGCGTGAATAAATCTGAACTGATCGAAAAGCTCGCCGAAAGAACCGGCATCAACGTGATGCAGTCAGAGGAGGTGGTAAACCTCATTTATAAGAAGATGCGTGAGACGATGGTAAGTGGTGGGCGCATCGAGATTCGTGGCTTCGGCAGTTTTGTCGTGAAGGAGTATCAGTCCTATCAGGGGCGGAATCCAAAGACCGGTGAGAAGATCGCCGTTCCGCCAAAAAAATTACCGTTCTTTAAGGTCGGGAAGGAGCTTAAGGAGCGCATCGATAATGTCGAAGAACCACCTAAGGGGTCGTAGGTCAAACCGTCCTCTCGAGTTTTCCCAATTTTTTTTGAACGGCCAGAAATAGATTATGTCAATCGATTGGATCCTTGAACTTGAGCGCGCGATCGATAACGGCAAGGTTATGTTTGCGTGTCCGGGGCTTAGTCGCAATCAGTGGGTAATCTCCCGCTCGATCGATGATCTGAAAAAGGTGGCGAAGCGGGCGGCAGACACGAAGAAGATGCCGGTCAATATCGTCCAGCTCGTTGCGAAGCAGGATGCTGTCGCCGGTGACCTCTTTTTGGTTCCAACCTCGATCGGTGATCCGGGGCCCCGTGGGGAGCCGGTCGTCCAATGGAGCACCGTTGAGACCCGAGAGGCGGCGGATATGATGCGTGATGTGAAGCACGGTCCATCTCCGTTCTTCGCGATGCAGGTTCAACAGACCGTTGAGCCTGACGCTCAGGGGTAGGATAGTTATTCCCCCTGGCGACTATTTTTAGGTGGTAATACGAGGTCGGCGGTGCAGCAGTCATTTTCTCCTCAGGCGCTTCCTGCGAAGGTAACTGTAACCAAAATTGTCTCTTCGCGTTACCCCAACGCACGTCGTCCCGAGTCGTGGGACGAGAGAAAGGCGGGGGTGGATGTGATTCAAGCCGAGGAGGCTGGTCAATTGAAGCTCCAAAGCGATGGCCAGCAGTCCCCCCCGCGTGAAGGTTGGGTGATTATGCTGACCGATGGCAATCCGAGCGACGGCTTTCGCTGGACCCTTTATGGAATGCCGGCGCGCTAGGCGTGCCGTGCTCTAGCCTCGACCGCTCTTGCTTGCAGGTGCTATCTCGTTTGGCCGATAGGGCTCCCTCGGCTCGGTTGTGGCTTGGGTGCTGCGCGCTCGTCTTAAAGCGGTTTAGCCCGGCGTCTCCGCTGGAAATATCTGAACCACCGGCTGCTCGGCGAATAGAGGACTCCACGGAACTCCCGCCCTGTCGAATAGATCCTTCGATAGCGATACGTCGCAGACGTAGTGACGACCCACCCGGTCCCGCCCCGCAGAAAGCCCGGCCAGCGGTGCGCCGAGAGAGAGGGTCGAAGAGGCGAAGAGGCTCGTTCCGAGAGCCTTCCCTGAATCGGGGTCGAGCCCCCCGGGGAGCTCGACAGCGTGAACCGGTGTTCGACCCTCGTTGAGAACCCCGATGATGCCGGCGAGGTTCGGTACTGCGTTGGCTAAGATATCTGAGGCTCCCCAGAGCACGTTGTGGCAATCCGCCAGGATCTTTTCGAGGTAGCCCCCTTGAAAGAGAGGCTCGAGCTCCTCTACCGGTACCCCCATAGCGGCGAGCGGAGCGAGCTGGGTTTGAAGCTCAGCGCTTCGAGTCTGCGGGTTCCCGACGATAAGCGCCGCTCCCGCGGCCCCACCGTTGATGAGGTGTCGCAGCGTCGACAGCGCCACGAGCCCCCCGAGGGAGTCACTTGCCATGACACATACCTGGCCCTCCCGAGCGGAGAGGCCGAGAGCGTACCGCACTACCATCGCCATGCTGTATCCCGCGGCCTCTGCTATCTGGGTCGGGGAGATCCCGTACCGCTCATTGAGCTCCCGCCGCATCGTCAGGAGCGTTGTGGAGCTTACGGCTGAAAGCTCCTGCCCCGTCTTGGTCTTAAAGAGGGGAAGCGCTGGGGTGGTTGGTACGGTGGCCATAAAGAAACCTTCATCGGCTCCCCGGTGCGGGGAGAGGCGCTGTATAAATCGCCACTGCGTACAGAATTAACACAAAAGAGTCCGTCCCACACCGCTCTAATCGGCGCAGCCTGGGCCCGTGTCTCCGGAGAGCCTGCGGCAGCGGGAGGGGCGAAAAGGGTGCCTCAGGCTTAAATCTGGGGCTTGAGAGCGGTCCTGGGAGAGCGCCCGTAGGCGATGCTGCGCCGAGGGGTTTTTCGGCTGGATTCTTGACTATTATCGGATATTTCCGGTTAATTGGAGCCGAGTCGTCTGTTCGCGACCGCCGTTTTTTCTGAAGGAATTCCATGTCTAATCGCAAGTCCGGTCCGATTATTAAAAAGCAGCCAGTTATCGCGATCGTCGGTGCGACCGGAATCGTCGGAAACGAGATGGTGGTTTGCCTCGACCAAGCTCAGATCGATTGTCGTGCGGTTCGTCTTTTTGCGTCGGAGGACTCGGTCGGGGAGATGTACGAGGTGGCGGGCGAAGAGGTCGTCGTCGAACTCCTCGATGAGAACTCGTTTAAAGGGGTTGATATCGCCCTTTTTGCGACGAGCGCCGAGCTTGCTAAAAAATTCGTGCCGATTGCGGTGGAGTCCGGTGCGGTAGTCATCGATAACTCCAGCGCTTTCCGTCTCTCGCAAGGGGTGCCGCTCGTTGTTCCGGAAGTGAACGGTCACCTTGTCACCGAGGATTCAAAGATAATCGCAAACCCGAACTGCTCGACGATCCAGCTCGTGCCGATCCTGCATGCTATCCATAAAGCAGCTGGCCTTAAGCGGGTGGTTGTCACTACGTTTCAGTCGGTTTCGGGAGCAGGCAAAGCGGCGCTCGACGAATTGTGGGGGCAGACTCTAGCGATCTTCAATCAGCAGGCGCTTCCCCAAGAGGTATTTCCACATCAGATCGCTTTCAACTGCATCCCGCAGATCGATGTATTCATGGACGATGGTTATACGAAAGAGGAATACAAGATTATCGAGGAGAGCAGGAAGATCCTTGATATTCCGGGGCTCCGTATCACCGCAACGGCAGTGCGTGTCCCGGTGTTCCATAGTCATGCGGAGAGCGTTAACATCGAAACTGAGCGGCCGCTCAGCGTGGAGAGCTTCTTTGGCATCTGTGGTGATGTAGCGGGGCTTGCGCTTCACCGGGACGATAGCGACTATCCGCTGCAGATCGATATCGCGAATACCGATGAGATTCACGTCGGCCGAGTGCGGGCCGACCTCTCTGTACCGCATGGCCTCAACATGTGGGTGGTTGCTGATAACGTGCGAAAAGGCGCAGCTTTGAACGCGGTTCAGATCGCGCAGCTCCTTGTGAAGGGTCGTGTACAACATTCGTCTCATCATTGAGTATAACGGCGCAGCGTTTCAGGGGTGGCAGCAGCAGCCCGGCCTGCGTACCGTTGAGAGCGAGCTCAAGAGGATCCTTTCGGTCGTTCTGCGAGAGGAGGTGCGGGTGGTGTACGCCGCAGGGCGCACCGATGCCGGGGTTCATGCCCGCGGTCAGGTCGTAAATTTCGTTGTGCGCGATATGCCCGATCTGAGACGGCTGCGCTTCTCGGTGAGCAGCCTCCTTAAAAACGACCTAGCGGTTTTGTCGGCTGATACCGTACCGCTCGAGTTTAGAGCGAGAAAGCACGCCATCGCGCGGCAGTACTCGTACCGAATCGATAACCGGGATGTCCCGCTTGTTCTCGACCATTCCCGGGTATGGCATGTGCCGATGCGGCTTAATTTAGAGGCGATGAAACGCGCCGCAGCGGTCGTGCTTGGTGAGCACGACTTTACGAGTTTTCGGGGGGCGAAATGCGCTGCGAAGACCCCGGTAAAGCGGATCCTCGAAAGCGAGCTTTCGATCGAGGGAAAGATGTTGACCTACCGGGTTGTAGGACACGGCTTCTTAAAATACATGGTCCGAAATATCGTCGGCACGATGGTTGAGATCGGTCGGGGAATGCGACCGGCTGATGCGATGGAATCGATTCTAAATGCACGGGATCGCCGCCGAGCTGGGGTGACCGCACCCGCCTATGCCCTGTACCTCGATTGGGTGCGCTATCCCGACCACCTAGCTCCAACCTCAATGGAGCCGCCTGCGGGCCATTGAACACGATGATGGGAGCGCTTGGTGAGCACCCGACCTCCCCGGACGCTGCGTCTTGAAAAGCTTTTCTTCGACGCTAATTGATCGGGTTCTTCGCTTTGAAGAGGGGGAGGCAGAGACGTACCAGCGGATCCTTCGTATCGTTCGGCGAGTCCTTAAGCTTAACGGTTAATCGGCTCGCCTTCGCCATCTGCTTCGAAGTTCCGGGGAAGGGGAAGCAGAACGTCGTCGACTGCGAGGTTCGATACACCTTTTGAGCCTTGTAGTAGCTGCATTTCGCAAGACCCATATCGACTTCCGCGGGGGTGCAGCCGTTCCAGCCGGGGGGCGCATATCGATCGCGGTTTGCCCGATCTCGGAAGACGACGCTAAAAGCGGTTCGCAGCGAGCCCTCGAGTATAACACCGGCGCGTCCCTTACATCGCTTGAGTGCGGGACGATACTTTACCTGTGGTGGAGTCTTCGAGGCACAAACGCACGGCTTGAAAACGCTTTCGTTGCAGGTGGCGGTCGGGAACACAACTCTTCCGATAACGAGCGCCGGGCGCATGAATCTCCGAAGCTCGGGGCTCACGCCGGGGGAATCGTCACTCAGCGCAGGGGATACGCAGCAAAGAAAAGAAGTGATGAGGGCGGCGATTTTGACACGATACATACGTTGGAGCTCCCGAGAACTTCACAGCGGGAGATTTATCAATTTAAGGGGACCAATTCAAGGCAGCGGGGGGGGAGGGCGCAAGGAGGCTATACAGCGCACCCCATACCGTTTTCCCGAGGAGTTTTAAGCCAGGTAGACCAGCACCGATCAGGGTGAGAAGGAGAGCCAGGACGATGATATTCAGCGCCGCGACGTAGGTGAGCCCGATCGGAAAACCTCCCTGCAGATCGCTAAAGTCGGTTTGGTGGGGGCCGATATCGCGTGCGATAAGCGCGATGTCCGCCCCCCATCCGAGGCCGATGATAAGGGCGATCATCTCCCGGTCGCTGAACCAACCGGCGCAGCCGATCGCGCCGCAGAGAAGGGTAAAGACCGGCAGCCAATACGGGGCGAGGGAGATAAAAGCGTTGTAGCCCCGGGTCTTTTCGGTAAATTCGTATTCGAAGTGACCGGTGTTTTTGCGGATCCGCCAGTTAGTGGCTTTATTACCGACCAAGTTTGCAATGATAGAGTGCTTCAGCTCATGGATAAACACCGCGGTATGGCCCCGGATGAGTAGTCCAGCGAGAACGCCGCCACCGCACGCTCCGAGGGCGAATCGTCCAATGTATCGGAGAGATTCTCCGGAGCTCTGTGTGATAACAAACCACACGCTAAAAAGCGCTATCGGAACGATGACAAGAAACGAGACGAAAAAAGCACCTCCGCCGACCTTGGAGGTATCAAGTTTTCGACGATCTTTTTTCCCCATCGTGTGCGGCCCAGCGCGAGTGTATCACGGGAAGAGCTTTTGAAAACCTAGATTAAACTCGCCGATTATCGGGCGAGGAAGAGCGCTTTGGCGAGCGCGGTGTTGCTCACCGTGTACTTCCCCGCCGCGATTCGCGACTTGAGCCGTTGTATTTTTTTTCGGCGAATCGTTGCCAACTGCCGAGCCAGAACCGAGGATACCCGGGCTGTATTCATACCTTCACCCCGAAATACGCCGCCCCGGATCGAACAACCGCGGGGTGCTCCCGTGAGCGGATGTGCGGTCCGCCCGAGGAATCGCAGCGGCGTGGGGGGTCCCCCTCACCGCCGGCTCCAATAAGCTATCGATACGGCGATTCGCTCTCTTTAGTCACCGCACCAACAAAAAAGATGGTGGCTCCAAATTGCGAAAACGACCGAGCGTCCCCGGGGCTAAGGTCACTTACCCCCGAAAAAATCGGAAATCCTCCGAGCCGCGAGGGGCGATTAAAGACCGGTATTTAAACACCACTGCGTCGGTGGCACTGGGCGACCGGATAGGTAAAAGCCTTACGCCTCAAGCGCCGAAAATCCGGGGAGCCCCTTCCCTTCGAGGAGGGCCAGGAAGGCGCCGCCGCCGGTCGAGATGTAGTCGAATTTGTGGGCGAGCTCCATCTGATGGATCGCCGCGTCGGTGTCGCCGCCACCGACGATGGTAAAGCCGTGCGCGCTCGCCAGGCTCTCGATCATATCGGTGGTTCCCTTGGAGTAGTCCTCGTTTTCAAAGGCGCCCATGGGGCCGTTCCAGATGATCGTCTCCGCGGTGTGGAGAGCCTCTTTGAACAGGAGGCTCGTCGCTGGGCCGATATCGAGCGCCATGGTATCGGGGGGAATCTCGAGCGCTGGAACAGCGCGGGCGAGACCCTTTACCGAGGGGCCGGGGCCCACCATGAAATCGACGGGCAGGTAGAGTTTGCAATCGCGGCGAGCG
>JBJOHD010000067.1:0-6356 GCA_046047875.1 Pseudomonadota bacterium | reverse complement strand
GCTCGGTGAACCGCCACAACCTCGCGTCTCGCCTCTGGTGCGGCTGCTCGTGTGAGCGCCTCCTCCAGACTCCGAATGTCATCGAGGATCGTCGCGCGAAGCTCACCCACAACCCGGGTATCGGCGTACCGGTCCGGAGAGATACAGATTCGAAGCGCCGCGATGAGGGCGCTATCGAGCGCTTCGATCTCGCAGCTGATATCGCCTCGAGGATCGGTCGGCCTCACTTCGAGGCGTTGCAGCTCCGGAAGCACTGTGGCAAGCGCTGCATACTCGCGAAGCTCCGGGGAAAGAGAAGCGATCAGAGCAGGGTCAAGCGCGATGACCACCTCACTGAGTTCTGCTAATGAACCGCTCGCCCGAAGGAGTCGCTCAAGGGAAGCCGCCTCACGCTCCGCCACCAGCGCACGACCGAGGGTCACCCGCTCAGGAACGCTCAATAAAGCAGCCACGTTATCAAACTTTCCCTCCAGAAAACTCACGGTATCGCTATCGATCGCACCTGCTCGAGCGAGCCGTTCAGCAAACCGAACGCGGCTTATACTTGGAACCTCAGCGAACCCCCGTAACATCTCCCGGAGCGATGCCCCTGGTAGGAGAGCGCACTCCCGCGTCTCACTCGGTGGAGCCTGGAGAAGAACCTCCCGGAGGGCTCCACGCACCCAACTCTCAGCGCTCAACGGTGAGAAAAGAAGCTCACCGGAAAGGCGACGATCTCCCGTAAAATTAAAATCATGGAGCTCTGCCGGCTGAACGAGCGATGGCGGAGCGTTTCGTAATTCAGTAAGGATCTCTCCATGCGATACGACAGCAGGCTCAAAGTTGGCGAAGAACATAATACCCCCGGCAAAACCGTGCTAAAGGATCGACACGAAAGACACGCGCGACCTGAAAAACGCTGTACGGAGCAAAACCGTGCACCCCGGGACGGGGTCAAAAACCGAGAGGAACCTGTGCGGGGCTGTGCCCCCAAAACCAACTCACCGTATGCACCGGGTGTAGATGCGTTCCGCGTGTGTTCGTCGGAGCAGCTGCGGCGAGGCAGCGCGGGGAAAGATGCAACTATTCGTTTCTAAGAGCTTTTTCGGAGATGAATGATCGTTCGGTGGCGGCCTCAAGAGGTGCTAAAATAAAAAATCGTTGGCTCACGAGGGCCAGCCGGTTCTACAATTGGGGTGGGTGTCAGGCTTGATGTTGTCATGAGGGTTGTTTTCGGTTCTCTCCTTGTCGCGCTGGGCGTGACAATTCCCGGTGTCCTTTCGGCACAAGGGGGTCTCGTGCGAATGGGCGAGGAGGTGGTTGTACGATTTCCGCCCCGCTCCGCAGCTATATACGGCGCCGCTCAGATTTCACCCCCAACGAGCACACTAAAAGTCTTGAGCCTCACCGACTCGATCTCCCCAGCCCTTGCCAGCTCCCCAGTCCTTGCCAGCGGGGCACCGCCGCCGCGAACTCGGGGGGCCGTCACCCCAGCGACCCCAGCGATCACCGCCCGGTGCCGCGAGATTACTACGGTGATCCCCGACGCAATCTGCGAACCGAATTGGGTCTATTTTGCTGCGATAACCCCGAACGATCCGGAGCTCGCCGGTGAGTATGCCGTGCCGAATATCGGAATGACCTCCGCATGGGACCGTACGACCGGCTCCACAGCGGTGAAAGTTGCGGTTATCGACACCGGAGTCGACTATACCCACCCCGATCTCATCGAAAATATCGCACGGAATACCGCCGAGATACCGGCGAACGGTGTCGATGATGATCGTAACGGCTACATCGATGACTTCCTCGGGTACAACGCGGTGGAACGCAACGGAGATCCGCTGGATCTCAATGAGCACGGCACCCACGTCGCCGGGACTATCGGGGCGGTCGGGAATAACGGCATCGGAGTCGCTGGAATGAATTGGCGGGTAGGGCTTGTACCGATACGGGTTCTCGACGAATCCGGAGCCGGCACGATCGCCGATATCGTCCGGGGGATCGAATATGCGATCGCCCGCCGTGTGCGAATTATGAATCTCTCCCTCGGAGGAGCGGATTATTCGACGGTTTTTGAGCAGGCTATCAACGCAGCGAAAGATGCTAATATTCTTACCGTCGTCGCCTCCGGAAACGAGGGCTCGATAAACGACTTTTTTGAGTCGTTTCCCGCGAACTTTAAAAGCTCAAGCATCGTAAGCGTCGCCGCGGTTGATGCAGATAACGTCCTCGCCTACTTCTCGAACATCGGCCCGGAGACGGTGGATCTTGCCGCCCCCGGTGTGGGCATCCTGAGTACCATTCCGGGAGGCGGCTACGATCGCTTCGACGGAACCTCGATGGCCGCGCCCCATGTGGCCGGCGTTGCGGCGCTGCTCCTGGCGATTAACCCACGGTTTAACTACCTCGATTTGCGGCGAATCTTGCTCAACTCCGTTCACCGCACCGCTGAACTCGATGGACTTATCGTTACTGGAGGAATTGTCAACGGCGCCGCGGCTGTGGCGACCGCTCTCCGTACTGCGCCCACCCGATTCATCCTCGGATTTGGGGTTAAGTTAAGCCGGTCTGGGTCGTCGCTTGTGGCCAATGTGCGGGACCGAGACGGTGGAAGAGCCGGCATCCGGGTGAGCTTTCAATGCGGAGCAGGCAAAAGAGTAACCGCTGCGACACGACGATCCGGAAAGGCCGCGGTGAAGCTCTCAAAACTTACCGCCTTAAAGCGCCCAACAACGTGCCGCGCACGGACTCTTAACGCTCGCATCGGGGCGAGAAGCAGATCCCTCAAGGTCCGTTAAAACCCTTAAGCCCGTCCTGGGGGTTACCTTGACATCATCCCCGTAAGGGGGGCACGATCTCTCCGTTCGTTATCCTGGAACGCTGACTTTATGAAAAAAAAGGGCTTGGCTGCCGCTCCCTTCAAAAAAACGGTCCGAAGAGGACCGAAACGCCCTAACGTCAGGCGGTGCCTTGTCCCCGTCGGGCTCGCGCTTGCCCTCCTGAGCCCCCTCCCCCCGTCGATGAGCTTCGCCGACTCGGCTCCCCGGGAAGTCGACTCGAACGTCGTATCCGGTGACACGTACGACCTTCCCCGCTCGATCGAAACCGCACTCCAAAAGAACCCCGAGATCAACAAGGCCCGGGAACGGGTTGCGCAGCAACAGGGAGTTGTCATCACGGCGCGCTCGAGCTACCTCCCTCAAGTTCGGATCGAGAGCGATTTTCGTCACATCTCCGAGGAGAGGATCCCCTCATTCGAAGGGGTGCAATTCGGCACTCAAGAGAACTGGGCGGTCGATCTTATCGTCGAGCAATCGATCTATGCGGGGGGAAAAAACTCCGAAACCCTCAAACAGCAGAAAAACCTCGAAGAGGCGGCGGTCGCAGAGCTCGCTGCGGTGGTGAACGATATCATCTTCGCGGTACGGGAGCGGTATCTTGGGGTGCTTCTCTCGCGAGCCCAGGTCGACGTACAAGCCCGTAACCTTGAGCTTCTGGAGGCGGAGCTCAAGTCGGAGCGGGACAAACTTGAAGCTGGAACGGTCTCAAACTTTAACGTGCTTCGTGCCGAAGTCGCACTTGCGAACGCCCGCCCGACGTATATCCGTGCAGTCAACGATGCGGCGATCGCGCTTGAGGAACTGAGCAGAGTCCTCGGGATCGATGAATCCGGAGAGAGCTTGGATGTTCGGGGAGAACTCTCATTCACGGAGGAACCGATCGTACTCACCGCTGCCCTCGCGCAGGCGCGAGATGTTCGGCCAGAGCTCAAGCGCTTTCGAGCCCTCCTGCGCGCTGCCGACCACGGGGTAGAGTTAGAGCGTGCTGATTACTTTCCGAATTTATCGGTTTTCGGCGGCTATGGCGCGGAGAAATCGAATTTCTCGGCGAGTAGTCGGGACGAGCAGCACGGCTGGCAAGCCGGTGCGCGGGCGACCTGGAAACTATTCGACGGGTTTGCTACCAAAGGGCGTGTCGCTACTGCGGAAAGTGCTCGGGCGGAGGCGCAACTCGCGCTTTCTCAGGGAGAGCGGAACGTCGACATCGAGGTTCGTCGGGCATTTTACTCATATAAAAACGCGATCGATCTCGTCGCTGCCTCTCGTCAGGTCGTCACCCAAGCAGAGGAGAGTTTACGTCTCGCTCAAGCCCGTTTTGATGCGGGAACGTCCACCCAGCTCGATGTGCTTGATTCTCAAGTTGCTCTTACCCAGGCGCGCACGAACGAGGTGCAAGCGCTACACGATGCCAACGTGGCGTACGCAAAACTCGAGAAAGCGATCGGTCGGCTCGTCAACGATGCCCCCCCTGCCCGCTAGGTATCACGAGCGAGCATCAGCAGGAGCATCGCCCCCCTCCGCCCCGCTCCGTGCAGCCGGCTCGCACGCCGGTGAGGAAAACTCACCTGGCCGCGCCTCGAACTCGGTACGCTTGATTAAAACCACATAACCGAACTCTACCGAGCCTCTCCGAAAGACAACGCACCAATCCCCCCGCGCCTCAAGGATACTAATCAGTGGGCTTTCGCTCTTCCACAGTATGGTCTCAGGCTTCACGAGCTTTAGATATTCCTCCCAACGTGCGCTTCCCTGAAAGGAGGCGTGGGCCTTCTCCCAAACATCTTTCGGTGTAACGTTGGTCCGGCCATCGATCGGCACCGGATGCTGAATCGAGCCATCCGCTCCGCTCAAGCGGTACATCATGTATCCTCCCCGACCGAAATCGTTCAGGATTGGATGAGCGAGGCGGTGCTGCTCGATGAAATCAACCGCCTCGAGGGGAACGATCGTCCGACTGACCGGCTCGGGCCAGACGTTGTAGATATTTACGATCATCGTGCAGATTACGAGGAAGCTCAGCCCCTCGTACGGGAGCGCGCCGACCAAGCGACGGAGCCGCTCAAGCCCCTCGGCGAGATTACCAAGGATAGCGGGTTCGCCCCGGGTGCGCCGCCACATGACGGCCACGAGCCCACACCACACCAGCACAGCGAACGGGAGAAATTTAACCACCGCGAGACCCGCGATGGTGAAACCGCCAGCGAGGATGATTTTACCGGGCTCAATAAGATTTGGTCGGCGGAGCGCAAACGCCCCGAAAAGCCCCACAATAATCACGAGAAAAGCGGTTGAATGCTGCATGATCGTTGCGGGGGCGAACTCAGCGATCGCCTGCATCTGAAGCGGATGACCGGTTTTACTTAAAAAGGTAAGCCACTCACCTCCAAAATAGGGGGTGATGAGGGTGCCAAGAAAAGCGACCCCGCACGCTCGCACGACTAACCCGATCGAACCGAGACCGTTAAAAAGCCACAGGGCGAGCGCCCCGATCCCGAGGACGGTCGTGATATGGGTATTCGCCCAGAGACACATAAGAAGGGCGAGCCACACAGCGCGCCTTCGCGAGAGCCCCTCGGTCTCGATGCGATCAGCGAGCGCCAGGAGCAGCGCGAAGAATATCCACACAAGCGATTGGGGGCGCAGGGTAAAGTGATTGTGGCAGGCGAGCGTCGCAAAAACCCCGAGAAGCGCCCCGAGGAAGCCGTCACGCGCTATCGCGCGAAAAGCGAGGCCGAGACTGAGCCCGAGTGAACCGGCGAGGATGAATTTAAGGGTGAGTAATCCGTGCGGGCCGAACCGCCCATCGACCAAAGCTACGACGATCTCACTGAGCCACGAATACGCCCGCCACGGCTCCCCGAGCGCAAACATATTCCAATAATCGACCGACGGAATCTCTCCGTGCGCCACGATCCAACGCCCCACGGTGAGATGCCACCAAAGGTCGGGATCAACGATCGGCCCCGAGATATAAACGCCGGTGGCGATAAGTATGAGGGCCCAGAGAAGGATCTGCATAAAGACGATTAAAACCAAATAGTTACACTTAAGCGGGCGGTACCACAGTATGTATCGGCATCGTCGGCTGTCAACAAAATACCGCTCATGATAGAAACCCATCAAACTTGGAAGGTTCGAACTCCAAAAAGCTATGTCATTTATCCGCACAGTTTCTATCGTTCTCTCGTTCGTCACCGCCGCCTCCGCGGGCGCATGCCCCCGGGTCGGAAAGTTATGTGATTTTAACTGCGACCGTGAGATCCGCATCGCCGCCACCGGTGACAGTATTACTCGGGGGATCGGCGATCTGCCCGAGGTAGGGGGATTCGTCACTCGGACTGCGACACGACTCCCGAAAACATCGATTATCAACATCGGGGTGCCCGGGATCACCTCGAAGCAGCTGCTGCGGGCTTACAAGAAGAATCTTCGAAGCGGCAAGACCGGAACTACCTTTCAGAAGTCGCGCGACACCGACATCTTTATCATTTCGGTCGGGGTCAACGACTACTGGGGAAGGCTCCCGGTCGAAAA
>JBJOHD010000066.1:0-11488 GCA_046047875.1 Pseudomonadota bacterium | reverse complement strand
CCGCCCGCCGCTCAGCGGTGCATCGGGGGTCGGCTTATCGCCGTGACATACCCCGCACGCCGCGAGCCCGCGGGCGACAACCGCCCCCCGCTCGATTCGGGTGGGATCAACCGTAAAGGTGATCTGCTCCGGCTGTTCGGCTGAGCAGCCGAGGAGCGTAAGAATGGCAGCGACGATAAGGGGGATACGGTGATTCATGGCGGTACGGTACGCCATCCCTGGGGGTGATCGCAAGGTAACGGAAACACCGAAAAAGAAAGCGGTGCCGGGGATTTACCACCCCCGGCACCGCTTTGAAACCGTAACCGAACCGACGCAGAACCTTCCGAACTAGGCTACATATTACCGACCGACGGCACCGGCCCTACGCGAAGCTCCCGGTAGAGGCGGCCTAGTCGCCGCCGGAGCATCAAGCGGGAGCGGTGGAGCCGCGACTTCACCGCCGGCACCGTTAACTGAAGGATCTTACTCACCTCGCGACTGGTTAGTCCGTCGATATCCCGGAGCACGAAGACCGGGCGATAATCGTCGGGGAGGCGGCGGATCGCCTCTTCGAGCGCGGCGTTGAGTTGGCTCCGAAGGGTCATTGCGTCACCCTCGGCCTGCTCGCTCGTCTTAAGATAACTTGAGTTCTGAATCTGCGGGAGGACGTCCTCCATCGAGACCGTTTGATCGCGCTTGCGTTTGCGAAGCTTCATGAGCGCCGAGTTCACCGTGACCCGGTAGAGCCAGCTTGAAAAGCTCGATTTCCCCTCGAATCCGTCGATCTTCCGATAGACGGTGACGAAGACATCTTGGAGCACCTCCTCGGCGTCCTCTTGGTTGCGGGTGAGGCGGGACGCGAGGCTAAACGCTTTGCCGCTGTAGCGATGGACGAGCTCTTCAAAACTCGCTTCGCATCCGGCTTTAAACTCCGCCACAAGCTCGAGATCGGTCTTCTGATTCGCCATAAAATACCTCCACAGCAGGCGATCCGTTGAGCTGTAAGTGGGGTTAAAACCACCTTCAGCAAACGCCTCTTAGGGGGGTAAATGCGAAAACCTTGCCACTGTGGGTGGAGGTGCGCGGGGCGGATTCAAAAAAATCGGGTGATTTTTTAATTCGACGGGAAAAGAGGTAGTTAGAGCGAACTTTTTTGAATCGGTTGGGGCAGAGACGGGATATCACCCCGTAAAACCGGGGGGTACGCGCCAAAAACCCGGCATTTTGGGGTGTCAAAACCGGTTAAATTTGCCGCGACCGGGGCAATAATCCACCACCCCGCGGGAGTTACTGTGGGCTCGGAGTGGCGTAAAATGCGACAGGTGTCGTCTTTTCGGTCGGCCGCCGGGGGGGGGGGATTACCCCTCTCCCTTTGAGCGGCGGACGTAGCAGATCCGGATACTGTGGAGCACCTCTTTTAAGAGCTCAGCCTCCTCGGGGACGAGGTTCCCTTTGGTCTTCTCCTCGATAAGCCCTAAGATCGCGATCGTCTGGCGGGCCGCGTCCATATCCGGTTCGATCGCCATTCCGTCCGGCGGGGGCATCTCGCCGAGCTGCATCAACGCTTGGGTCGCAAGGGAGAGAACGAACGAGCTAAAGTTGATATCTCCCCCACCCCCTTGGAGCTCCGGCTTCGCTAACGGCTTACCGCTCGGACCGGACTCAGCGGATTGAGCCCGCGGGGCACTCGCCTGGGGCGAAGGTGTAGGCTGCGCCGGTGGCAGGTCATCGCCCCGCTCGTTTCCGGCGGAGTCGAAGCGGCGACGGTCGTTTACCTTAAGCCCCGATTTTTCTTCCCGTTCCTCGCTCATAGAGCCACCTAAAGATAACGACGATTTATATCGCGTTAGATCTGTTTAACCGGAACGGGGCTCTCAGCGCAACCCTTCGCAACGATCCCCGCTCGGAGGCTAGACGCGGGGCTCCCCCGACCTTGAATGTTTTAGGGGGAAGTGGTCTTCTTTATGGTATGCGTTTTACGATTTTAGGGTGTGGAACATCGACCGGGGTGCCCGTTCCGGGGTGCCGGTGTGCGGTGTGCCGTTCGACCGATCCGAAGAACAACCGGCTCCGCACCTCGGGGATTATTCAGAGCGAAGATGGGCGGGGGCTGTTAATCGATGCCTCGGCGGATCTGCGGCAGCAGACCCTGCGCGCCGGGGTGGAGCGGGTCGATGCGGTTCTTTATACCCATACCCACGCCGACCATATCCTCGGCACCGATGACCTCAGGTGTTTTAATTTTACCCTCAAGCGGCGTATCCCGTGTTACGGCACGAAGACGACCCTCGATGAGATACGGCGGTTTTTTAGCTACATCTTTGACCCCCGGCCGAACTACGAGGGGGGGGCGCTGGCGCAGCTCGATCTCCACGAGATCGAGGATACGATCCCGTTCGAAGCGGGGGGTTTTTCGGTGCAGCCGTTTCCGCTCGAGCACGGAAGCTCCCCGGTCACCGGTTTTCGGGTGGGGTCGCTCGGGTATGCGACCGATTGCAACGGGGTGCCGGAAAAGGCGCGGGAGATCTTAAAGGGGGTGCGGTATCTGATCCTCGATGGATTACGGTTTGAGGCGCACCGCACCCATTTTACTATCCCGGAGGCGATAAAGGTCGCCCAAGAGATCGGTGCGGAGCGGACGATCTTGGTCCACATGACCCACTCTATCGATTTTAATTCGGTGAGCGCCCAGCTCCCTCCGGGGGTTGAGCTCGGATACGACGGGCTGTCGTTCGAGTTTGAATAGCGCTCGCGGCATCACCGGCCCCCGCCGAGTTCGAATTACCTGTGGTGATCTGTGGAGGGCTCGATTCCATCGAGCCGTGTTTGTGTCACCGGCGGTCCCCGTCGGCCGGATAGAATCCAGCCCTCCACATTCGCGTAATCTCGGTGGAGGGCGGATCCCCCTCCCTACCGCCCCGGTGCTTTTATCCGGGAATCGCCGTCGAAACGGGCCATAAAATCGGGGGTATTTTCGAACAGCACATATTCCCCCGGCAGGAGCGCTACCCCTTCAAAATCCCGGGCGGCGTTGTTCGGGGTGACGGAGAGTCGGGAGAAAGCGGCGTTGATATCCCGCACGGCGATGTATTCACCCCGCGTCAGGGAATCGGCGCGGCAATCTCTCAGTTTCGTGCCGAGCGAGAGGTTCACCCCAGCTCCGATGAAATTATTATCGCCGACCCGAATACCGGTGCCGATCCGCACAAAGGTGCCGAGAAAATTCTCATCACCGATCACCACGGGTTCAGCGTTCGCCGGGCTCAATACCCCCTCGATGCTCACAAACGAGCCGATCTTGTTTTTGCTCCCAATCTGCGCGGAGGAGGCGATCGAGGCGTGGGAGTCGATGAGATTATCGTCACCGATGTAGGCGGCGATGTTCACCGCGGCGTGGAACATAAAGATGTTGCGCTTCCCGATATGCACCCCATCCCGGATCATCGCGCTGGGGACGATCCGGTTTCCATCAAGGAGGAGCTCGTTTGCACGAATACTAAGAAGGCTCGGAAACTTGTCGATACCTCCCGGCGAGATCTCCGCGATCGGGCCCGACCACTCGGTGTAACTTTTGACCCGACGGAAAAACACCGGATCTTCCTGGAGTGGGACGATAAACTGCCCCCCCTCGCTGAGAAATCGGTTCGGTAGGGTCGTAAAGCTATCGAGGAGCGCTTGGCGGGCGGGTGTGTCGGTGCCCCGGAGCGCCCCCGAATTAAAGAGGTCGAAGAGGATCGTGGTGCGACGCCGAAGGTACTCCCCCTCCTCCGCCGGACGGCCGGTTTCCTTCATAAGAACGGTCACGGTCACAGCGCGTCGATCGGTGTACGCCTCGCCGAGGGTTCGGAGGAGCCCCGCGATCGCTCGCGGAGCCGCGGTGCCGCCGAACGGGGCGAGGAGGGAGCCCACCTGCTCGTGGGAGATCCGCACCTCTGCAAATCCCTCATCGAGCCGGGGTTCGCCGAGACACTCGTAGGCGAGGTGGGCAAAGAGCGGGCTTTGCTCCCCCATCACCGCACCCCACTCGGTCCGCCCCCCCCGATCGCTCGAACACGCGACAAGTAAAATCTTACCCCGTACCACGGGATGCTCGGCGCACAGTCGCGCCTCCAGGGAGCTCAGCTCCTCCCCCGTTTGGGGGACCGAATACTCGCCGCCGTTCAGCCGAAAAGAGGTCATACCGCGCTCCCCTTTAAAATCACCTCACCGAGCTCAAGATCCTCGGGGGTCGTTATCTTGATATTGAATCGCTCTCCCGCGACGAGCCGGATCGGTTGAAGTTGTGCCACGAGCGAGGCATCGTCGGTAGCGCCCCCGGACGAGCGGTTGTGGGCATCGAGAAGTAATTGGGCGTTAAAGACCTGGGGGGTTTGAATAGCGTAGATCGCCCGGCGGTCGATCTGCTCCGCTATCCCGCCCTTGCCGTCCCCCCGTACGAGGGTGTCGACGATCGGGAGCGCCGCGCTCACCGCGGGGTGGCTCCGGTGCTCGCTCAGGCATCGCTCGATAAGCGCGCGGGAGACGAGACATCGCGCCGCATCGTGGACGAGGAACGATCCCCCCTGAAAGATCTCCGGAAGCTCCCGTTCACAGTACGCGATACCGGCCCGGACACTCGCTTGACGCTCAGCGCCCCCAGGGAGAACCACGACCCGCTCGATACCGTGGAGCGCTCCGACGTAATCCTCGAGCTTATCGGCGGGAGCCAGCACCACGATCCGGGAAAAGAGTCCGACCGCGTGAAAGGTTTCCACGGTGCGGCGTACCAGCGCCCTCCCCGCGAGCGGGAGAAGGGTCTTCGGCACGACCCCGCCCATGCGCACACCGCTCCCTGCAGCTGGGAGGATCGCCACGACGGGAGAGATACCGTGCACAGTGAGAGATCCGGGATCGAATTAAGCGAAGAGCTCGCGCAGCTCGCCCATCACCTTATCGTGGGTGCGGGCTTTGGCGATGGCGATCTCCGAGACGAGCAGGCTTTGCGCGGTATCGAGCATCTTCTTCTCGCCGAAGGAGAGCTCCTTATCGACGCTCAGCACCGAGAGGTCGCGCATAACTTCAGCGATCTCGAATACCGAGCCGGTTTTGATCTTCTGCGAATACTCGCGGAACCGGCGGTTCCACGTTTGGGTATCGATCTTAAAGTCGCGGCTTTTCAGGATCGCGTACACTTTGTCGATGGAGCGGCGATCGATCACTTTGCGCAGACCTACCGCCTCCGACTGGGACACCGGGACCATGATCTTCATGCCGGTCTCGGCGATCGTTATATCGAAAAATTGCTGTTCCGTTCCAGCGATGGTTCGCGATTTGAGCGCGGTGATCTCACCAACACCGTGTCCGGGGTAAACGATCTTGTCTCCAACTTTGAACGACTTGCTGCTCAAGATAGGCACTCCTCGTTAGACGAAAAAGTTATCGACACCACCACACCGACCGACCGGCGACACGAGAGGCGTGAAAGCCCGGCGGAGCGACGGACACCCCTTTTGTTCGAAACCACTTCAAGGTCGCTCGAGAACTCCGGAACCAAAGAGCCGAACCCCGCGGGGAACGCTCATGGGAGAGGACTCACCCACCCAAAAGAAACGTAACGGTAAGAACGCTACGCCAGCACCGCCTCTCAAGGCGGGCTTTTTACGAACCGTACGGCTTGAAACCCGTGCGTTTGAGACTTCAAAAATAACGCTCACAGAGAGCGAATTTTCTATCGGAAACGCTCGCCTAGTATACTCCAATGGCAGTCGCAAGGTCAAATAAAAGAGCCTCAAAAAACTCTTTATTTATAACATTTTAGACTTGATTCCCGTGATCGATTTTAAGCCTTCGTGAGCGAGATAACGGCTCAGTCCGCGATTGATCTCGCGTACGATCGCGGGCCCGCGATACACCAGTCCGGTGTAGAGCTGCACCAGCGCTGCGCCGGCGTGGAGAAAGTCGATCACATCTGAAGCGCTAAAAACACCACCGACCCCGATGATCGGCAGCTTCCCCTCGGTACGGGCGGCGATGTAGCGCACGACCTCGACCGCACGTTGGTGCAGCGGCGCGCCGCTTAAGCCCCCCGTTTCCTCGATCGGCCGCTTAAGACCCTCACGGGAGAAGGTCGTATTCGTGGCGATGATTCCGCTCACACCGGCGTCGCTGCACGACAAGAGCACGTCGTCGATCTCGCTCCAGGTAAGATCGGGAGCGATCTTTACAAAAAGCGGTTTCCGCGCGGTGTTGTGCTCTTGTACCCCCTTAAGGAGCGCCGCCAAGCGATCCCGCTCCTGTAATTTACGGAGCTCCGGAGTGTTCGGGGACGAGACGTTGAGCACGAAATAATCGGCGTAGTCCCGCACCCGCGAAAAGGTCGCCACGTAGTCGACGAGCGCGGAATCGATCGGGACGATCTTAGTTTTACCGATATTGACCCCGAGGATCGCCCGGGTGGTGCCGAAGACCTTACGCAGCCGGGGCGCGAGCACATCGACCCCGTCCGAAGGAAAGCCCATCCGGTTTATAAGCGCCTGGTCGGTGGGGAGACGAAAGATGCGGGGGCGTGGATTCCCCTCTTGGGGCTCCGCGGTGATGCTGCCCACTTCGATGTGGCTAAAGCCGAGGGCGTCGAGGGTGGGCACAATCTCGCAGTGCTTGTCGAATCCGGCGGCGAGCCCCACCGGGCTGCTAAAGGAGAGTCCGCAGATCTCGGTTCGAAGCGCGGGATCCTCATAGCGGTACAGCGCGCGACATAGAGCGCTCACCCCGGGGAGACCGCCGGCGCTGAGCGCAAGATGGTGCACCGTCTCGGATTCGAAGCAGAAGATGAGGGGCCGAAGGAGCGCGCGATAGATCATCTCCCCTCCCCGCGCGCGGAGCCCGCAACGAATTCGTCCACGTTCAGCTTAAATACCAGAGCATCCTCGCCGTCGTTCGAGTAGTAGCGCTGCCGGATCCCGACCTCGGAGAACCCGATCGAGGTGTAGAGTTTTTGGGCGACGGCGTTGCTCCGCCGTACCTCGAGGGTCACCCACCGGATCGCCCGAGTGTGAAGATCTCGCAGCACCGTTTCAAGCAGAACCCGCCCGAGCCCCCGGCCCCGGGAGGCACGGCGCACTCCGAAGTTCACGATATGCCCCTCGTCGGCGGCGGTGTGGATAACGAGGAAGCCCGCGATGATCCCTTCGCTCCGGACCCCGAAGGTGTGGGAGAAATCGTTCGAGAACTCTTGGGTAAACAACTTCTCACTCCACGGGGGATCGTTCGATTCGGCCTCGATGATCGCGAGTTCGCTCGCGGCGAGCCGGGATAATCTGCATACAACCCCGCTCGCCCCCTGTTCGGTCATAGCTTTCTTCTCCCTTTCGCGCGGTGAACCGCCCCCTCCAGATACGAAAAAGCCCCGACAAAGGCGGGGCTTTCTCATCGATGCCGCAGCACTCGAGCTTAGGCGAGCGCCTGCCGGGCCTTCTCGACAACCGCGCCGAACGCCTTCGGATCGTTCAAGGCGAGCTCCGCCAAGATCTTCCGATCGACCTCGATCCGGGCTTGCTTTAAGCCCGACATGAAGCGGCTGTAGCTTAAGCCAGCCGGACGAACCGCGGCGTTGATCCGCGCGATCCAGAGCATCCGGAACTCACGCTTCTTGACCTTCCGGTCGCGGAAGGCGTACTTGAGGGCGCGCTGCACACCCCGCTTCGCGAGCTTAAAGCAGCTGCTCCGACGGCCGTAAAAGCCCTCGGCTAATTTTAACATCCGCTTATGGCGGCGACGGCTCGCAAATCCACGTTTAACTCTCATGGTCCTACCTCTTCAGTGAAACTTGTTTCGAAATAATCCCCGACTATTTAGCAACCCGCGTTGGCGAGCATGCGCTTCAGATCGTTCATGTTGGTCTTGTCGACCATGCCGCTCCGGCGGAGCTGACGCATCCGCTTCGCCGACTTCTTGCCGGTGTTGTGGCTGGTGTTAGCCCGCGCCTTCTTAATCTTTCCCTTGGCGTTCACCCGGAACTTCTTGTGAGCCAGGCGATTGGTCTTCATCTTCGGCATACGACACACTCTTTAAAAACTCAGAATTTACTCGTCGGAACTTTTGCCGTTCGCGGCGCTCCCCGATCGACTCTATCTTCTCCTCAGCCTCGCTTACTCAGCTGCACCGCTTCTCGACGGATACAAAGTAGCGCTGGTAGGCACGAACAGATTCGAACTGTTGACCTCTTGCCTGTCAAGCAAGCGCTCTAACCAACTGAGCTACGCGCCTTCACGAACGGAACCGATCGTAAGCGCGTATGATTACCAGCAATTTCCGAAAAGGTCAAACTTGGGGGTCACTTTTTCGGGCCAAAAACCCCTTGTGGACGGGTGGATTTGCCGGCGTTCACCGATTTCAGCGCAGCGAGCTGCCCCCCCATTTTGGCTTTCATCGTGCCGAGGTTCTCACGCTTCAGGTGACGGGGCTCTCCCCGTAACTTCTCGATCTTTTGACTTAAGGTAAACATCTCAAGGCTCCCCTCACTAGAGAATCGTTTGAAAACCTGAGCTGTAACCTGGCTGCGAGTATAGCGGAGGCTGGGGCGTTATTCAAAACGCAATTTAACGTTGGCAGCGAACAGTTTACGCCAGTAGATTCAAAGAGTTAGCTTTTCGACTTCTGGCCCTCAGCCATCGTCTGCTGGATCGGGCCTTTAAAGATATTGAAGGTCTTTAACAGATCGAGCGCCTTTTGGAGCTGCGGATCGCGGGTTAACCACGTGGCGAGGTCCTCGGTCTCAGGATTTATCCCCTCGCTCCCCTCTTTAACGGTCGGGACCTTATTGAGGCGGTTCATCGCGGGCTCGTCCCTCCCACCGGAAGGATTCGATATCGCTCCGGGGAGATCGCTCTCTCGAACACGGAGGCTCTGCTTCGGCGCAGTCGGCTCTTCAAGCGCCTCTTCCGGCGCATCGATCTCGATGTCGGGCTTCACCCCGGTCGCCTGAATAGAGTTCCCGCTCTTTGTATAGTAGAGCGCGGTGGTGAGGGTGAGCGCTCCGCCGTTTTCAAGCGGGGTGATCGTCTGCACCGAACCTTTGCCGAAAGTTTGGGTACCAAGTATCAGAGCGCGGCCGTGATCCTTCAGCGCTCCCGCGACGATCTCCGAGGCGGAGGCGGAGCCGCCGTTCACCAACACGACGATCGGATATCCCGGTTCGGTATCTCGGGAGTGGGCGAAGAACTTCTGCTTCTGCGCGTCGACGCGGCCATCGGTGTACACGATGACCCCCTCCTTTAAGAACATATCGCTCACCTTGATCGCTTGGGTGAGGAGTCCGCCGGGATTGTTACGGAGATCGAGGACGAGTCCAGCGATGTCACCCCCGGCTTGCGCGCGGATCTGACGGAGCCCCGCCTTCAGATCGTCAGCGGTCTTCTCCATGAACTGATTGACCCGGAGGTATCCGAACTTGTCGCCGAGGAAACGGGAACGTACGCTCCGCACCTGGATGTTGTCCCGTAAAAGGGTCACATCGATGAGGTCGGCCTGCCCTTTACGGGAGATCGAAATGCTGATCGGGCTGCCCTTCGGCCCCCGCAGGCGCTTCACAGCATCGACAAGTGAATACTCTTTGGTGAACTTCCCTTCGATCTTCACGATCGCATCGCCGGAGCGGATCCCCGCTTTCTCGGCGGGAGAACCCTCCATCGGGGAGACCACAATGAGGAGTCCGTCTTTAATCGTAATCTCGATGCCGAGACCACCGAACTCCCCCTTCGTCTGAACTTGGAGGTCTTGATAGAAGTCAGGATCGAGGTAGCCGCTGTGGGGATCGAGGGTGGTGAGCATCCCTTTGATCGCTCCCTCAACGAGCTTCTTGTTCTCCACCTCTTTGACGTAGTCGCGCTGCACGATGGCGAGCACATCGGTGAAAACTTTGAGCTGCTCGTAAAGACTCTCGCCCCCTTTTTCGCGCGCGCTCACCTCTTTGAGGGTGCCGCCGAAAAACAACACCAGCGCCAGGGTTACCGCGGTAGAAACCCAAAAACGCTCGCGGGGGGTGAAAGAACGGGACATCAAATCCTCTTAAAAGAGTAGTAGTATAAGTAAGATAGCAACAAGCGCCGAAACGATTCAAGATAAAGCCTCGACTCGCCACAAAAAAAGGTGGTGGTGCGGAGCTAGCGGAAATACGGGGAAGGATCGACCGGGGAGCCGTTCTTCCGGATCTCAAAGTAGAGGTTCCCCCCCTCTCCCTCGGCCGGGGCGAGGCGACCGAGCTCCCCCCCCTTGTCGATATCCTGCCCCCGGGTGACGAGTATCTCCCCCATCTTGCCGTAGAGGCTGTAGGAGCGGGCTCCGTGGTCAAGAATGACGATAGTGCCGTAGCCCGGCATCGGCCCCATGTGGAGCACCCGTCCGTCGCTCACCGCGGTGACCGCAGCTCCGGGGGCGCCGAGGTACTCCTGGCCCTTACTAAAGATGTAGTCCTCGAAGCGGGCCCGCTTGGTGCGGCCAAACGGGGTTACTATCTTCCCGGTGACCGGGCGGGGGAGCTTCCCTTTGACCTTCTCAAGCCCCGCCCCGGAGAACGGCTCCACCGGCGCGAGCCCGCCCCCGAGCGGCTTCGCCTGGACCGCCCCCCGGGCGTTCTCGGCGCTCTCCCCTTCGATGAGGGAGACCAGCACCGTCTCAAGCCGCAGCGCCTGAGCCCGCATCGTGGTGAGCGCCTCCTCAAGCTCCGCCTCCTCGTTTTCGATCTGGGCGACGAGCCTCTCCTCGTCAGCGACCTTGACCCGGAGCGCCGCGCCCCGCTTCGTAATCTCCCCTTTCACCCGGAGCTGCTCCGCATTCACCTTCTTGAGCTGCTTCTGCACCGCCTCGTTCGCGCTCACTACCCCCCGCATCTCGGCGAGGAGCTCCCGGTCGTGGGCGGAGACCCTCCCGAGAAAATACGCGTTCTTTAAAAGTTCACCGGAACTTGATGCTCCGATAACGTGATCGGCGACCGCCCGATTTCGATACATGTAGAGCGCCCGAACACGCCCCACCGCAACATCTTTAAGCCGCACCATCTCGCGGCCGAGCCGGCCGGTCTCCTTATCGAGCTCCTCCCATTTGCGCCGGCCCGCCTCGAGCTCCCGATTAAGCGCCGCTTCCTCGTTGCGGAGTTTCGTCACCTCTTTCTGTAACGCTTTAAGGGCCCCCTCCCGCTCCTGACGCTGCTTCACCAACCCCTCAAGCCGCGCACTCCCCGCCTCCACGTCGGCTTTGATCCGCTCAAGTTGGAGCTCGACCTCGTTCGCGCCGGCGAGCGCCGGAAGGAGCACGAGGGCGACGACAACAGCGAAAGCGCGCACGAGGTTACTCAACGCTAAAGCGCCTCACCGCGAGGAAACTCCCCACCAGACCAACCGTGATACCGGCCAGGAGCACGAGGAGTATCCCCGCAAGCCCTAGACCGGGCAGCGAACTCGCCACCTGGGAAAAGATCTCGGAGCGGCTCAGGAACTGATTAGCCACCCCGACAAGGACCGCGAGAAGCGCG
>JBJOHD010000065.1:0-3672 GCA_046047875.1 Pseudomonadota bacterium | reverse complement strand
CTTCCGCCACCGCTGAAGGTGTAGCCGCACCCGAGGATATTCACCACCACGAGCGCCAGTCCAACTATCCGCACCATCTTACCCTCCTAACCGGGACGAAATCTCTTTGTGCTGATCCGCTTCGGAAGATTATCGGTATACGCCACCATCCCCTTCCCCTTGCGCCTCAGACCCTTTGCCTCGGCTTCGGTGCGATCCATCGCAGCCTCGGCCAACGCCATTACCTCGCCGTGACGAGCTTCAAGCCTCTTTAAAAGCTCTAACCCTCCGAGGGGCTCCCCATCGCCCGCATCGAAGTACGGCTTCGCCAAACTATACCACCGGTCAAACGCCTCGGTATAGGCAACTATCCGCTCGGTCGCTGTATCGAGATTGTCGCACGGGGCAAGCGCCTCCTCGGCGAGGGCCAGGAGCGCCCGGGTTTCGGGAGCCTGCTTCTCTGGGGATTCTCCGCCGGTCATCGGCACCTTCCGGGCTCAAATGTTTTCGTTAGAGTCCCATGATATTGAAGCCGCAATCGACGTAGGTCGTCTCGCCGGTTACCCCTGAGCTCCATGGACCAAGGAAAAATAGACCGGTCTGCGCCACGTCTTCGAGGGTCACGTTGCGCTTCAGCGGTGACTTTTCAGCGAACGCCGCGAGAAGCTCCTTGAAATGCGGGATCCCCGACGCTGCAAGGGTCTTAATCGGGCCCGCGGAGATCGCATTGACCCGGATATTCGCACCCCCAAGATCGGCCGCGAGATAGCGAACGCTCGCCTCGAGCGCGGCTTTTGCCACACCCATCACGTTGTAATTGGTTACCACCCGCTCCGCTCCGAGGTAGCTTAACGTCACAATCGACCCTCCGTTCTTCATAAGCGGCGCTGCCCGGCCCGCTACCGCCACAAGGGAATACGCCGAAACATCGAGGGCGAGTTGAAAGCCTTTGCGGGTGGTCTTCGAGAACGGATTCTGCAGGTCCTCCCGCTCAGCGAAAGCAACCGAGTGGACGATGCCGTCGAGGGTCCCCCACTTCGACTCGAGTTCACCGAAGAGCGCATCGAGCTCCGCATCCGATTGAACGTCGCACTTCAGCACGTTCGGACACCCGATGCTTTCAGCCAAGGGGCGCACCCGCTTTTCAATCGCCTCGTTCACGAAGGTGAACGCCAACTCAGCACCCTCACGATGTAGGGCCTGACTCATCGTCCAGGCGATGCTGCGCTCGTTGGCAACCCCGAGCACCAAGATCTTTTTTCCAGCGAACAGTCCCATAGCCAATCCCTTTACAAAAATCGTGGATTACCCCACCACTGTACAAACTAGTCCTTCGACAAATAAGTTTTTTCACCCCCGCGGAGTGAAAAACTAACTCAGGACAAGTGGTGAGCATAAATTCTATTACCTTGCAGGTGAAAGAATTTAATGGTCGAACCACTAGCTGCGGTCTCAAAAACAGTCTCCGACCCTTCTTCGAACCGCTGCGTATTCCGCATGGGCACCGCAGCACCCCAGCACAACCGCGAACCAAAAGCTTCTCACGTTTGCCCTCACCGTCCACGGCGAGCCGAAAAGCCGTCTCCTCCACAGCTTACCGTTAATAAAATGGGGGCCCGCTAGGGCCCCCATTTTATCCCCCCTCCTCCGGGGTTCGTTCGAACACCGGCTTTTCCGGAGTCGAACCCGACAGCCGATCGAAGCTTACGCCTCAGCAGCTGCGGCTTTCGCCTTCGGCGCTGCCTTTTTCTTTGCGCCGGCCTTCTTCTTCGGAGCAGCCTCTTCCTTGGCCGCCGCCGGTGTTTCACCAGCAAGGAGCTCCATCATCGCCAACTCCGCCGCATCCCCTGCCCGATTACGGGTGCGAACGATCCGGGTATATCCACCGGGACGGGCCTTGAAACGGGGTCCGAGCTCTTTAAACAACTTCTGCACCACCTTTTTATCGAGGAGGTACGAGTACGCCTGACGACGTGCGTGGAGGGTGTCATCGCCGGCGAGCGTGATGAGAGGCTCCACCACACCGCGCAGCTCTTTAGCCTTCTCCACGGTGGTCTCGATCCGCTCCTCACGGAGCAGCGAGGTCGCCATATTACGGAACATCGCCCGACGGTGAGCCGGGGATTTCTGAAATTTTCTGAAAGCGTGTTGGTGGCGCATACGATCGTTCCTGTACTACTTCTACTAATCTCGGATTAGTGCTCCGAGGTATCCTTCAGCTGCTCGAGATCCTTGCGAGCGGGGAAATCCTCGAGCTTCATGCCGAGCGACAAACCCATCTCCGTGAGGATCTCCTTAATCTCGTTGAGAGACTTCCTTCCGAAGTTCTTCGTTCGGAGCATCTCAGCTTCGGTCTTCTGAACGAGCTCTCCGATGAACTTGATATCAGCGTTCTCAAGGCAGTTTGCGCTGCGAACACTGAGCTCGATCTCCTCGATTCGACGGAAAAGGTTCTCGTTGAACTTGCTCTTCGGCTCTTCGCGCTGCGGCTCCTCCTCCTCGACCAACAACCCTTCACCTACGAAGATGCCGAGCTGATCGAGCAATATGTGGGCCGCTTGCGCAACCGCCGAGCGGGGGTCGATCGACCCGTTACTCCAGATCTCCATCGAGAGGCTGTCGTAGTCGGTGCGTTGACCAACACGGGCGTTTGTCACAACGTGATTGACCTTCCGGATCGGCGAGAAGATAGAGTCGATGAAGATCGTCCCCATCGGGGCGCCTTCGACCTTGTTTTTCTCCGCCGAGACGTAGCCCCGGCCGACCTTAACGGTAAGATCCATCTTCAGGGTCGCACCCTCTTGGAGGGTCGCGATGTGGAGCTCCGGGTTAAGGATCGCAACCGACGGGTCGCCGGTGATCATCCCCGCTTTCACCTCGCACGGACCAACAGCTTCGATCCGAACGTGAGCCTCCTCTTTATCCTCGAGTCTCGGCACAACATCCTTGAGGTTGAGAACGATCTCGGTGACGTCTTCCATCACCCCCGCCACCGTCGAGAACTCGTGCATCACCCCCTCGATCGACACCGCGGTGATCGCGGAGCCTTGGAGCGATGACAAAAGGATCCGACGAAGGCTGTTGCCGATGGTCAGACCGAAACCACGCTCAAGCGGCTCCGCCACGAACTTGCCGTAGCGCTCGTCTCCACCCTCGACCTCGATTCTCTTCGGCTTGATCAGATCTCTTAAGCTTACGCGTTTCATCAATCAGACCCTTTGTAAAATTCGCTCTTTCGAGCAACTTATCCCGCATCCGGGATTATGAAATCTTCTCCTCGACACCCCGCCGCGGCGGCTAAACCGCCGGAAACGTTACTTCGAGTACAACTCGACGATGAGCTGATCGCGGATAGTCTGCGCCAGCTGTTCGCGAGTTGGCAAGGCGTTGATCATTCCCTTCACGTTGTCCTTATCAAGGGCCAACCACTCGGGGATGAGACGGCTCTGCGCCGACGCCATCGCTGCGGTGACACCGGTGTTCTTCTTGCTCTTTTCGCGAACCGCGATCGTGTCACCCACCCGAACCTTGTACGAGGGGATGTTTACCGGCTTCTCGTTAACCAGGATATGTCCGTGCGAGACCAGCTGCCGGGACTCGCGCCGGGAGATACCGAACCCGAGCCGATAGACGATGTTGTCGAGACGGGTCTCAAGGTTCAAAAGAAGCTGAGTACCGGTAACACCCTTTTGA
>JBJOHD010000064.1:0-6073 GCA_046047875.1 Pseudomonadota bacterium | reverse complement strand
CTTAACCTTAGTGAGATCGGGAGTCTTGAGTTCCGCGAGCTCGACCCGGTCAGGTTTCCGGCGGTGGGACTCGCGAAGTCCACGGTTGTCGCCGGCGGGGCTATGTCCGCGGTGTTCTCGGTAGCGAACGAGGTAGCGGTTGGCGCTTTTCTCGGGGGAGGGTTATCGTTTCTAAGGATCGTGCCGATGATAGAGGAGGCGCTTGCGCGATTTAGCGGCTCAACGTACACGGATCTTACGAGTTTACAGGGGCTCGTCGACGAGGTTTCGGGATGGGTTGAGGAGCAATGCCGGCTTTCAGGTCGGTAACGTTGTGGTAAGTCTATGATTTTGATATCGATTCTTGTTCTTGGGGTACTGATATTCGTCCACGAGCTGGGGCATTTTCTGCTGGCAAAATGGAACGGGGTCGGGGTTGTTGAGTTCGCGATTGGATTCGGCAAGCCTCTCTGGCAGAGGCGTTACGGGGAGACCGTCTACTCTATTCGCCTCATTCCCTTGGGTGGTTACGTGCGCATGGTGGGGGATGATCCCCGCGCTCTCGCCGGAGTGGCCGATGGGAGTTCGAGCGAGGAGGGCGCCCGGGCGGAATCGGCGCTCACCGGTTCGGAGATATCGGTCGATCCGGCGCTTCTTGCAGACCGGAGTCGGTGGTTTCTATCGAAGGGATACTGGCCGAAGTTTTCGATCGTCTTTGCGGGCCCAGCCTTCAACCTCATCTTTGCTGTAGGAGCAGCTATCGCGTCGTTCGCGCTCTTTGGGCGGGACGTCCCCCTGGAAGGACCAGCGATCGGCGCGGTCGTTCCGGCGTATCCAGCCGAGAAGGCGGGCTTGAAACCGGGTGATATCGTTCGTTCGATCGATGGAGTGCCGGTTAGTACGTTGGTCGAACTCGCCGAGCGGGTGGCAGGCTCAGGCGGGAGAGAGATGGCCTTCGTCGTCGAGCGGGGTGGCGAGGAATCGGGCGCGAAAGAGGAGGTGCAGCTCCGGATCACCGGGACCTCGGATGCCGCGGAGCTGGCGATGCTCGATAGCGATCCGCAACCCGCGACACCTCGCTATAAGATCGGAATCGTTCCTGGGACGAAGCGGGAGCCGGTTGAGTTTTTTACCGCGATAAAGGCGGGATTTATCCATGTAGCTTACCTCTCTGAGCTCACCCTCAAGGGGTTATGGGGGATGGTCCAGGGAGCGATCTCCCCCCGGCATATCGGTGGTCCGATCTTCATATTTAAAGAGGCTGCGCAGAGCGCACAGCGGGGCGCTCCGGATCTCATCGGCTTTATGGTTTTTCTGTCGGTTAGTCTTGCGATCTTGAACCTCCTACCGATCCCAATCCTCGATGGGGGCCACCTTGTCTTCTTCACGATTGAGGCGCTCAAGGGGAGCCCGGTGAGTTTGCGTTTCCAGGAGCGGGCGAACCAAATCGGCATGGCGCTCCTCCTCCTCCTCATGGTTTTTGCGATGGGGAACGACATTCTGAAGCTGCTCTAATGGGTCGCTGGATCCTGGCAATCGATACCGCCACCGCGGTTGCCTCTGTGGCGCTCGTCGAGGATTGCGCGTCATCAAAGCACAAAACGAGGGCGCTCCACGCCGCGAGTGTTCGTTCGCATAGCCACCACGAGGATCTTGCGTCCCTCGTGGCGCGGCTCCTGAGAGATGGCTCGATAAGCCCCTCCGAGGTAAGCCGGGTCGTCGTTGGCGCAGGACCCGGATCGTTTACCGGTCTGCGGATCGGGTACAGCTTTGCCCGGGGAGTGGCGCTCAGCCTCGGAATCCCGCTCCACGGCGTGTCTTCGCTTCACGGTGCCGCATACGAGTTTAGGCGGGAGGCGGAGGCGATCGCGCCCCTCCTCGACGCCGGAAGAGGAGAGGTGTTCATGGCGGTGTATCGAGCCAGTGGAGACTCTCTTACCGAGGTCGCGAAGCCCGCGATCGTTCCCCGGGCGACGATGGGGGCGTTCATTTCGGAGGTACTCGGTCCGATAACCCCAATCCTCGTTGAACTCGAAGATCGCTCATCGAGCAATCGAGTGGCGAGCGAGATCGCGGTGGGTCTTGCCCATATTTGGTCCTCGGATAGGCGTACAGAGTCGCTCCCTATGGACATCGAACCGGAGTACATTCGGGGAGTTGCGGCTAAGACGATCGCTCAGCGAAGGGGGGAGCACTCTACATGACGAGGTGTATTGACAGGTGAGCTTGGTGGGCGTAGCCTTAAGGAATCCTTATTGGTACACACCAAGTTATCCCTTCGTTTCGTTCGTTCCTCTCAAATCACAGGCTCTGGTGGTTATGCCGGGCGGTAAAGAGGGCTTTGACGGCGAGATAAGGTTTCAAAAAAGATAAGCTTCCCAGCCTTACTTTGGGGAGCGACTCGGTCACTAACGGAATAATCAACCATAGTTGGGAATAGAGAGACGATGAACCTAAATGAGTTAAAGCGGCTCAAGTCCGAAGAGATCATGAAGCTTGCCTCCGATTTCGAGGTCGAGGGCGCCAACACGATGCGCCGTCAGGAGTTAATCTTCGCAATATTGGCAGCGCAGTCCGAATCTAACGGAAGTATTTACGCCGAGGGGGTGCTCGAGTGTCTCCCCGATGGGTTTGGTTTCTTGCGGGCCCCCGATTACAACTACCTCCCCGGCTCCGACGACATCTATGTGTCGCCGGCTCAGATCCGCCGATTCGGTCTTAAGACCGGAGATACCGTCGAGGGTCAGATCCGCCCCCCGCGAGAAAAAGAGGGGGAGCGTTATTTTGCACTCCTCAAAGTAAACTCGGTCAACCACGATAGCCTTGAGGCGTTAAAGACGAAGATACACTTCGACAACCTCACTCCGATCTATCCGAACGAGCGACTAAATCTCGAGGGCAAGAGGGGAGGGATGTCGACCCGAATCATGGATCTCTTCGCTCCGATCGGTAAGGGGCAGCGAGGTCTCATCGTCGCGCCGCCGCGAACGGGAAAAACCGTTCTTCTCCAAAATATTGCGAACGCGATCACCGAGAATCACCCGGAGGTTGTCCTCATCGTGCTGCTTATCGATGAGCGACCGGAAGAGGTGACCGATATGCAGCGGAACGTCAAGGGCGAGGTCGTCAGCTCCACGTTCGACGAGCCGGCGCAACGTCACGTGCAGGTCGCCGAGATGGTCATCGAGAAAGCGAAGCGGCTCGTTGAGCACAAGCGGGATGTGGTGATCCTCCTCGACTCGATCACCCGTCTGGCGCGAGCTTACAATACGGTAGTTCCTCCAAGCGGCAAGATCCTCTCGGGCGGTGTCGACTCGAATGCGCTCCACAAGCCGAAACGTTTCTTCGGCGCGGCGCGGAACATCGAAGAGGGTGGGAGCCTCACCATTATCGGCACCGCTCTTATCGATACCGGTTCACGAATGGACGAGGTCATCTTCGAGGAGTTTAAAGGTACCGGCAACATGGAGCTCGTCCTCGACCGCAAGCTCGTCGAGCGTCGGGTCTTCCCAGCGATCGATATTAATAAATCGGGAACGCGAAAAGAGGACCTCCTTCTCAAGCCGGACGTCCTGCAGAAGGTATGGCTCCTTCGAAAGGTTCTCAATCCGCTCAACGTCGTTGAGGCGATGGAATGGCTCCAGAGCAAGATGGACGGCTCAAAGGGGAACAAGGAGTTCCTCGACATGATGAAGGGACAATAGGGCACGATCAGGGCGATGGGGACCATCCCGCTAAAGATACTCGCCGTCGACGATAATCCCGACGCTCTGTTCGTCCTCGAAGAAACCTTGCGTCGGCACGATTTTGCCGTGATTTCGGCATCCTCCGGCGAGGAAGCTCTAAGGAAGGCTGCGGCCGAGCTCCCCGATATCATCCTCTTAGATCTCAATATGCCGGGGTTGGATGGGTACGAGGTTACCCGGCGTCTCAAAGCTGAGGAGGCGACCTCGGGGATCTCGATTATTCTCCTCACAGCGCTTAATACCCTCGAGGGTGTTGTGCCGGGGCTGGATTTGGGCGCCGTGGACTACATGACGAAGCCGTTTAAAGCGGACGAACTGGTGCTGCGTATTCATGTGGTAGGACGGCATCGTACGACAGAGCGAGAGGTTCGAGCACTTCGCTCTCAAGTTCGAGCACAGAGGAATTTTGCAAATATTATCGGCAAGAGTGCGGCGATGCAGGACATCTTCGCGCTTCTCGATAAGGTCAAAGATGCTCAGGTGCCGGTTCTGATCCTCGGCGAGTCGGGTACCGGCAAAGAGCTCGTTGCGCGAGCGATCCACTACAACTCTCCCCGTCGGGAAAAGCCGTTCGTGGTTCAAAACTGCTCCGCATTTAACGACAACCTCCTCGAATCGGAGCTTTTTGGTCATGTAAAAGGGGCGTTCACCGGGGCGGTGCGGGATAAGGAGGGGCTATTTGCGGTGGCGGATGGCGGGTCCTTTTTTCTCGATGAGCTCGGTGAGATGTCCGCGGCGCTCCAAGTAAAGCTGCTGCGTGTTCTCCAACAGGGCACCTTCATGCCGGTCGGGGGGACAAAGGAGCGGAAGGTCGACGTGCGAATCGTGACCGCCACGAACCGGAGCCTTTCCGATATGGTGGCAGAGGGGGCCTTCCGGGAAGATCTCTACTATCGCTTAAACCTCGTCACTCTCAAACTCCCCCCGCTCAGGGAGCGGCGAGAGGATATCCCTCTCTTGGCCGACCATTTTCTCAGTCGGTGCGGGGCGAAGATGGGGCGCACTCCGAGTCTCCGTGCGGATACGCTGAAGCTTCTGTCGGATTATTCGTGGCCGGGGAATATCCGTGAGCTCGAGAACGAGATCGAACGGTCGATATTGATGGCTGGAGAAGCCCCTGTGGTTTCGCCGGAGCACCTCTCTCCCCACGTGAGGGAAGGGGGCGCTAACCCGAAGAGAGCGCCCGTTGTGGTCGGGTCGCTCAAGACCGCGATAGAGGAGCTTGAACGTGGAATGATAGCTGCGGCGCTGGAACAGACCGGCGGCAATAAGAGCGAAGCGGCCCGAATTCTTGGAATCGCCCGTTCGAACCTCATCGCTAAAGCGCAAAGCTACGGAATCAGCGAGTCTGACAAGAAATAGGGAGGGCGGTCTGTTAGCGCAGAGCCTTCACTTCCTCCCATTTTATAACTCGCTCCGTTGCTACGACGTATAAGAGCGGCAGCGCCACGAGGTTGGCAAACGGAATCAGAGCCACCCCCCCCCCAAGTGCCCCAAGAACACCGGTCTCAAAGAGATGACCTCTGACTGTGCTCACTCTTTTACCCAATCTCGCCCCAAGAGCAACGAGGGGCTTGTCGATGAGCTCGAAGCCAAACACTACGGCGCTGAACACGCCGGATAGAAACGCGAGCGGTGGAATGAGGCTCGACAGGAGGGCGCAGGCGCCAAGGACTAACAAGAGAGCGAGGATTACAATGTCTTCAAAAGCTCCACGGATGAAGCGTCCGATGAAATCCGACACGGTACGGCTCTGGGCAGGCGGATGCCCGTGGAGCAACAAGAACTCCTCAATAAGAAACTCGAAGAATATCCCCCCAGCGAGGAGTGCGGCCCCGTAGCCCATCAAGGCGGCGAGTCCGGCACCGAGCCCGACCCCAGCGAACACCACGAGCGATTCCAGAAGCCCCCCGGTCTCGAGCCCAAGGATCGTCGGCAGCTCCGCTCGGTTGGTAAAGATGAGGGTAAAAGCGGCGAGCGATACGAGTAGGCCAACAAGCCACGGAAGAAGACACCACCGGAGGAGTCGAAAAGAGGTGAACACCGTGCTTCCAGCACGCAGCAGGTCGATCGGTGTGGCTAAAGCCGCTTTTATCAACATTTCTAACTAAGGCCTCTCCCGAGTCATCCTTTCGCTCTGTACTCCGATTGCGAGCCGTTTCCTCTGCCTCTGCCGTATGCTACACCTTACCACGATGAGCCGAGAAGATTCAGCCCAGGTCAGCCCGATTTTCGCATCGCTTGTGGCGGAGCTAACATTCTCCGCGAAGATGCGCGAGCTCGCCGCTAGCTGCAACGCTGCCTACGCCAACGCTCGAAGCTTCAATCGACTTATCGCACTCGTTGGG
>JBJOHD010000063.1:0-17870 GCA_046047875.1 Pseudomonadota bacterium | reverse complement strand
CTCTTGCTGAAACCGCGCAGCGAGAAGATTCGAGGTTTCGCTCCGGTGAGATCGATATCACCGTCCTCGACCAACGGCTCGACCAGATCGGTTCGGCGATCCTCTCGATTCAATCCTTGAGAGATGCTCGTTTGATCACCACAGCTGCCCTGACCGCTTATCAGCGGATCATGCTCGAACGAAGCGGTGATGGCTGCTGCGGAGATATCGAACGGTATCGCCTCGAGCGGCTCAACGCCGTCGAGGCGGAGATCGCTCCCCTTATCGATACGTTCATCTCGCGAAATCTACGGCTTGTCTATGCGATCGCCGGTAAATTTAACGCAGCCGAAGACCTCCGCGAGGATCTTGTCGGAGCGGGAAATCTTACCCTGCTTCGGTGCGCTCGCGAGTTTAAGGCGAGCCTTGGCTTTCGCTTTTCGACATACGCCTACCGCAGCATCGAGCACGCGATGATCGGGGTCGCAGCTGCGCACCGTGCCGAGCGACTTCACGGTGCATTCGGAGGGGAAGCGACGGGGCGCCAAAGAAGAACGATCTCGCTCAGCGGCCGAATCGGAGAGGAGGACGGTGCGGTCGAACTCATCGACCTTATTCCCGATAGCTCGGCAGCGGCTCCGCTCAGTGAAGTGTCGAGACGAGAGGAACGTTCGCTCTCAGCGCGGATGATCAATGCGGCTTTTCGGGAACTCGCTCCGATAGAGCGTGAGGTCCTCACCCGCTACTACGGGGTTGGAGGCGCCGAGCGTCGGCCGGTTTCAAGTATCGCGGCAGAGCTCGGCCTCAGCCGTGAGAAAGCACGCCAGTGTCTTTCAAAGGCCGAACTCCGCATTCGACGTTTCCTTGAGGACGATTCTCCGAATGAGCTGGAATCGCTGGGCCTAAGCTCTCGGCACGAGGTGGATCTCCGCCCCCTCACCGGACCACAAGCTGCGCGCACCCCAGATCTCCCGGAAAAAACGCCGCCGCTTGCGACACCCCTCTCACCGACGCGGCGCTCCCCACAAGCCCCGCTCCTCCCCCCGAATAAAAGATTCTTCGATGCTATTGAGCGATACACGGAGTCGCTCTCGCTCATTCGTCGGGACTCCCCACCCACCGCGGAGGCCCCGTCCAGCCGTTCAGCGGCGACGATCGTGTTACTGAGCGAGTTTCATTATGAGCTTGTACAACGCTGGCCCGCTGGGCACCCCGAGCGCCGGTACGGCTTTCAATTAGAGGGGGAGATGCTGTCTCGTAAGAACCTCTCCGCGACCCAAATATCAGCTCTTGAGGCGGCGATGAGGGGCCTCACGGGGATCTTGACGGAGCTCAGCCCTCACGCGCCCCGAGCACGCGTGCTCAAACGCTCCGAGTCACCCCCACCGCTGTCGGAAAACGGTGCAGCGGCTCCCTCACCCTCAGCGAATGACTAACCCGCACCCCCAACAAGCTGCGGATCCACATCGATCGCCGCATCAGCTTTGAGCTTCGCAAGCACCGACCCGATGAGTGTCTGGGTATTCCGCTCCGCCGCACGGGTGCGATACTCCTCGATCTTCTCCTCAGCTTTTGCTGGGTCAGGCCGAGTCATCTCCTTGACCTGGAAAATGTATTTCTTCCCCCCGACACCAAACGCCTTCACCGGCCGTTGGTTCGTCGTCGCCGCGGAAAATATCGCCTTTTGAAGTTCAGGATCCCCTAACGCTCCCGAAGCAGGCTTCGAGCGGGAAATCGAGTTCGAATCGAGCACGGTCAACTTTTGGTCCGCCGCAACCTTCGTAAACTCGGGCAAGGGCTCCGCCGCGAAGCCCTCGATCATCCGCGCAGCAGCCTCATCGGCGAGCCGCTTTGACTGTTCACGACGATACGCCGCAACTACCCTCTCCCTAACCTCGCCAAGGGGAGGAATCGTCGGCTCTTTGAACTCACGCACCTCGGCGAGCACTACCATCTCACCGACTTCAACGAGCTGCTTGAAAACCTCGGGGGTCATCAATAGCTTCTCAGTCAATCCTCGGAGATTCATATCCGGGTCGTTGCCCGCGGCCAAAGCCTCCTTGGTCTTTTCCGAGGTGAACTTGTGCTGAGCCGCGAACTCAGCCAGGCCGAGGTTGCCCGCGCGCCACTCTTCAAAGAGCTGCTGCGCCCGATCCGCGGTGTACGCCGGGGCATCGCGAGTCTTGAGCTCCTTTACGATTCCGTCACGCACCTCCTCGAGCTTTTTCGGCTCGGGCTCCTTGCGCTCTTCAAGCTTTATGATGTGAAACCCATACGGAGTAGACACCAGCTCCGACACCGCGCCCACCACCAGGCGGGAAACCGCCGCATCGAATTCGCTGGACATCTTTCCAGGCTTTACAAAGCCGAGGTCCCCACCTGCGGTATTCGAAGTTAGATCATCGGAATATTGCGCCGCGATCGCATCGAAGGCCTCGCCCGCCTGCACTTTCGTCAACGCTTCAGCCGCCTTTGCCTTCACCGTGGCCATCTCTTCCGGCGTAGCGCCCTTGGCGTAGGTGAACTGAATATGCCGCGCCCGATATTCAAGGGGATTCATAAAGCGGCTTTGATTATCTTGATAAAACATCTCGATATCCTCATCGCTCGGGACTACGAGGTCGAGGAACTTCTGGGGATCAAGAACGACATAATCGTAGGCGGCTTGCGCGGCTCGTTCGTAATCAGCCGCGTTAGCCGTATAGAACTCATCAAGCGCCTTCTCATCGGAGACATCAACCTGCGCTTCAAACTTCACCGGATCGAACTCGACATAGCGCACATCGTACGTCGTCTCTTCACTCTCCCACAAAGCCCGTGCCTCCTCATTCGAGGCTCCGGTGACATCTGAGAGGAGCCCCACAAACTGGGCGCGCAAAGCGGTGTCACGAATCTCTCGCTCGAAGGCGGGAGCACTGAGGTTCATCTCTTGGAGAAATCGGCGATACATCTCCGCATCGAAGCCTCCGGTAAAAACCTCGGTGCGCATGATCTTCTGCAGCTCATCCGGCCCCGCGAAAAGGTCGTTTGCGCGCGCTGCTTTCAGGAAGAGGTTGTCGGAGATAACTTTATCGATCACCTGCTGGTTAAGATTGGCCTCAAGCATCGAGGCCAACTGAGCATAATTCTTACCGAGCATCGACCGATAACGGTTCTGCAGCTGGCGCCGCTCCCGGTCAAACTGCGCAAAATCTATCCGGTCCTCATCGACCTTGACCGCATAGACTTTGCCCGCCTCGTAGTTCTGATACATGTTCACCCCGAAGCCCGTCATCGAGAGCGCTGCGATGCACACCACGAGGATGCCGAAGACCGTTTTTCGGTGGGTATGAAACATTCTTAACATACGCAATTCCTTAACAGGGGATACCGATTACTCTTTACGCGACTCGTGAAAATATCCGAGATACAGCTGCCGCTCCGCCTCGTCGGGCCTCGCCACAGGCCCCCACGGGATCATCGAACGAATAGCCTCAAGCGCCCGACGGCAGTCATCGATCATGCTCGGTGTGGTCAAAATACAGACGAGGGATTTCCGCAGATTAAGGGTGCGTACGATACCAAGCCCTTCATATAACTCGAAGAAAGCTTGCAGCAGCACAACTTTGTCGCTCGGCACGACGAGATAAAACGCACAGGTGCCCGTATCGATAAAATCGGGGACGATCGTCGGGGCGGCACCTTGCTCGTTCATCCGCGCGCCTTCCGCTGCTCCATCTCTCGGGTGATGAGCTCGTTCACCACCTTTGGATTCGCAGCGCCGCCCGTCGCCTTCATCACCTGACCGACGAAAAAGCCGTGGAGCCGCACGTTTCCTCCGACGAACTCCGCAGCTTGCGACGAGTTTTTGTCGAATACCTCTCGCACGACCGCTGCAATCGCATCCTCAGAGGTAATCTGTTGAAGCCCCTTTTCATCAACGATGACTTTTGGGCTCCGGCCCGAAGCGAACATCTCTTCGAAAACGGTCTTCGCCATCTTCCCGCTGATAACGTCCTCATCGATGAGCTTGATGAGCTCCCCAAGACTCTCCGCCGATACCGGGCTCTGCTCTAACGTCTTGCCCCCTTTGTTGAGCACGCCAAAGAGCTCCGAGGTGACCCAATTGCAGGCCGCCTTCGCATTGCCGCACACCTGAAAGACCCCCTCGAAGAAGTCAGCGTGACTTTGCTCTGCGGTGAGCACTCCAGCGTCGTAGCGGCTCAGCCCATAAACCTCGACGAACATCCTGATGCGCTCACCGGGGAGGCGGGGCATCCGTGTCTGCACGTCGCGTATCCAGCTCTCCTCAACGACGAGGGGGGGAAGATCGGGATCGGGGAAGTACCGATAATCCGACGCTTCCTCCTTGGAGCGGAGCGACTTCGTCACGCCGGTGTCGCTATCGAAAAGCAGGGTCTCCTGGACGATCGCCTTCCCGTTTTTGAGAAGCGAAGCTTGCCGAGCGATCTCGTACTCCAGCGCCCGTTCGACGAACCGGAACGAGTTGAGATTCTTAATTTCGGTGCGGGTCCCGAACTCAACTTGGCCGACGGGACGAAGCGAGATGTTGGCATCACACCGAAGACTTCCCTCCTCCATGTTGCCGTCGCTAATGCCGAGGTAGCGGACGATCTGGCGGAGCGTTTTCAAATACGCCGCAGCTTCCGCGGGTGAGCGGATATCCGGTTCCGTTACCACCTCGAGGAGGGGCACTCCAGCGCGGTTGAGATCGATCAACGACGACTGCGTTCGAGGATCGTGGATGTTTTTCCCCGCATCCTCCTCCATATGGATCCGCTTCACCCCGATCGTGCGAACAACGTCGTTGAGCGCCACCTCGATGTGGCCGCGTTCACAGATCGGCTCCTCATACTGAGAGATCTGATAACCTTTCGGCAGATCCGGATAGAAATAGTGCTTCCGCGCAAAGCGGTTGAATTTGCGAATCTCGCAGTTCATCGCAAGACCGAGCATGATGGCAAACTCGATCGCCGACTTATTGACTACCGGCAAAGAGCCAGGGAACCCGAGGGTGACCGGGTCAACAAACTCATTCGGCTCACCTCCAAACGCCGCCGATGACCCGCAGAAGATCTTCGACTTCGTCGAAAGTTGAACGTGGGTCTCGAGACCGATTACTGTTTCAAATTCCATCTGTGCTACGCCTCGATCGCCGGAATCCGTTTATGCCACTCGGTCGTGTTCTCATACGCCTGACCGACGTTTAACAGTGTGCGCTCGTCCCACGGTTTACCGATAAGCTGGAGCCCGACCGGCAGGTCGCCGACGAAACCGCACGGCAGGGTGAGCGCCGGCAGACCCGCCAAATTCACCGGAATCGTGAAAACGTCGTTGAGGTACATGGCGAGGGGATCTTCAACCTTCTCCCCGATCTTGAACGGCAGCGTCGGCGCGGTCGGACACGCGATCACATCGCACACGTTCTTAAATGCCTCGGAAAAATCCTGCGCGATCAAGGTGCGGACCTTCTGCGCCCGGAGGTAATATGCATCGAAATACCCCGCGGAAAGCACATAGGTGCCCACCATGATACGGCGCTGAACCTCCGACCCAAAGCCCTCGGAGCGCGAACGGCAGTACAAATCTCGGAGATCAGCTGCACCCTCGGCCCGATGCCCAAACCGAATTCCATCGTATCGAGCAAGGTTGGAAGAGGCCTCCGCCGGAGCGAGGATATAATACACCGCGACGGCGAGCTCGGTGTGGGGGAGGGAGACCTCTACGACCTGCGCTCCCTGCTGTTCGAGTGTACGCACCGCCCCCCGAACGAGCGCTTCCACATCGGGGCTCAGTCCTTTGATAAAATACTCCTTCGGAATCCCGATCCGGAGACCCTTCACTACCCCGTCGAGAGCAGTTCTCGGCGCAGGCAGATTCACTGAGGTCGAGTCGAGGGTGTCGTGTCCGGAGATAACATCGTACACCGCGGCGCAATCAGCGATGTTCGCCGCAAACGGGCCGATCTGATCGAGCGAGGAGGCGAACGCCACCGCACCGTAACGACTCACCCGCCCGTAGGTGGGCTTCAACCCAACGATGCTGCAGAATGAAGCGGGCTGCCGAATCGAACCACCGGTATCGGTGCCGAGCGCCGCTGGAGCGAGACGAGCCGCAACTGCCGCGGCTGAACCACCACTCGACCCCCCTGGAACACACGCGGTGTTCCAGGGGTTTCGTACCGGCCCGAAAAATGAGGTCTCGTTCGACGAACCCATCGCAAATTCATCGAGGTTCGTCTTACCGAACATCACCGCTCCGGCGGACCGGAGCTTAGTGATGACCGTCGCATCGTACGGCGCGATGAAATTCTCGAGCATCTTGCTCGCGCAGGTGTTGCGAACCCCTCGGGTGAGGATCATATCCTTGATGGCGATCGGAACCCCCAAAAGGGCGCCGGACTCTCCCCGCGTGCGCCGTTCATCTGCGAGTCGAGCCTCCGCCAGGACCGCCTCCCGATCGAGGGTGATAAAGGCGTTGAGGTGCTTCGCCCCGGAGCTCCGCTCAAGCAATGCCGTCGCGAGCTCAACTGAGGAGAAATCTTTGGCAGCGAGGCCACGGGACATCTCGGAGAGAGTCTTGGTGCAAAGTTCAGACGACATCGATTCTCCGGTGCTGGGCAAAACTTAGTTTTCGGAGGAACCGATGATTATCGGTACCCGAATAAAGCGACCGAGGGTGTCGGGGGCGTTACGGAGAGCCTCCTCAACGGGCAAAGAAGGAGTGACCTCGTCGGCACGGAAAACGTTTGTCGACCCGTGCACGTGGCTCATCGGCTCAGCAGCCATAACGTCAATCTTTTCAAGACGTTGGACGTATCCAAGGATAGAATTAAGGTTTTCGGTAAGCCGATCGACCCGCACCTCCTCGATGTGGAGGAAGGCGAGCGACCCAACCTTGCGAACTTGGTCTTTGGTGATCATAGAACGTTTTAAATCGACCCCCGAGTTATAACCGTCGAAACCCTAAAAATAAAGATTGTTTCCGGTGATTATCCCGAGCTAAACCTAATGCACCCTCGCACCGTTATCCCCGATTTCACCGGTCGATTTATCCAATCGAAGAGGGGCGAGGAGTAATCTTACTCCGGGGGTGTCGCGGCGATCCGTTCGCCCCGCGAGAGGGTTTTTTGCAAAGAGGCACGAGTGGCGGAAAAACATCGTTCTAAAGGGAAGTACGACTACGATCTCTTAGTCATCGGGTGTGGTCCGGCAGGTCAGCGGGCAGCGATTCAGGCGGCGAAACTCCGCAAACGGGTAGCGGTCATCGATAAGCGTGAGGTGGTCGGCGGCGTGTGCGTCAACACCGGCACGATTCCGAGTAAATCATTCAAAGAGGCGGTGCTCTTTCTTTCAGGGTTTCGGCAGAGAAACATCTACGGCGCGGGATATCGGGTAAAGGCAGAGATCGAGATGTCCGATCTTACCTTCCGGTGTAACCGGATCATGCAGAGCGAGATCGAGGTAATTAAAAGCCAGCTCAACCGCAACCACGTCGATGTAATCTACGGCCATGCGGAGTTCTCCGATCCGCACTCGCTCCTCGTTCGAACCAGTGACGGAACCGAGACGTGCTACTCCGCGGAAAAGATCCTCGTCGCGGTCGGCGCCGAGCCGTTTCGCCCCGGCAACATCGCCTTCAACGGCAAAAGTATCTTTGACAGCGACGATATCCTCTCGCTGGATCGGGTTCCGCGCGACCTCACCGTCGTGGGCGGCGGCGTCATCGGAACAGAGTACGGATCGATGTTCGCGGCGCTCGGGGTGCACGTCACAATCGTCGATGCGCGCAAGCGGCTGCTCGGGTTCGTCGACGAAGAGATCATCGAGTATCTCCAGTATCAACTCCGCAGCATGGGGGTCACCCTTCGGCTTGGTGAGGAGGTGAAGAGCTGTCAGACCCGCGAGGATGGTCAGGTCGTGACTACGCTCAAGAGCGGGAAGGTGATCGTATCGGATTGCTGTCTCTACTCGGCGGGGCGTCAAAGCGCCACCGCGACGCTCGGACTCGACAAGATTGGCCTCAAAGCCGATGAACGGGGACGCATGACGGTTAATCAGTATTTTCAGACCGATATCGAAAATATTTATGCGAGCGGAGACGTCATCGGCTTCCCGGCGCTCGCGTCGACCTCGAGCGCGCAGGGTCGGCTTGCGGCGTGTCATGCATTCGGCGTTCAGGAGAAAACGAGCGAGGTGCCCCTCCCGTTCGGCATCTACTCTATTCCGGAGATCTCCTACGTTGGTCTCAATGAGGAGGAGCTTACCCGCCAAGAGGTGCCGTACGAAACAGGCATCGCCCGCTACCGTGAGATCGCACGGGGTCACATCTTGGGCGACGAGAACGGGATGCTCAAAGTCCTTTTCCACCGTGAGACCCGCCAAGTTCTCGGAGTGCACATCATCGGAGACTCCTCAACCGAGCTGATCCACATCGGCCAAGCGGTCATCGCGCTCCGCGGAGGGCTCGATTACCTGATCGATGCGGTCTTCAACTACCCAACACTCGCGGAGTGCTACAAGGTCGCCGCGCTCGACGGCTATAACAAACTAAGGGCATAAGGATGGGGGAACGGTCGGGAGACTCGGTAACACGAACTTTCTCGACCCTCCAAGCGTTCGGACGGGCGATTAATCACGCCCTGCGGACTCCTCTCGCGGTAATTTCAAACGACCTGTATTACCTCGCAGCTCACGATCAAACCGGGGTCGCCCACACGACGGCCGAACAGTGCCGAAAAATCGCTGTGATCTTAGAGCCGATAGCGGCGCTCGGCTCAACTCCTATCGCATTCGAGGCGCTCTCAGTTGACGCTATCCTCGGGCTGCTTCCCCGCATGCGCACCGCGGCAGGAGGAATCCAACTCACGTCGGAGAGTCGGTTTAAGATCGAGCGGGCCCGCTTCGCGGCGCTCGTGCGCCTCTGTAGTAACCTTCTCGGGGCTGAGGGTGATGTGGAGATCTCCGCTGCAATTCACCGGAGCACTCTCAAGATTACGTTCGCTGGAGCGGCGCACGCTGCGGCGCCTGCCTTTCAAGAACGAGACGGTATGCCGGTCGCTGTCTGGCCCGATAGATTAGAAGCTCCCCTTATCGAGGCACTCACCGAACTGCACAGTGGATGGTTCGAGGATATCTCCACACGGCAGATCAGCATCGTGCTCCCGGAGATTCTTCGATGAAACCGTGCGTTCTCTTCATCGATGACGACCGAGCTGCTTTAGACAGTCTCGTGCGCGCCGTAGCGCAAGCCGGCCTCGGGGCTGTGTATCTCACCGCTCAAGGGGTCGCCGATGCTTTGGCTCAGCGAGATCGTAACCACCCACTCGTCATCGTCCTCGATCTATCTCTGGTTCCAGAGAGCGGGGTCGAAAGCGGCTTCGAGCTCCTTCGGACGCTCGCGGGGAGAGCCCCGCCAGCCCGAATTATCGTCCTTACCGGGCACGGCGACGAGCTCAACGGCGTTCGGGCGCTCCACCTCGGCGCGAGCAGCTTTCTTCAAAAGCCGGCCGATATCCCCCACCTCGCTGCACTCATACGCGATGGACTGACCCAGGCGGCTATCCTGCGTCGATCGGTAGAGCCGCGTCCCTCATCGGAGGAGATGGGACTCATCGGTGAATCTGCGGCGATGCGCGGCGTACTCTCCGAGATCCGCACCGCAGCTCAGACTACCCAACCGATTCTCCTCATAGGAGAAACCGGCACCGGCAAAGGTCTCTCCGCCCGGGCTATCCACCTCTGCAGCGCGCGCGGGCGGGGGAACCTCGTACGATATCAACCGACCTTCGCCACCCCCGACATCGTTCAGAGCGATCTCTTCGGTCACCTCAAGGGGGCATTTACCGGCGCGAGCACCGATCGACGGGGCCTCATCGCCGAGGCCGATGGAGGAACCCTGTTTCTCGATGAGATCGACGAGCTGCCCCCTGAGATTCAGATCGCGCTCCTCGGTGTTCTTCAAGACAAGCGGTTCCGCCCGGTTGGTTCGTCCAGCGAGGTTAGTTCGAACTTTCGGCTTATCACCGCCTCGAATCGGCCCCTCGAAGAGGCGCTCGAGCTCGGAAAGCTTCGCCCCGACCTGATGCATCGGATCGCTCATACCGTTATCAGGCTCCCCCCGCTCCGCGAACGACTCGACGATATCCCACTTCTCGTGGCTCACCTCATCGCCCGACTCGCCGCTCGGGAGAAGCTCGATATCCTCGGCGTCGATGACGCAGTGCTTGAACTCCTCACGAAGCACCGCTGGCCCGGAAATGTGCGCGAGCTTGAAGGGGTCGTAGAGAGCGCCGCTTATCGAGCGAAATTCGCCGGCCGGGAGCGAATCACCCCGGCGGACCTGCGCTTCCTCTCCGCATACCAGCCAACCGCCGCCGTTGAACGGGACTTCCACTCCCAGGTCGAGGCATTCAAAGGAGCGCTCATCGATGCGGCGCTCGAGCGTCACGGCGGCAATCAGCTCCGCGCCGCGCACGATCTCGGGGTTGATCGCGGCACACTCGCGCGAATTCTTAAGACCCGCCCAAAAAATCGGTGATCTCTCGGGTCACTCGGGCCCAATTCTCCCCGCCAAAGGTCGCGCTATCGAGCATCAGATGGGTCGGGGTAGCGAGATCCTCCTCCGGCAAAACGACGATTCGCCAAGTCGATATCGATTCATCCCGGACAAACCGCTGCGTGCGGCTTACGCTTATAAATTCATCCCCCGCGTTGAGAAAAACAAGGGTGGGGGTCGTCTGTATGGGTGCGCGTGGGGGGCGGGTCAAGAGACCGTCGACAACCTCGAATAACGCCCCGTAGCCGGTGAGCGGGGTGAATGCGCCTGAGCGATACGCCTCCGGGATAAAACTTGGAACAGCGAGCCCGGTCCAATCGAACCACGCTGCGAACCGCATCAATACGGTATAGCCCTTCAGACCAAGGGCAGGTGCGACCAGTACGAGGCGCTCGAAGGGCGATTGGGGTAGGTCACGCATCGCCTCGAGTGCGAGCGCACCCCCGAGCGAAAACCCGAGCGCGGACACAGGCAGCTTCGGCTCTCGCTCGCCAGCCTCCCGCGCGGCGCAGGCGATATCTGAGCGCCACCGTTCACGTGAAACAGACGGGATTCGCTCCTCAGCACGGTGTCCCGTGAGCGCGACGATTGCTGTGGTGTATCCGAGCTGGTTCAAAAGGTCTCCGAACGGGCGCATCACCGTGGGAGCGTTATTGAGTCCGTGAACGAGAAGGAAGATTCCGCGGGGCGCCGGAACCTCGCGCCACTCGGCGATACACGCGAACGCGCTCCGCGGCTGGCCGAACACGAGTGCGTAGCTCACGAGAAAGCCGAGCCAGAGCGCTCGAGACGTCCGTCTCAAGCGTCGGGGCCGCTGGTCGAATCGAAAATTTCGGTAGGACGACACAAGCGGAGTATCGCATCGATCTCCGCCGCAAGACCATCCTCGTTCATCTGGGGTTCCGCTCCAGGGGATGCGGAGGGGGACAGAACGATTACCGGGCCGTTTACCGGCCGCACAGCGGAGAGACGCCACAATCGCCAGATAAGATCCTCATCGAGCGTTGCGTCGCTCTCGAGGATGAGCGCCCCATCAAACGTCTCGAGGCCTCGCGCAAGCCGCATACCTGGAACGAGATCGATAAGCGCTACCCGTTCTTCCCCCGCTTCAAGGGGCATCTCCCGCCACTCCCGTGCTCGTGCACGAAGACGGTGATCCTCCCGGAGAAGGCGGGGAACGACGAAACCACGGGGATGATCCGCAACACCCGCAGCTACGATTTTTAAAAGCGCGTCAGCGACCGCGGCTGGCAGAGCCCGAATTGTGTGATCTTTTAGGCGCCCCAAAATCGAATGTGCACTCCGAGGGTTCCACCACCCGCCGAGAAAACAGATCCTTCCAACAAGATCCGCCCCGTACAGCAGGGTCGCAAGACGCATCGCGCCTGAATCTACGGCGACGCCGGGCCGTTTCGCCACGATATCTCCGAAACACCGTACGACCCCCCCGAGATCGGCGCGATCCCACTCCTGTTCCAAGAGGCGCGCGCTCTCTTCAAGTCCCCGCACAAAACGTTCTCGCAGGTCACGCCGTCGTTGTGTCCGATAGTCTCCGCGAAGCGTATCTGGGGCGACGAGCGCGAATCCGCAGCCGTAGAGAAGCGCACAGAGCGCCCCCCGCTCACGCTCCTCGTTTGAAAGATGAAGGGCAGCACCCACACTCCCGACAAGAGCCGCAGTACGCAGGATCTGTCTCCGTCCGCCTCTATCCAGCCTATCGAGAAATGGGCGCACGCGCTCACAACTGCTTTCATCGAGCGGACAAAGCCCCGCGGTACACAGTTCTCCGAGGGTATACGGCGTTGTAACGACCGCTCCAGCCAGGCGAGCGCGCTCGAACTGGACATTTACTGCGGAACCAAAGGCATCGGCGTAGCGCAGCCCGACGGAGGACCGATGAACGCCAAGCTCGGCCGCCGAATTATCGAGTGAGCCCCCAAGAACGAGCGCTTTATCCGCCGCGGCCTCCTCTTTAGGCGAGACAAGCCTCCCCTGAGGTCCTAACCGAATGAGACCGCGCCGAACTGTCTCGAGGCGGTGCAAGACATCGCTTCCCCCGCACGGCGCCCCAAGGGTCACCGCGATAGAGAAGTAGGGGGCAAGGGTTGCGTGTACCGCGCGGGACTCGCTCGAGGCGAAGATAATCGGACAGTTTAAAAAACGACGGTGTTCGACGAGCGTTTTTATGATCCGTTCGATCGTCTGACGACCGGAGCCCCCGTCAACGAGGAGGGTAGGATTTTGGATCCGCTCCCAGTCGGGAAGCGCTTCGGTGAGCTGCGCGACCGAAGTGACCCGATATCCCCGCGCCGCGAGCTGCTCGGCGACGTCCGGAGGTAAGATATCTCCGAGCTTTAAAAGGACGATGTGAGACGAGCGCTGCATGACTACCCTTGCGCAAATCACCGGAGTCGTCGGCAGTTTCTCCCCGGCCCTTAAGAGACGGTCGGCCTCGTTCCATTGTTTTCCGCATGATGCGGATCATGCGTAAGCGGTTCCTTTATCCCTTACTGGTAAATTTTCAGAGCGCGCTCTCACCGATCCGCGGTGGCTCAACTTTTGAGCGCTCCTCGAGCTATCTTCCCGTGCGACCGTGTTCGTCCTACGATAGCCCCACATCTGACTGGAGAAGCGCATGCAAGCATCGGTTAAAGTCACCCTCGTTCAAGGTTCGATCGATTCGGTTAAAGGGGATCTCCTCGCCGTTCCCCTCACTCCTCGGGAGGCCCGCTCCAAAAAAGGGGTGTTTCAAACCCTGAATCGCCGCCTCGATGGAATAGTCTCAGAGTCACTCAAACGGGGTGATTTTCAGGGTAAGGATAAGGATGCTGTTCTCCTGCCGATTTTTTCCCCGTTTCCCCACAAAAACATCCTCATTGTCGGTTTTGAGGGTGGCGGACGAACTACCTTCGAACGGGTCGGCGCCTATCGTAGACTCGGCAGCGCGCTCTTTCGGCAAGCCCAACGCGCTGGGGCACGCAAAGTTGCGCTCATAGCAGACGCCCTCGACCTTAAGCAGAGCTCACATTTAGAGGCTCTCATTGAGGGCTTCGTCCTCGCCGGTTACTCGTTCGATTACTACAAATCGAAACGCCCTCCCCAGAAAACACGGTCGGAGCTCACCATCATCTCTGCCCGGGGTCTCTCCAAAAAAGCGGTAGATGCAGCGCTGCGAATGTCGATGGGGGCGATGCTGGCGCGCGACCTCATCAACACCCCACCCCGAGATTGCACCCCCCGCTATCTTGTCGCTCAGTCGCGCGCGGTCGCTCGGAAAGGGGGTCTGAAGATCGAGGTATTCGACCGGAAAAAGCTCAATAAACTCGGCGCCGGGGCGCTCCTCGCTGTCGCCCAGGGGAGCGAGGAACCTCCCTTCCTCATCAAGATGACCTATCGCCCCCGCGGAAAGGTGCGACGGGTTATCAGCCTGGTCGGCAAGGGGATAACCTTCGATAGCGGCGGACTGAGCATCAAGACCGGCCAAGGCATGGAGACGATGAAGTACGACATGTCGGGAGCGGCTGCGGTAATCGGGGCGATGCACACGATCGCGGCGATGAGACCCGCCGTGGAGGTACGAGCATACATCCCGACCACCGAGAACATGATAAACGGCCGGGCCACCCGCCCCGGGGATGTGGTAAGAGCAGTCAACGGCAAAACGATCGAGATCCTCAACACCGACGCGGAGGGCCGTCTTATCCTCGCCGATGCTTTAAGCCTCGCCGAGCGGGATGGGTGCGACCTCATGGTGGATCTCGCGACCCTGACCGGCGCGTGCGTTGTCGCGCTTGGCACCCATTACGCCGGACTCTTCACGGACAACGACGAACTCGCCACGGCGCTCCAAGCTGCGGGGGATCTCTCCGGCGAGCAGTTATGGCGCCTTCCCCTCGCCCCGGAATACCGTGACCTGATTAAGAGTCCGATCGCCGATATCAAGAATACCGGCGGACGGTGGGGTGGGGCGATCACCGCAGCGCTTTTCCTGAGAGAGTTCGTCGCAAAAACCCCGTGGGCACACCTCGATATCGCCGGACCCGCCTTTGCGGAGGGGGAGGAGCACCACGTGAAGCGGGGTGGGGTCGGGTTCGCTGTACGCACCCTCGCCCGGTTTGTCGAAGCCTCAGCCGGAGGCCGTTAACGCGGCCCGCCGAGCGTCTATTACACCCCGATTTCCCTCGGGAAAATCGGGGTGTTTTCAGCTCTTCGTACCTTGTAAATACCACCTTAAGAGGGTACGTTTTAACGGGCTTTTACACCTTTTCGCCCCGGAAAAACGGGCCTTAAAAAACCTCTCTAAGTGTAACACCGTATGGATACCCCAACCGTCACCCCCGTGAATATCGAAGAGGAGATGCGCCAATCCTACATGGACTACGCGATGAGCGTGATCATCGGTCGCGCTCTTCCCGATGTCCGTGATGGCTTGAAGCCGGTTCAGCGCCGGGTGCTTTACGCGATGATGGGCGAGGGGCTCGTCTCCAACAAAAAACACTCAAAGTGCGCCGGTGTCGTGGGCGAGGTCCTCAAGCGGCTCCACCCACACGGTGACTCATCGGTGTACGAAGCGCTTGTACGTCTCGCTCAACCGTGGAACCTCCGCTATCCCCTCGTCGATGGTCAGGGAAACTTCGGCTCGGTCGACGGCGACCCCGCAGCGGCCTACCGATACACCGAGTGCCGGATGACCGCCCTTGCGGAGAAAATGCTCGAGGATATCGATCGAGATACGGTCGACTTCATCCCGAACTTCGACGATTCGAATATTGAGCCGACGGTACTCCCCGCAGCGCTCCCGAATCTCCTTATTAACGGAGCCGACGGCATCGCGGTCGGTATGGCGACCCACATCCCCCCGCATAACCTCGGGGAGGTAGTCGGTGCGACGATCGCCCTCATCGAGAACCCGCAGATATCGCTCGGCGAGTTGATGCAGCACGTGCCCGGCCCCGATTTCCCGACCGGCGGGATCATCTACGGTCGCGGCCCGATAGTCAGCGCCTATGCCGATGGGAAAGGTGTTCTCCAAGTTCGAGCCAAGGCGACGATCGAGACCGCCACGGTCAAATCGCGCGAGATCCAATCGATCATCGTAACCGAGATACCCTTTCAGGTGAACAAAGCGCGGCTGATCGAAAAAATCGCCGACCTTGTGAACAACAAAGAGATCGAGGGGATCGCCCGCCTCCGCGACGAATCAGATCGTACCGGCATGCGCATCGTGATCGAGCTGAAACGTGATGCCACCGCCGAGGTGGTTTTGAATCAGCTCTTCAAACTCACCCCGATGCAAACGAGCTTCGGTGTGATCAACCTCGCGATCGTCGACGGGAAGCCGGTCATCTGCTCCCTCGTTGAGCTCCTCACCCATTTTGTGAACCACCGCCGTGATGTCGTCACCCGACGCACCCAATTCGACCTCAAGAAGGCTCAAGAGCGGATGCATCTCTTGGAAGGCTTCAAGATCGCGCTCTTAAACCTCGACGACGTCATCCAGCTTATTAAGACATCGCCGACCCCGAAGGATGCCCGAGAGGGGCTCCAAGCCAGATACTCCCTCAGTGAGATTCAAGCGCAAGCGATCCTCGAACTGCGCCTCCAAAAGCTCACCGGCATGGAGCGGCTGGCGATCGAGCAGGAGCACGCTGAGCTTGCCAAAGAGATCGAGCGGCTCTTAGGAATCTTGTCGGACAGCCGGTGCATCGATGAGGTCATCTGCTCCGAGCTCCGCGCGGTGAAAGAGACGTTCACCGATGATCGACGGACCGAGATCGTCGACGATGGAGGTGAGATCGCGGTCGAAGACCTCATCGAAGACGAGGAGATGGTCGTCTCGGTAAGTCACAAAGGCTACATCAAGCGCACCGCGGTCTCGGAATATCGCGCTCAGAAGCGGGGCGGTAAAGGGATTGCGGGAGCCTCCGGCTCGGACGACGGCGACTTTATCGAGCACCTTTTCGTTGCTTCAACCCTCGCCGACCTGCTTGTCTTTACGACCCTCGGCCGGCTCTACTGGATGAAGGTGTACGAAACCCCTGAAGCTGGCCGTACGGCGAAGGGCCGCGCTCTGGTTAACCTCCTCCAGCTGAAGCCCGAGGAGACCATCACAGCGATACTGCCGGTTCGGGAATTCACCGCAGATAAGCACATCGTAATGTGCACCCGCGATGGCGTGATCAAAAAAATCGAACTGATGGAGTTTCAGCGATCCCGACGGAGCGGGGTAGTCGCCTGCACACTCAAGGAGAACGACCTCCTCGTCAGCGTCAGCCTCGTCAGCTCAAGCGAGGATGTTCTCGTCGCCACCAAGGAGGGCATGGCGATCCGCTTCGACGAAAACGATGTCAGAGCGATGGGTCGAGCCGCTGCGGGTGTCCGCGCCATTAAGCTTGAGGAGAAGGATGCGGTCGTCGGTATGGCGATCGTACCGACCGGCATAGAGATCGCGGACGACACAGCTCCGGTCGAGAGCTCGGAGGAGACGACCACGCTCCTCACAGTGTGCGAGAACGGGTACGGCAAACGGACCCCGATAGGGCACTACCGGAAGCAGCAGCGGGGAGGAAAGGGGCTCATCGACATTCAAACCGATGAGCGGAACGGCCCCGCGATCGGTGTGTGCGTCGTCAACGCGGCGAGCCAGCTGATGCTCATCACCTCGGCGGGTCAGATCATCCGCTTCAAAGCGGGTGATGTCTCGGTCGTTGGCAGAAATACCAAGGGTGTAAAGCTCATCAACCTCGCTGAGAACGAGAAGGTGGTCGCGATCGCACCCCTCGTTGAGGGAGAAACGGAGAGCGGCGAATAGCCGCTGAAGGAAGGACGGATGGGTACCGCCGTATCGGTTATCGGCCTCGGAAACTGGGGCACCGCGTTGGCGAACCACCTCGCCCTTAAGGGCCACAACGTTCTCGGCTGGTCGATAGAGAGCGATGTCGTTCAAGGGATCAACGCCTCTGGGCGTAATATCCGCTTCCTCTCATCGGTGCAGCTTGCGCCCGCCCTGAAAGCGACGACAGACCTCGGCGCCGCGCTGCAGCGTGAGGTTATCGTCGTCGCGATACCGTCAAGTGTGCTCACCGAGCTGACCCCGAAGATTACCGCCGCCCCCCGCACCCTCGTGGTGAGCGCCGTCAAGGGGGTAGAGGAGGTGACCCTCGCCACACCGCTTAATCACATCGCCGCATGTCACCCCGAGAGATACCGTCTCGCCGTCCTCTCGGGGCCGAGTTTCGCTCGAGATGTCGTCGTGCAACGCCCGTGCGGGGTCGTCGCAGCTTCCAAAGAGGAAGTGGTCGCTCGTGAGGTGGCCGATCTTTTTTCAAGCGAAT
>JBJOHD010000062.1:0-15649 GCA_046047875.1 Pseudomonadota bacterium | reverse complement strand
GGAATAACCCTGGCGACGAGCTCTGCGGTGGCGTGGGGAGAGAGCCTGTGTCGGGCGGATGTGAGTTATCAATGGAAGCGGGATAAAGAGGAGACCGCTGCTACGGTCCCGGTTTCTCGGGTCGAGGCTAAGGGCAAGGACGAAGCTGAGGCGAAAGCAAAGCTGGCAGAGGCGGGGGCGCGGGAAAAGATAGCGGCTCTTGAGGCGTGTCGGAAAGAGCATGAAAACAGCGCTGGGTGTGTCGCCCGTAAATTTGATCTGTACGGTCCGTCGCTTTCGAAGATCGGATTTTCCGGTAGAAAGAAACTGGAGGAGGCGATCCAGCGTGATTGTGCCACCACTCAGGGGGCCTGTACCGACGCTACCGTCGGTGAACCTCAGTGTGTCGTCATTGAGTCCGTTGCGGCCGACGCGGGGGGCAAAGACAAGAAAGATAAAGGCAAAAAGAAGTAGCGGGCTGAGTGGCGCTTGCCTATGTCAGGCCCAGAAGGCGTTTAACTCCCGCGATCTCAGTGAGGTGCTCGAACGCGCGCAGTGTGGTCGGAACTTCCCCGCTCTCGCCTTGGTCGATATCCCCCCGCCGATTGAGAAAGAGCGGCGCCTGAGGAAACGGCGCGATTACTCCACCCCGGAGTATCTCAACGTGTCGTTCATCGATCCCCGATAGCGATGTTCTTTGGGTGCTTTTAACAGCCGATTTTTTTAAGCTCAGGAGCTCACCCAGGCCGAGCTGAAAGAGTGGCTGTAAGCCGATACTCTGCGCGAGGCGGGCTTGATCGAGCCGCGTGTCGCTTTGCAGGGCGAGCTCGAGCCCGATATTCAGCGCCCCTTTGACCCGCTCGAGGAGCGCCACAACCTCGCTCTGGTCCCCGAAGTCTACTCCCCAATGCACCACGGCAGCGTTAGCGATCAGCGTTATCTCCATCTCTGCGGTCTCGCGATCGCGGACTGCCTCGAGAAAAGAACTGAGCGGCTGGAGAGCGAGTGACTCGTAGATGAGCGGTTCGATCACTGCGATGTCAGATACCGAACCTCGATGGTTTTCAGAGAGAAGCTGCGAGAAGCGATCGAGGGAGATCGGGGAGTTGATTCGACTCGCCCATCCCGCATCGGGAATACCCTCCGCGGAGAGACGCTTCGTTCGCTCCTGAAAAGACTCTTCTTCCAGGACCGCCTCAGTTGACACGTTCGGGATATTGATGAGCTGATAGAAGAGCTCCGCTTCGGTTTCGAAGATGAGTGCGAAAAGCCGAGCTAAGAGAAAATGTTTGTCTGCGTCGGGCGCGTGGATCCCGAGCCAGGTATAGCCTTTGTCGGGGGTATGGAAGCCCGCACCGGGTGGATTTTCGGTTGGCTCTTCGAAGATCTGAATCTCGACGTATCGCGAGATAAGGAGGGCGATGAGCTTGAGGTCGACGAAGCGGATAAGCTTCTGGAGGAGCTTCAGGCCATTATCTTCGTCGGTCAAAGAGAGCCACTCCCAAAATCGCTCTTCGGAAAAGCGATCCCCTTCCCAACAGTCGAAGTCGAGCATGAGGCGGCACTGCTCGATGGTAGCTATTTCGATGAGGTCAGAGGATGTAACAAGCCCGTTCTGTTTGATCGCCATAAAAAGGCTTTGGGCTGGGATCGTTCTGACAAAGTGCTCCGGCATCTCCGCGGCGAAGATCGCGCGGGCGAGAGAACGGCTTGAAAAACCGCTTCGATGCTTCGGGATTGAGGGCAGCGACACTGAGCCTCCGTTGTGATGCCGTCCGATAGTGCGGGATGGGGGCTCCGATCCCCCCGGATTTTCCCGGTCTGAGAGCTACTTCGCTGGTGCGAGCACGATATGAATCTGCCGCCCGTGCGCTGGCGAGCGCTCATCCACGGTCGCCACATCGGCGAGGCGCTCGATAATCTGCTTGAACTTTTCCAAGCCGAGGTCGATGTACGCCACCTCCCGGCCTTTGAAGCGCATGCTGAATTTTACTTTGTCGCCCTCAGCCAGGAACTCGCGGGCCTGCTTCAACTTAGTCTCAAGGTCGCCGACATCGGTGCGATAACGGATACGGAGCTCTTTAATCGTGCTCTCTGAACGTTTTTTCTTCGCCTCAGCTTCCTTCTTCTGCTCTTTATATTTGAATTTGCCGTAATCCATGAGGCGGCACACCGGCGGCTTTCCGTTCGGCGATACCTCAACGAGATCGAGCTCGTCCGCTTCGGCACGGAGGAGCGCATCGCGGATCGACATGATGCCGAGCTGTTCGCCGTTATCGGCGATGACCCGAACTTCCTTGGCGATAATTCTGTCGTTGATGCGGTGCGCGTCGGGGGGAGGGGCTTTTCGGGCGAAGCGCGGGTTACCACGACCGCCGCCCGAGTTAAAAAATGTATTCAAAAAAAGGCTCCTTGAGCTGTGAACTATCGATAGTTTAGCGCTGTTTTCGTCGCTGGGGACGTCTGCAGACCCTCTCTATAATGGCGCTTAAGCCTCGGGAAATCAAGCGGTTTTAGGGATTGTCTGGGGTGTCGGCTGGGGCTCCGCCGATTGACAGCGATCATACCTGATTGATACCACTAGGATCGTGAGTTCCAGGGAAGTCCGGTGAGATTCCGGCACGGGCCCGCCGCTGTATCCGTTTGCCTTGAGGAGAGCGCACCCAGTCCACTGTTTTTGCCCCGATCGGTTACGACCGGTTGTGCGGGGAGATGGGAAGGACGCGCTTTTGGGAGAGACCTGCTTTTCCCCCAACGGGAGTCAGAAGACCTACTCGCGATTGAGAGAACCTCAAACTTCGCGCTTGCGCGGCATGAGCGCGAGGTAAACGACTAAAAAATAAGGGAAAGGCGCCTGCCTTTCTTTTGCTGATTTTATGGTGAACCGGCTTTTTCGCGGGAGCGGGGCGCTGTGCGCCTGCGTCGTGGCAGTGTTGAGTTTTTGCCTCGGGGTCGCCTCGAGGGGGGCGGCCCAGGAACAAACAGGGGGAATCGTGGTCACCGCCTCGAAGGTGGCGACCGCTCTCGAGGAAACTGCGAGTTCGGTAAGCGTCATAACCGCCGAGGACATAGAGCTGAAAGGGATAAAGACGGTCGCTGACGCGCTGCGAGCTGTGCCGGGGGTCGATGTCGTTCGAAGTGGCGGCCTCGGTGGTAACACCGTCGTGTTCCTGCGGGGCGCGAACTCGGAGCACACCTTGGTGCTGATCGATGGAGTTGAGGCGAACAATCCGATCTCGCCGAATCGAGCGTTCAACTTCGCGGATCTTTCGACGGAAAACGTCGAGCGGATCGAGATCGTTCGCGGGGCGCAGTCGACGATCTGGGGCTCCGACGCAATGGGTGGGGTGATAAACATCATAACGAAGCGGGGTCGAGGAGCGATCTCCGGGGAGGCTTCGTTTGAAGGAGGCAGCTACCAAACGTTCGCCGAGCGTGCTGCGCTGGGAGGCGGGGACGAAAAATTCGATTACTCAATCGGTGCGGCGCGGATCGATTCCGGTGGGATCTCTGCGGCCGATGCGCGGGATGGCAACACCGAGCACGATCGCTACGGCGCGAGCACATTCACGCTCCGGGCGGGGGCGACTCCTGCTGAGATGGTGGAGCTCGATGGCTCGTTCCGCTACGAAACGGCTCGGAGCGATATCGACAATTCTGGAGGGGTGGGGGGCGATGATCCGAATCGGATCGTCAATAACGACAACCTCTTTACCCGAGGACAAGCTGCGCTGCGCTTCCTGGACGGACGTCTGGAGCAGATATGGGGGATCGGTTATTCCGATCAGCGGTTTGAGGATAACAACGACCCTGATGCGGACCATCCGAACGATCGCCTGCGGAGCGACTACGACGGTAATCGACTAAAATTGGATCTGCAGCATAATCTCTCGATCGGAGAGACCGGAAAGCTTGTGCTCGGTCTTGAGACGGAGGAGGAAGAGGGATCATCCTCGTACCGCTCGCTCTCCGATTTCGGGCCGTACGACGCCTTTCTAGGGGAGCGCTCTGCGCGCACCTCCGGGGCGTTCTCCCAGGTATCGCTCGATTTTGTTGAGGGGTTCCGCTCCGACTTCGGTGTTCGGGTAGACGAGCACGAGGAGTTTGGAAGCGAGGTGACCTGGCGGATAGCCCCCGTATTCATCCTCCCGGAAACGGGAACGAAGCTCGGATCAACGGTGGGAACTGGATACAAAGCGCCCTCGCTGTTTCAGCTCTATTCAGAGTACGGCTTTGCTGAGCTTGAACCGGAGAAGAGTCTGAGCATCGATGCCACGGTGGAGCAGAGGATCGCCGAGGGGCTCTCTGTTGGAGTCACCTGGTATCGCAACGACTTTGATAACCTTATCACCTTTGATCCCAACACCTATATCTTTGCGAATATCGCCGATGCGGCAACCTCAGGGGTTGAGACCTTTGCTGCGTTTGAGCTCGGTAATGGGATATCCACTCGCTTCAGCTATACGTATCTTGATAGCCGGGATGACTCGACCGGAGATCAGCTGCTTCGTCGGGCGCGGCATAAAGCCGCAGTGGACGTGGCGTTTAGTCCGGTCGATCGCCTCACCGCAGCGGTCGGCGGGGTATTCGTCGGCGTGCGTGAAGATAACGATTTTTCGACGTTCCCAGCGTCGCGGACGGAGCTTGCAAGCTATCTTCTGATAAACATCGCGTTCGATTATGCGGTGACCGAAGGGGTGAAGCTCTTTGCTCGGATCGATAACCTTTTCGATCGGGAGTATCAGGAGGTATTAGGGTATGGGACGTTAGGTGCTGCAGGGTACGGCGGAATTAAAGTCGCGCTGTAGCGATAGGCGGCGAGGCGTTGTTCGACGGTCGACCCCGGCGATAGTTTGAATCACTTTTGGAGAGAGAGCTCGATTGTTTCACTGCCTGCGTTGGTTATGCGTCGTTGTCGTTCTTGGGGGCACCCAGGAGTGCTTTGCCGATAGCAGGCGGTGCGAGCGGATCGTTTCGTTTGCTCCAAGTATCACCGAGGTGCTATTTGAGCTCGGGCTCGGGAGCTCGGTTATCGGGGTAAGTCGGTACGACCGATTTCCCCCCGCCGTGAAGACGCTCCCCCAGATCGGCGGGCTTTTCGATCCACACCTCGAGGGTGTTCTTGCGCTCAAACCATCGTTGGTGCTCGTCCTGCCGGAATTCGGCGATAGGGTCGGTTATGCCCAAGGGCTTGGCCTCGATATCGCCGTGGTCGATCACCGCTCGGTCGAGGGGATCCTTGAATCGATAGTTGCAGTTGGGCGGTTCTGTGGCATCGAATCCCGGGCGGAAGCGTTAGCGAACGGGCTCCGCGCGAGGATGGAAACGGTGGAGCGCCGATTCTTCGCCGCTCGGCGGGTGCGTACGTTGGTGGTCGTGGGAGGGGGTAACGAGGGCCAGGTCTTAAAAAGCGTTTTCGTTTCGGGAAAAGACGGCATGTACAACGACCTCGTGCGTATCGCGGGGGGGGAGAACGTGGTGACGGGTAATACGGCGAGTATTCCCACCGTCTCTGCGGAGGGACTCCTCGCTCTTAACCCCGAAGTGATCATCCAGGTTAGAGACGAAGTTGAGAGCAGATCGGTAACGTCCGAGGATATCAAAGCGGCTTGGGGGGAAATGAGCCTTGTAGCGGCGGTTCGCCGCGGGCACCTCTACGTTGAGAGCGCCGATTTCATGACCGTCCCGGGGCCGCGTTTTATCGAGGCGCTCGAACGGTTTGCCGCGATTCTCGAATCGGTTCGCTCAGGAGACTCTCCGCATGACCATTAACCCACCGGGAGCACCCGGCTCCGCTGCGGTCACGCTTCGGCACGTGGGGTGCGTCGTGAACGAGCGCCCGCTCCTCAGAGATCTTTCGCTCGAATGTGCAGCGGGTGAGTTCCTCGCGCTGGTCGGCGCGAACGGATCGGGCAAGACGACCCTTCTTCGCGCGATCATGGGGATCGTTCCGTTCTCCGGTTCGATGCTGATTCACGGACGCTCTCGTGCTGCTATCTCGCCCCGTGAATCCGCCCGCTTGATGGCGTATCTTCCGCAGCAGGTCGATCTCCCACAGGGGCTTACCGCAGGGGAGTTTATCGATTCGGGGCGGCATCCGTGGCGAGGCCCTTTCGCTCGCACGGTTGAGGGGGATCGAGCTGCGGTGACCGAGGCGATCGAACGCACCGGCACCGCTCCCTTTCTTAGCGAGCGGATAGAGACCCTGAGTGGGGGTGAGAGGCAGCGGGTGTACATCGCCGCAGCGCTTGCTCAGAGAGCCGAAATCCTCCTGCTCGATGAACCGACGACCGCGCTCGATCCGTATCAGCGTGAGGAGCTTTGGAGGCTGCTCCACGCGGTGCATGTGGAGCTGCGGCGTACGATAATTATGTCGACGCACGAGCTCGATGGGGTACGGGCGATCGCTGATCGATTTATCGCGCTGCGGCACGGGGAGATAATTTTTGCCGGGGCTCCCCACGAGTTCTTCTCGGGGAGCTGCATGATAGATACCTACGCAACTGCGGCGGCGTGTGCAGAGAGGGGGGCGAGATGACCTCTCAGGCGTGCGGCTCTACAGGATCGGTGAGACGCACCGTGTGGCTCTGGGGGCTCGTCGCGCTCGCCGCCGTTCTTGGGGCACCGTTCATCGGGGCGTTTTCTATACCCGTGAGCGATGCTCTCCGTGGAACGCTCGATGAAACCGCGCAGCGGATACTCTTCGATATTCGGGTCCCGCGAGTCCTCATCGCCTTTTTGACCGGAGCTGCTCTCGGACTCGGGGGCCTCGTTTTTCAGACCGTTTTTCGGAACGTGCTTGCTACTCCCTATACCCTGGGAGTTTCGAGCGGTGCAGCGCTCGGCGCCGCGATCTATTTTAAGCTGGGAGCGGCTGTTTCATTGTGTGGAATAGCTGGTAGCACCATCGCTGCGCTTGGCGGAGCAGTCGTAGTCGTCCTCGTCATCGATCGCATCGCCGCGCGGAACGTTCCAGCAACGACGCTGCTGCTGTGTGGAGTTGTCGTGGCGCTTTTCTCAGGGAGCCTTATCTCGTTTCTCGAGTACACGAGTGGTTTCACGACGGTGTTCCAACTTTCGCGGTGGCTGATGGGAGGGCTCGATGCGGTGGCTCCGGCGGCTGTCCTGCCGCTCCTTCCTCTTATCATTGGGGCCTTCGTTGTCATCGGTTTGAGGATCGGTAACCTCAATATCCTCGCGCTTGGGGATGAGTTGGCGGCTGCTCGGGGGGTCGATGCCTTTCGGGAACGTCGAGTGCTCCTTGTGGTGGTATCCTTGATGATCGGTGCAGTAGTTTCGTTCGCTGGGCCGATAGGATTTGTCGGCATGATCGTTCCGCAAGCGCTGCGCCTCATTCTCGGTGTCGACAATCGGCGCTTGCTTCCAGCGACTATATTCGCTGCAGGGGCATTTTTGGTGGTATGCGATACCGTTGCTCGGACGATATCCGCTCCATTCGAGCTCCCCGTCGGAATCGTTACCGCGCTTCTCGGAGGGCCGTATTTCCTCGTTCTCCTTTTGCGGACATCGGGCCCGAGTTCGAGGCCGTGACCGCGACTCAGCGACTGACAGGGCAGGGCGTCGAGTGGCGGAGGCGAGAGCGCTTGGAGCGACGCGAAAAGACGGGCCTGTTTGGGCCCCTTCGAAGCCTGGCGCGTGCTTTCCGTAGGACAGGAAGTCCAAAGGCAAGCGATTCAATTTCAAGTACGCCCTTCACTCCGGATAGTGAAAAAACTTATTTGTCGAAGGACTAGCCGCGCTTGACCTTTGTTCCCGCCGGGGAATCATCAACGACAAATCCGTGGCGCTGAATCTCTGAGCGGAGCCTATCGGATTCGCCCCAATTCTTCCCCCGTCGGGCCTCATCTCGGGCGGCGATGAGCGCCTGGATCTCTGCGGGGAGTTCCACCGCCGATTCACGCCACTCAGCCATATCGAATCCGAGAACGGTATCCATTTCGTAGAGGAGCCAAAGCTTCTCTCCTGCCGAGAGGGAGGAGTCGTTTAACGTTGCCCATACCGCGGCGAAACCTTTCGGGGCGTTCAGATCGTCGAAGAGCGCTCGTTCGAAATCTTCGAGGTGTGTGCTCTGAGGAGGGCGAGCGGGCGTGATCCCCGAATTCTTAAGGGCGAGAACCCCGGTTTTCAGCCGTTGAAGCCCGCTTGCCGCATTTTTAAGGGTTTCGTCGGTAAAGTTTAACTGCGAGCGGTAATGAGCGGTAAGACACATAAACCGATAGGCGAGGGGGTCGAACCCCTGCGATGCGATAGTGTCCAGGGTGAGAAACCCACCCTTTGATTTCGACATCTTCTCGGCGTTGATCACTAAAAACTCGCCGTGCATCCAGTGATGCACCCACTTGGCCCCTGTCGCCCCTTCCGACTGGGCGATCTCGTTCGTGTGATGAACCGGAATGTGATCGATTCCGCCGCAATGAATATCGAACGCATCACCGAGGTACTTCATGCTCATCGCACTGCACTCGATATGCCACCCGGGATATCCACGGCCCCATGGGGAGTCCCATTGGAGCTCCTGGTCCTCAAACTTCGATTTGGTAAACCACAGAACAAAATCGAGCGGACTTCGTTTGTTCGTATCGATATCGACCCGTGCTCGAGCATTCAGATTCTGGATATCAAGCTTCGCGAGTTTGCCGTAATCTGAAAGCTTCGCCACATCGAAGTAGACGTTGCCTCCGGCGCAGTACGTCATCCCCCGCGCCTCGAGTCGCTGTATCAGCGCGATCATTTCGGGGATGTGCTCGGTTGCCTTACAGACCGTTGTCGGACGCTGAATATGAAGCTTCGTGCAGTCCTCAAAAAAAATCTTCGTGTAATATTCAGCGATCTCCGCCGAGCTCTTCTTCTCGCGCCGTGCAGCGACCGCCATCTTGTCCTCGCCTTCATCGGCATCGGAGACAAGGTGGCCGACATCGGTGATATTCATGACGTGATTGACTGAGTAGCCGGCGCGGCGCAGGGTGCGTACGAGAAGATCCTCGAAGATATACGTCCGCATATTGCCGATATGCTGAAAGTTGTAGACCGTCGGTCCACAGCAGTAGATCGACACCGCCCCCGGAACGAGGGGCATGAAAGGGTCGATGGAGCGGGTAAGCGTGTTAAAAAGACGAACTGAACGGGGAGTCATAGTTCTTGCCCTCTGAATAGTTTATCGCCGTGACATTGGCACGGAGCTTACTCGGCGCCGAGCTCCTCCTCGGAATCGGCATTGATATCATCGCGCTGCCCCGGATCCATGCCGAGATGTCTCGTTCCCCCGCCGTAATTCGATCCCTCGCCGCGGAGGTTCTCGAGTTCCTGACAGGTGGTGCTTTTCGGACCGAGTTGATCGCACATCGCTTCCAGAAACTCCAGCCGACCGGCGTGCGGATTGGTGATTATACCATCGTCGCCCCCCGGTCCGCTGCCAGACTTTTTATCACCGTACACCTGTACGGAGGGGCTATCGGAGCCGAATATGTTGCTTGCCGAATTCTTCTCAAAATTTTGAGCGAGGGCGGCGGCTGCCGCACCAAAAGTATACGCCGCGAGGGCGGTAAAGCAGGTTCTACGCAGCAGCTGAAACGGCGATTTTTTCATGACGCATCCTCGTCGGAACTTATCGTACTCACCGTATAGTGTAGAACTTTTTTGGTATTTTAGGGGAGTTATTTTGCTCGTCGGAACGATGTATTCGCCCGGAGGAACGTGATAATCTCCCACCATGCGTACGAGATGCACTCATCGCCACGATCAACCGATCGGGCTCTTTGACAGCGGCCTCGGTGGTCTTACCGTCCTGAGAGAGCTTGAGCGACTCATGCCGGCCGAACGATTTATATATTTGGGAGACACCGCTCGTCTGCCGTACGGAACCAAAGGAGCTGCTACGATTACCCGCTACTCGAGCGAGTGTGCAGGGTTCCTTCTCCGGCACCGCATCAAAGCGCTGGTGATCGCCTGCAACACTGCATCTTCGCTCGCCTTGCCGACCCTGCAAGGCGAGCTTCCCTGCGATGTTATCGGAACTATCGAGCCAGCGGTTACTGCGGCGGTTGCGTCGACAAAGCGCCGGGGGATTGGGGTTATCGGCACCGATGCCACAATCGCCAGTGGCGCGTACGAACGATCTATCAAAGCCCTCGATCCAGCCGTCGAAGTTTTCTCGGTTTCGTGTCCGCTGTTTGTCCCCCTCGTTGAGCAGGGCATGTTCGAGGGGGAGATAGTGGAGAAAGTCGTCGAGCTTTACCTGGGGAAGTTCGATCTTTCTCGGATCGATACCTTAGTCCTCGGCTGCACACACTATCCGCTCCTTAAGGGGGTCATTCAACGGTACGTCGGCTCGGGCATCACCCTGGTTGACTCCGCCTATCCGATCGCTCAAGAACTTGGTCGGATATTAGATGAGCGCGGCCTTCGGGCGAGCACATCGGCGGAGCAGGGGGGGGCCTCTTTTTATGTGACGGATGAGGTGAGCCGGTTCAATCGACTCGCTGCGATCCTTTTGGGTAAAGAGCGGGTTACAGCGATCTGTACAGCGGAGCTCGCTGCCGAGGGAGCGACTATTGAGCCGCCCCCGCTTGCAGTAGCCATTCAGTAGTCCATTAATCGTCCTCTCAGACACCATTCTCGGAAACGAATCTCCGCGCCCGGCATCAAAAGTAAGAGGGGCGTGTGCCTCACTGGAGATGCTGGACCGATGAATACGCAGCGTTGTCGTTTTTGTGTGGGTGAGTTTTTAAAGGGCCACGAGAGCTGCGCCCACTGCGGGCAGATCTTAGAAAGCCCGATCGGTCAGCGTCGCAGCACGCGAGCGTGCTCAGCGGATGACCTCTTTCGGGGACAGGCTGACATCCTGAATGACGAAGCCGGAGCTGACAAAGAGGAGAACGACCTTCAGAATATCCTTTTTGATTGGAAGAATCCGGTAGTTCTTAATATCGTCGGAAGTCTCGTCTGTGCGATGCTGCTCATCGCCACGCTGCTTGAGTTATAGCTTGGAGCCGCTCTCTTTATAAGCGTAACGTGCCCTCGGCGACGACGGCAGCAGGCCCGGTCATAAAGATCCGTCCCGTTCGGTCATCCCATCGAATCACGAGGATCCCACCATCCACGAAAACTTTTATGGGGGACTTTCGGACCTTCCCGTGAAGGGTTGCGGCAACAACCGCCGCACACGCCCCGGTGCCGCATGCATGAGTGAGTCCGCAGCCCCGCTCCCATACCTTCAGCTGGAGCGTCGTTCTCGAGCGAACCTGGGCAAATCCGACGTTGACCCGATGGGGGAAGACGCGAGCGGTATATTCAACCACCCGGCCCGCTTTCGCCACGTCGAAGTCAAAGTCGCTCACAAACGTAACCGCGTGAGGATTGCCCATCGATACGAAGGTGTATCCTCGCCCGCCGATTTTCAGATCAGTTATCGGGAATCGCTTCGCGATAACATCGGAAGACCGAAAAGCCGGGAGCCCCATGTCGACAGTTACCTCAGAGACCTCGCCTCTCGTGCGACCCAGCTCTGTTCGAATCGCCCCCGCACCGGTCTCGATCGAGAGGGCTTTTTTGCGGGTAATCTTATTGTCAGCGGCGAATTTAGCGAGACACCGGATCCCATTCCCGCACATCTCTGCAGTTGAGCCGTCAGCATTGAAATAATCCATCCGGAGGTCGTGTTTTTTCGAGGTTCGGAGCAGAATAAGACCATCCGCGCCGATTCCGAACTGCGCTGAGGTAACGCGGCGCGCGAGATTGCTTGGGTTTTTGATGCGGCTCTGGCGGTCGTCCACTACGATGAAGCTATTGCCGCACCCATGAAGCTTCGAGAACTTGAGCTCACTCATGGATTATCGCCGATTCATTCCGGAGCGGACGAGTTTCTCGATATGCGGCGCCATAAGCTCATCGAGCGCTGCCCGGGCATCGCTCGCACCACCGTGGAACTTAAGCCGATGGAGCAAGACAAACGGGGCGATGTACTTGAGATCATCCTCGGTCGCGTAGTCGCGTCCCGAGACTATCGCCCAGCCCTTGACCGCCTCTTGAAGCATGATCGCCGCGCGGGTCGAGGCGCCGAACTGAAGCAGCGGATTTCCGCGAGTTGCTTGGACTATCTCAACTATCGCGGAGCGGAGCTCTGGTTTCAGAAATACCTGAGCCGTTGCAGCTCGCGCTCCGAGGATGTCGCTCCGGCTGCACACCGGAGTAAGAGAGTCCGCATTCGAGACGATAGCGGAGTGCTGCTCGAGAATAGTATATTCCGTCGCGGCATCGACGTACGACATCGGGATCTTCAACAGGAATCGGTCAAGCTGTACCAACGGAAGGGGGTACGTGCCAGCGATATCAAGTGGGTTCTGAGTGCCGAGGACGAAAAAGAGCTGATCGAGCGGGTGGGTGACGTTATCTATCGTCACCTGTTTCTCGGCCATACACTCAAGAAATGCCGCTTGAACCTTGGGTCCGGCGCGATTGATCTCATCGGCGAGGACTACGTGGGCGAAAACTGGGCCGTGCACGAAGTGAAACTGACCGGTCTTCGGATCAAAGACGTTCACCCCAAGAACATCGCCGGGAAGCATGTCGGGGGTGAACTGCACTCGGCGGAAAGCAACGATGTGCTCCGGAGTTGTCGCGGGGACATCTCGGGCGATAAGTCTCCCGAGCGCTTTGGTAAGGGTCGTCTTTCCCGAGCCGGGATAATCCTCCAGGAGAACGTGCCCATCGGCAAAGAGCGCCGCGATAACGAGCCGAATCGTATCGTCCCGCCCTTTGATAACCCCGCTCAAAGCGGAGCAGAGCCGTTGAGAAAGCTCAATCGCCGAGCTGAAAGCTGCTTCGTTCATAGGGGTTGCGTTCAACATTAAGGTAACTCCTCGGTAAATACCTCATCGGTAAGTTTATTCATAGTCTCAACCAGATCGTTCCCCCGAACCTTCACGGTACCGATGAAATTTCGCTGATCCGAGAACTCGAAGATGTGCTCCGTGCCGTCGTGCTCATACCGAATGGTAAACGGGGTTTGCTCAAGCGTGGGAAGGAAAGCGGAGCCGGTAAACCGCTCAGCGATCGTGGGTGGGACGCTGTTCAGTGCTACCGGAAGCGCGAGCCCTGTGTTGCGGAGCTGGGCCCGCGAAGCGGTAAATACCCCCTCGGCGAACGCTCGATACTGCGTGGAGGCTGGATCGAGGTTTCGAAGGGCGGTGATGCGGGCGTTCACCGAGAGAAGTCGATCGAAGTCGGGCCGAGTGCGTGCCATGACCCCTTCAAGGAGCTCCCACCCAGTGTCGGAGTACCCGCGAGCAAGATAATTCTCCGCGAGCCACATTTCGTAGAAATTGACAGCGAGAGAGCGATCGTCGGTGCGCCTCTCAAGTTCGAGTCGAGCCTCCAAAAGGCGGGGAGGTATCGCAGCGAGAAGTCTGCCGAGGGTCGGATACTCGAGCATGCTGTCGGTATTCCGCACATAGATGTCCTCAAAATTCTCGAGATCTTCGGCGAGAATCTGCCGTGCGCGGCGAGCGAACCACCACGCGCGAGCTCGGTTCACGGCCTGCTCTGCCACCGCATTGAAACGATCTCGCCAGGAATCAAAAACGGTGCGGCTGAGATGATTATTTTTCGCCTCGAGTGCCTGGGCGAGCGATGAGAAGACCCCTGCTCGAAGATCCTGCTCACTCGTTCCGATTTTGCCGAACCACTGCCGACGCTCAATCGCCGCATTGAGATGCTCGAGCGCGATATCGACCTTGCCGGTGTGGAGAGCGATTCGTCCCCGGGCGAGGTGAACCAGCGCACGGTGTTCCTCTCCGTTCCGAAGAGGGAATTGAGCAACGCACGATTCGAAGTTGTCGATCGCGCGCTTCGCTCCTTCAAAATTGGTTTGATCGATGTATAAAATAGCTAAATTGAGTGCCGGCAGAACGTGTTCGCATCCATCGGGGAGGCTCGTTGCGCGGAGCCACGCGCTCTCCGCCTTGTCGTCGGCGAAGGTCTCTTTAAAGACCTCTCCGGAATTGTTCAGGGGAGTCGCCGGGGAGCCGAGGCTTCCGAGAGAGAACTCGTGAGCGATCGCCTGGCGGAAGACCTCAAGGGAGGCCTCGCGCTCGTGCTGCATCGATAAGAGGATGCCGAGCATATTGAGGGTGCGGCCCGGATTTGCCGGATCGAGTGCCCCCAAGCGAGCCACACGGGTCGCCTCGTCGAGCCGCCCTAGTTTCATTAGAACCCACGCTCGAGAGTCAGCGTACCACGGAGCGGTGTAGCCAAACGATTGAAACTCATCGAGTGCCTTTAACGCTCCGCTATAGTCGTCGAGATTGAGTCGGACATGGGCGAGGAGAAAATAGAGCTGCGAGTGCTCGAGTTTTGTTAGGCGATTATAGTACGGCGCTGCCCCGTTTTGCTCAGTAAAGAGGGCGAGAGCCTGTTTGGTGTATTTAAGGGCGAGCCGAAAATGGCCCACGTGATTGAGGTAGTAGTTGGCGAGGTTCATGTGAGCGCGGTACGCGGTTGGGTCCTTCGCGAGCGCTTTGAGGAGTTTTGTGCGGGCATCGAGTGGCCGCTCCTGAAGCATAAGGAGCTCGGCATCATCGATGAGTTCGGTCGCGGTCTTTTCGTCGTCCGATGTCGGGGGAGCATCCCGTTCGGGGTAGGCGTCGAACGGATCGAATGGATCGAATGGATCGCTCACATCAGCAAAGGTTGGCGCAATCGGCTGAATGAGCGAACCCACACAAACAAGAGCTGCGGCGAGCAGCGATAACTTCGACCTTACCATCGTTCCCCCAGAAGAGCGGCGATTACCGATGAGGGATTGAGGAATCCGGCGACTTTACTGTACCACGGGGTGCGGGCGAGAACGGTGCGGTCCCGTCGGTGGAGTTCACGAATCGCCGCGAGGTGCGCCGGAGCGGCAGGCGCATAGATGAACGGCGTGAGCGCGGTCGTGATCTCCACCGGGGATATCCCGAGCTCTGCGGTGAGGCGAGCGCGAAACTCAGCGCGAGTCTCCCCTTTTTGGCGGCGGTATCCACGATCGTAGAGCGTCGAGAGGGTTGCGCGCGCACAGCGGCGCAGGGTCGCCGCCGGCGATGCAGGCAGGAGCCAGCCGAACCGCAAGAAAAGCTTAAGGCTCACCACAACGAAAAGTATGAGCACCGCCAGCCCTAGCGCGATGCCCGGATGGAATTTTTCAATCCAGCTCGGCTCCTCCATGCGAGGCTCATCACGGGTGATATCTTTCGGAAGAATCTCCTCTCCCGGCTCGAGTGAGCCCATCAGCTCCTCAAGAAGTTTCATATCGACCTGAGTATCGCCGTGACTCTCGACCTGCTCCGGTTGAACATCGAACGGTACCCAGCCGAAGCCGACGATAAACACCTCGGCCCACGCGTGTCGATCGCTCATGCGAAGGAGGATATGACCATCCTTCGACTGGCTGAGATCGGTGAGATAGCCGGTCGCGATTCTGCTCGGGATTCCGAGCGAGCGCAGCATGTAGGTCACAGCATGAGCGAAGTGAACGCAGTAGCCGCGCATATCGCCGAAGAGAAATGGCGCCACCGGATCCTCATGCGGCGCAGTTTTGTGGTTGGGCGTTAAGGTGTAGATCGCTTTCTTCGAAAGGTATTCAACGAGACGCGCAGCTTTCTCAACCGGCATAAGC
>JBJOHD010000061.1:0-2920 GCA_046047875.1 Pseudomonadota bacterium | reverse complement strand
GGGACGTACCAGCGGGTTAGCGGGTTAGCCTTGGATTTTCCAGGGGAGGGGTTTAATCTCGATCTTGGCGCCGGGGAAGGAGATCCCAAGCTCGGAGGCGGCGCTGCCGCCCCGTTGAAAGAGCTCCCAAAATCGGTCGGAATATCCGCTGCTGCCGGGGGAAAGGGCGAGCTCCCCCTCGTTGATATTGAAGGAGCCGGTGACGACGGTTGCAGTTCGGATATTCGAGCCACCCTCTACCCGCACCTGTACCTTCTGCCCCGGTTGAAACTTCGAAAGTACCGGATCGGATGCGCGCCACGTTGTCTTTAGATTTCCAAAAGAATCTATGTAGCCGATGAGCCCGCCCGGCATCTCGGGAATAACCTGCAGCGGATCGAGCTGAGCGCCAAGAAACGGAGTTAGATCGCTGCCTTGAGCTACCGCACCTACGAGTGGCGGAAAATTATCACGACTCCGAAACTGTGACCCGTCTTTGCGAATCTTGGTCTCATAAAGCTCGCGACACTCGCGGCGTATCAGCGCAAGGGAGTATCCCGAGTTCACCGCTACGATCTTTGCCCCGTTGCTGAGAACTCCGTAAAGTAGTCCCTCCCCTTCATTATTCACACGAGCGGCGCCCCGATCCTTTCGTGGCGCGCAGTTTATGTAGAGGATTCGCGAACCGGACCACGACGAATTTCGCTCGACTAGTCCGAGCTGAGCAACGATGAATCCGGTGGCAACGGTATTAAAGCTTGGTACCGAGGTAACATTAAACCGATAGCTATCTGGTACGCTTACAGACAAGCGGTCGAGGATCTCGCTTGTCGCCATATCGTTTGGACCGTAGTCCATGACCAGGTGAATGAGGTGATCACTGATTTTCATCGAAAGATACCGCCAAGCTTTAAAGTGCTCGGTAGGGTCGACGTTCCACGCGGTGTGGGCTCAAATCCATAGAGGGGAATGGCGAGGGCTATCCCGTCGATACTACCGGGTCTCATCTCCCTCTAGTCTACGGCGACGGTCTTGCCGAGGCAATCGGCACCGCTTCTGGCATCGTCAACCGGCTCTAAGCCAGGCACAAAAGCTCCTATGAATTCGAGCTGTTAGCTGTGCTGGGCCGTAGACGCTGACCAGCGATAGAACTCCGACAGGCAGGTCCTCACAATCGAGGACTCCGTCTCGGTCCATTGTGCGGTTGCCGCCGTAAGCCGAAGGTAGCTTTGCACAAACTCGGTGATACAGTCATCGAGCGAGGTTCCCAGCCGACGCGCCCTAAACTCAGCTTCGCTCAGATAGGCTCCGACCTCATCGGGGTTCTCAACAAGGTAGCCAAACATCTGTTCGATCGACGGGGGGAGGTCAAGAGCACGGTTGTCGATAGCAGCTAAGCTCTCTGGGGTTGGATGATTGATCCGAAAGGTCATCTGCGCCACGTGGCAAACTTCGTGATAGATAGTGTCGATGAGAGAATCGCGCAGTTGCGAATCGGTCGCTTCGACTGGAAAGCTCGTAACGACAATCTTTGAACGAAGATAAAAATGGGGAAAGAGTCCGGGTGGTCGAACGTATGAGTCCGCCGACAGTGCGACCGATTGCCGGGGAGCTAAGAGTTCAACGGTTGAGGGCTGAACATACAATTCAAAGGTGTGGAGTAGGGGAATATCAGCATGCTCTAGATTGGTGGAAAAATAGGGGATTCGGTTCCAGTAACTTTTGGAGAACGCCGACGGCTCACGACAGCGTTGAATCACATCGTCGCAGATACGTTCCGCAATCTCCGCACGGGGGCGCCTGAGCGCCGCCGTGGGGGAGATAAGGTTAGCGCTATTCCGCGCCAAACAGATCGGGCTCTCGGGCAGGAGGATGCGCGCTATTCGTTCAGCATCGACAATGTCCCCTCGCTTTTGAGCGGCGAAGAGCCCCGCCTCGGCAGCGCAGCATAGCTCTCGATCGCTTCTCAGAACCTCGACCGAGAGCTCCGTTGAGCGGAGCGATCTGAGAGCTGATTTTAAATCGCCCCTCGTGAGGGCGATTCCAGCAGCCGCGAGTGATTGCGACACCTCCGCCGGTGGGGCGGGGTTTGCGGGGAGCTCGGGGTCTATTCCAGGGCGGCTCAGCGGATTGTGCATAGTATCAGTGTTATGGTGCGACTTAATCGAACCGCCTACTCTGATGTAAATTTGAGGAAACTCTTAGTTCGAGAGAGCACGATGGTAGCATACCGAGAGCGTTTACCGAAGGAACGGCAGCGTCGGTTCTTCCGGATAGAGACGCAAAATATCTTCAACTGGGACGGTTTTCAGCTCCCCGCGATGCAGAAATCTTAGTCCATCCTCGCCCAGCTCAAGGACCACAACGGAATCGGAAAAGCCGCCCCGAGTATCGAGTATCGCAGCACCCCCCGCTCCAAGGGCCAGCTTCGCCTGCGCCTTTTGGAGAAGGAGCGCCGGATTGCCCTCTGTGAGTCGTAACATCTCGTCGAGATTTCGCAGAACGAGCCCGAGGATCAACTCACGCCGAAAGACACGGCCGGTAACGAATTCGAGAGACGATGCTGGGAAGCGGAGCCCCTCGGGGCGGGAAAGCACCTCGTTTGAGAGGTTTATACCGATTCCCATGACGAGGTAGTCGTCCGGGTACCGCCACCCCCGGAGGGCGTGCTCCCGCTTAATATCCTCATTAAGGGCGCCGACTCCGAGAGAGCCACATATCTTCCCGAAATGAGAGCCGACATCTACCCGCACATCGTTCGGCAGCTTGATTCGAAAAATGGGATGCGGCTCCCCCTGATTCGTTTCAAGACGTACCGCTTCGTCGAGGGCGTTCGCAACTGCAAGGGTTGCTGCAATATGAATGAGGAGATGCTTCTTCGGAGAGGACGTATCGGGCAGAACCACGCTCATCGTTATGTCTTGCCCATCTCTGCCGCTGT
>JBJOHD010000060.1:0-8637 GCA_046047875.1 Pseudomonadota bacterium | reverse complement strand
CGCTCGCGGGGGCGATATGCCCGGCCGCCTTCTCCTGGGGGACGCGGGTTATCCGGTTATCTTCGCCGCCACGCCTAGCGTTCAATCGATGGGGGGTGCTGGGGGAGCTTCGGGTGGCAACCGGGGATTTATCCCACCGCTGATGCGTGCGGCGGTCGCAACGGGAATCGATGGTCTTTTTATCGAGTGTCACGATAATCCAGGAGCGGCGCCGTCCGACGGTGCAAGCATGATGCCCCTCGGTGAAATGAAGAGCTTGATCGAGTCAGCGTGCCGAATTCGTATGGCGATCCGCGAGCTATAAGATGTACCTCACAAAATCGCAAAGCCGCATCGTCGCCCTCGGCACTCTAGCCCTCTTTTTTATCGGAGGTGTGACTTATGTGGGGCTCTCTCGGCCAAGTTTCGTCTCGATGGCAAAGGAGTCTCCCCTCACTGAGGTGACCCCAGCGAGTGATTCGAGCGCGGCTGCCCCCACTCCGGTGACCGGCTCAAACTTTACCCTCGATAACTTTCATCGAAGCGAGATGAAAGATGGGAAAAAAGTATGGGAGGTTTCAGCCCTCAAGGGCACGTACTTCCCCGAGACAAATACCGCCACACTTGAGTCCCCGAGTCTTCTTTTCTATAGACCGAACGGTGAGGTCGTCCAGTTAAACGCCGCAACCGCCACCCTGGCCCTCTCCGGCACAAGCCTTACTCGGGCTGAGATCTCTGGGAATGTGCGGGTCGTCTACAGCGAGAAGGTCACGATGGAGACCGAACTCGCGGTGTACGAGAAGGAGGCGAACCGGGTCACCGCCCCCGGCAAGGTGACGATCTCGAGCGCGCAGCTCGACATCGTAGGGCGCGAGCTGAAGGCTGAGCTCGGTCGAAATGAATTTTCACTGGGCAAGGATGTCTCAAGCACCGTCAAGAAACGGGCGCTTCAACGGAGTGGGAATGCGTAGGTTTTTTCTCTTTCTTCTAACAACGCTCCTCGTTATCACCGTCGCACCTCTCGAGGGAGCAGGCACCCCCACTCCCCCTCCAGCCGCTCAGAGACAGGCGACGAAGAAGCCCCCTCCGGCGAAGAAGACCGTGAAGACTCAAAAGAAGCCCGCTCAAAAGCAGCCGACAAAGCGGCCGCCCCCTCCAGCGAAGCCAGTAATACCTGCCGAGACCCCGGGCGGATCATCTCAGCCCGCGGACCTCGATGCCCTGTCAAAGCTTCACGGTACCAACTCGAAGGAGCCGACATTTATAAAATCCGACTCGCTTACCCTCAAAGCCGACGAACGGGTGTTTGTGTACTCAGGGAACGTCGAAGTAAAGCAGGGAGCGATGACCCTCACCTGCGCTGAGATCGAGGGGCGCTACAACGAAAAGAATCAGATCGATACTATCAACGCGCGAAAAGACGTCGTTATTGTCAAGGAAGATATCCGTGGGACAGCTCAGAAGGCGTTTTTCGACGCAGCTTCGAACTCGATAACGCTCTCCGAGAATCCGGAGATCCACCAAAACGGCAGTATCCTGAGCGCCGATTCTATTAAGATATTCCTGAACGAAAATCGAAGCGTCGCCGAGGGAACGGTGCGAGTGAAGCTCATGGACAAAACAAGCGGCGGTGAGCCTATCTCGCTCCGTTAGCGGGGAGTTCCCCCATTCCTCGAACTGAGAAGCTGACTGCGCTGAGCTCTCTACCGCTTGCATCGCGAACAGACAACGTATGCCGACCCGCTTGCGGCGCCCATAAGATCGACTCCGGAAGATCTGCAAGATGCACCCCGTTCAGAACCCACTCTCCAGATGGAATCGCTCCCTCCACTTGGAAGGGTATCTTCTGGACCTCGGCGGGAATATCGGGATCGATAGCGAGGATCGCTCCTTGCGGGGGCGAGACGATAGCCAACGGTCGTTCCACGGCGATGACAGGATTATAACCTCCGTGGGGCTCGGTGCCGGTGATATAGAACTCGCTCCCACCCTCCCGGGCAGCTGTCTGAATACCTGGGGGAGTCTCGGGAGCTGCGGCCGAAAACCCCCGCCGTGCGGCGAGATAGTCAAGGATCCGCACCCATAACGGCGCCGCCCCGGTTACTCCCGAGACATTATGCATCGGCTCCCCCGAGAAATTCCCCACCCAGATACCGACGGTGTACTCCCGGGAAAAACCGATACACCAGTTGTCGGTCATATCTTTACTCGTGCCGGTCTTCGCCGCGCTCCAGTAAGGGGTCGAGAGCGAATTCTCTAGCCCGAATGTCGGGCTCCGACTCCCTCGATCAGCCAGGATATCGCTCACGATAAACGCCGCCTCAGGGGAAAAGATCTGCGTCGAGCCGGCACTCTCCTCTCCCTCCTCAAATGTGAGTCCAGAGAACTTTCCCCCTTGGGCAAGGGTACGATAGGCATTGACGAGCTCCCAAAGGCTCACCACCGGTGAACCAAGCGCCACCGAGGGGCCATACAGGTCGGCGGGCTGGAGCGATCCGAAGCGCAGTTTTCCCAAAAGTTCCACGAACGGCGCGACTCCGACCCGCTCCGCTGTCAGCACAGCGGGGATGTTGAGGGAGGAGGCGAGCGCAACCCGCACCGAAACCGGTCCCCGATAGATACCGTCGTAGTTTTTCGGCCGATACACCCCACTCCCAACCGACAGCTCAAGGGGGGCATCGTTCAAGAGGGTATCAGCGGTGAGGAATCGTCGTTCGATCGCTAACCCGTACAAAAACGGCTTTAAGGTAGAGCCGGCCTGGCGTTTTGCCTGTACACCGTCGATAAATCGGGCCGAGCTCGCCGCACCGCTGTTGCCGACGTATGCCAACACCCGACCGGTCGGATTATGCACGACAAGCACAGCCCCATCCGCCACATTCGAGGTACGGAGCGTCGCTAGCTGCGCTTTGAGCTGCTCAATCGCGAAACGCTGCAGTGAACTATCGAGCGTGGTAAGGATCTCGCGGCGCTCGGGGCTTCGTTCTGCCAGGAGCCGCCCGACATGCGGGGCGACGTTCACCCGTTGGAGCCGCGCGTCGGGTATCCCACCACTCCCGACGAGCGCGGCTAACTCAGCGATTCGCTCGCACGTTATCGCCGCAAATGAGCTGGCCCCATCCGAAATCAGCGCCTGTTTCAATCGACATCCCCGCTCGGCGATAGTTTGCGGAGGCGCGTTCGGTGAACGTAGGGTCGCCGCAAGCACCACCCCCTCATCCGCAGAGAGCGCCCCAACCTCTTTGCCAAGAAGGAGACGAGCTGCTCCCGGGAGTCCTTCGACCTCTCCCCGAAACGGGACGAGGTTCAGATATGCCTCAAGGATCTGCTCTTTTGACCACCCGCGCTCCAGCGCTCTCGCCACCCGGATCTGTTCGAACTTCTGAAGATAAGAGCGGGAGCGTCCCCGAGGGGGACGCAGCTGTGGGAGGAGGAGCCCACCGAGCTGCATCGTAAGGGTGCTTGCACCCCCCTCGCCGAGGGCAGCCCGAACCAGCGCACGCCAATCGATCCCCCGATGGTTTAAAAAACGCCGATCCTCCGCCCGAATTATCGCTCCTCGGACCGCCGGAGGAACCCCCTCCAACGTGACCCACCCGAAGCGCCGTCCCACCGGGGAGACACGAAGCTCCTGAAGTACATCCCCGTCACCGCTTCGCACAACAAGATCAGAGGGGCGATATTCCGATCTCACAGCGGCGTAATCCGGCACCGCTGGCAGCAACCAGAGCGGCGTTAGGAGAGCGATAGCGAGGCTCGCGCCAAAAACGATCTTTCTCACGGCTCGATGACGAACGGAGGATTCGGCAACGCGCCGAACATATCGGGAGAATACATCGCCTCCACCCGCGCCTCAGGGAGAACGAACGTTCCCGCCGTATTAAGGCGTATCGTGTATTCAAGCCGCCAGCTCCCCTTATCCAACGAGGAAACGTACGCTCGGTATGCCTCCGCAGTTCGCTCCTCAAACGTTGGATAGATCGGCCTACCCGAGCCTTTTTCGTCGGAGACCGAATCAGCAACGAGGCTTTGAGACAGCGACTGTCCCCCGATAACAACAGCTCCGGGGGGGATCGGATCATCGATCACGACCCAATTCCTATCGGCTATCGCCTCAACTGCGAGTTTGACCCGCACGATATCCCCGTTCGACCACCGTCCAGGGGTGCGTTGGATCACCGGCTCGAGACTCTTCTGGAGGGTGTATCCACGGCTCAGAGAGTCCTTGAGCGGTACTACCGCCCGGCTCTGAACCGTCGCCCACGGCTTGCCTCCTCCCCGCTGTTCAACGGTGAGCTCCCCAGCACCCTCCGGCCATGGCACCGTGATCGGCTCCGGATTACCTTTTGCCTCCCACCGAGATCTAACGAGAGTATCGCCGAGTGAGACCCGAGTTTCCCCGGAAACACGCTCCTTCTCGAAGCGGTTCGAGAAACGGGGAAGCGCTATCATTCCCCACGCGTTTGCAACGGTGAGATCCCACGCACCTCGCTCCTGCCGGGCGAGCGCCCCCTGGGCGATCCGCGGGATATCGTCGTTCCAGTCCCCGGTTTCAAGCAGCATATCAAGGAGCCGCAGTGAGTTGACATCGACCGAACTCATAAGCCACCACTCGTCATCGACCGCTTCGGTCGTGAAGCCAAGTTCGGTGCCGCTGAGCACTAGCCGCGATCGGAGGGTGCTGCGAGCACGCTCCAAACGAGTGTCGCGGTCCGGAAGCTGCGGGGTGCGATAGAGCACCGCATACCAGTTTAACAGCTCAGAGGTCGCCAACACGGTCGGATCGATCACGAGATCCTCTGCAAGCTCGGTTACATCCTCCCCAGCACGGGTAAGCGCCTCAAGCCCGATAAGCTTCGCGACCTGGGTCGCGGTCGGACTCTCCGGACCGCTCGCCTGACCGGCGATACTCTGACGCAGCGCTGTGATCATCCGAGTACGCCCCGCTGCGGGGATCTCCCATCCTTTAGCCGCGGCTATTCCGAGCACGTAGGCAGTTAGGAGAGAATGACCTTGGCTCTCTGAAACGAAATACTTAAGATGACCGACTTCATCGAGATAGGTCGGTAGAACTCCCATCGTCTGAGCCCACATTTCCTTGTCGGAGAGGGCGATCGACTGAGAAACCCGCTGCTCAAGACAGGTGTACGGATAAAGCCTCATCTTTTCCGCGACTCCGCTCAATCCGTCACCGAGACGAGCGGCGAACGAAACCCTTAACCCGCCCCGACCCGGCACTGCGCCGTGGGGGCGGTCAACCGGGATTGAGGTCCGACCGTCCACGTGCCGGAGCGTCGCTCCATAGACACGCTCTATTACCGGCGCAACTACTTTTTGAGGGATCTTCACCCGGTCGATTATCTTTTCGCCGCTCCGCGCCTCAAGGGTATAGGTGAGCCCCTCGATCCCCTCAGGAATTGCGATCCGCCACCCGATCTCAGCGGAGCCCCCCGACTCTAGGACTCGTTTTTCCGGCGCGCCCTGCACCGCCGGATGATCCGACTGCAGTGAGATCTCTATCGGCATCGGCGCGGCGGTAGTGTTCCGAAGCGATACCGTGTTCACGACCGAATCCTCGTGTCGAGCAACCGGGGCGAAGCCCGGAACCACGATAAGATCCTGCGTGGCTCGAATCGCAGCACTTCCGGTGCCGAAGAGACTCTGACCAGCAGCAGCGATAGCGGCGATCCGAAAGCTCGTGAGCGAATCGTTGAGCGGGATCTCTACCGAGGCTTCCCCGTTTTTATCGAGCATCACCCGGGGATTCCAATAAAGAAGCGCATCGAAGAGCTCCCGCGTAAGCCCCCGCCCTCCGCCACCGCCATCGGGCCGCGCCTTCAAGCCGAAGTGCCGTCGCCCGACGATGTGCATCTGTGCTGTTGCAGTGAAGACATCGTGCGGTCGAAGACCCATCATCCTCCCAAGAAGTCTCCACGAGTCGTTCGGCTGGAGCTCTAAAAGTCCTTCGTCGATCGCCACGAGCGCCACCTCCCCGTTCGCAACCGCACTCCCATCGACCGCCGAGACGCCGCGAACCTTTACTCGAGCGGTTTCTCGTACTTTATACACGTCGCGCTCGGGAGTTACCGAGACCGTAATCTCATGAGGCTTCCAGCCGACATTCACCCGAGCTATACCGAGCTTGAACGCCGGCTTCCCCAGATCGACGAGCGCCGTCGGCACGACTCCACCGACCCTCCCCCGCACAACCAGCACGGAGACGTAGACGTTCGGTGCGTATCCAGTTTTCAACGGAACACTTACGACCGGATCGCGTGAATCGATCGGCTGTACGAAAGAATCTATCACCCCCTCCCGCTCGACGGTGACAAGCGCCGTACCTCTCTCAAAAGGCATCCGCACCTGAAATCTGGCGGTCTCACCTGCTTCGTAGTCGCTCTTTTCAGGGAGAACATCGATTCGATCGTCATCGCGCCCGCCAAACCATTGACGTCCCCCTTCGGAGACCCACAACGAGGTCTTAGTCGCAGCGAGGCGCCCAGCGCTATCGGCAGCCCGCCCCTCAACGATGAATTCCCCTGAACGAGCGGTCCTCACCGTGCAGGTGAAAACACCCTTCTCATCGGTTACGCCGGAGCACGGAGTTCCACTGTGAGTAATCTCGACCGAGGTGTCGTACGAATAGAATCCCCCGACGATCCGTTTCCGATGAGAGTAACCTTGCCGGCTATACAGCTCGACCGTGACCGGCACCCCCGCCCGAGGTGCACCGTCCGGAGATACCGCTGAGAGGCTCACCGGGATAGCGTCCTTCGATATCCACGACCCCGTTTTAATCCCCAAAATCGTATCGGCGGACCAGATCTGTGCTGACGTGCTGACGGTCTGAACAAATCCCGCCACATCTTTGTATTCGAGCTCCGCGGAGAGACGCGAGAGCCCCTCGTGGAGGGTCAAACGATCGAGCTTGATCGACCCTGTTCCTGCATCATCAAGCACTGCGCTTGTCGTGAGCAGCTTGGATTCTCCCCCGCTACCCCCCTCAGGATTGTATTCCTCTTTAACTCGCCCGGTCTCTACCGCGCCCGCCCCAAAAGAGTACCCTTCGAATCCGGGGAACGAGACGTAGCCTTGTGGAGCGATCTTGTAACGAACCGTGACCGGCAGCCTCTTTGCCCCCCCTCCGGAGAGATACGCGACCGCCGCAGTCAGGTTGACCGACTCTGGACGCACGATATTTTCATCAGGAAGCTTTACAACCGCCCGCATCAGCGGCACCCGATAGTCCTCAACTCTGAAGGTCCCACTCAAGATATTATCGATCGAGCCATCTTTCTTCGTACGAATAAGGCTCACCGAGTACGTTCCGAGCTTGGCTCCCGGCGGCACCTTCCATTCGCTCTCAGCCGCTCCGTTCTTACGCCAGCGCAAGGGAAAATCGTACTGCTCATCGCTTCCGAGATGGGTAAGCCGCGCGATCTCCGGAGCTCCCGGTGCCGGTAAGCGCAAACCATCACCGGTGCGGCGACGTAAGATGTGTTTCATCTTAACTATCTCCCCCCGCCGAACGAGCGACTGCGCGATTACGGTGTTCGCACTTTCAAAGGTGTCCCCCCAGACCCCCGTCGGGAGGTCAAACCGCCACACCTCGATCCCCTCGGTCCATGAGGAGAGGGTGAAGGAAAGATCGTTTCCCTTCGAAGCGAGTACGATGAAGTGACTCGGCCCCGAATTACAGTAGTCGTACGACATATTTTGGGGGAGTGACGGTATCATGAATATCCCCCGTGAATCGGTTCGGCCGCCGACGAGCGCCTTGCCCCGACAATCAGCCACTGTTACCGCCGCATCAGCCGCGGGCTCGCCGCTTCCCAAATGGGTCACCCATACAAGCGATCGCTCCGCACCCACTTTAAGGTGCACCGCGAGATCGGTTACTAAAGCCGCCGTACGCACGTAGTACGGGGACTTCCCCTCAAGATAGGCAGCTCCGAGGGCCGGGCTCTCTACCTCAACTCCGTAGAACCCCGGCTCCGCAAGGGGTATTCCTATCACCTCAAGCGCCCTTTCATCTCCGCTTCGAGGAACCTCGAGGCGGCGAACGTTCGACGGGGTGACGCCGGAGAACATCGAAACACCCCGGGGAACCTGCGTTACCCGCCGAAGCAGCGCGAGGATCTCCTCCGCGGAAGAGACCCGGGTCATCTTCGCCGGAAGATTTCGCGGAAGGGGGGCACCCTTCTTTTCAAATTGGATCTCCACCGCAGGTTCGATGCGGCGCACCGTCAACGGAAGGAGCTGTTGTTCCCCCCGCTCGATAATCCCGAACGACCCATGAAACTTCGCAAGGGGTGGGCTTGCATCGGTGCGTACCTTTAAGGGCGCTGCCATCTCGAGCGAACGTCCCACATCATCACGGAAGCCCTTCGGAAACTCGACGGCCAACTCCGCGGATTCGGGGAACGGCCCCTTGAACTCGACCGAGCCGGTCAGGTTCGAGCGATACCCCTCGCTCGGAGCAACGCTCCAGGTGCGCCCCGACGAATCGCGTAACCGCACCTGCTCAGCGATCTCGGTAGGAATCGATGCCGAAAAATTGAGGGAGATCGGCAAGAAAGGGATACATTCCGCTTGGGGATTGCTGCGTTGACACCAAACAGAGGCGGTCAGTGGACCACGCACAGAGTAGCCCAAAAT
>JBJOHD010000059.1:0-4809 GCA_046047875.1 Pseudomonadota bacterium | reverse complement strand
CGCAATAGAAAGCGGTATCCCCGAAGTAATCTGCCGTGGTTCCTCTATCGGTTACCACCACGTTGCAGTTAAAATGCGCGGCCTCCAAGGACACGAGTCCCGGCAACTCATACCAGCTCGGCAGAACATGGACACGGGCCGCTGCGTAGGCGCTCGCCAGCATCTCCGGCGAGATCTGTCCGAGCACGACGGTCTTCCCCCGACGTTGGAAGCGCCGTACCGCCGCGTCGTAGTCGGGCTGATAACTAAAGCCACCACCCGCAAGCACCACGGTGAGCTCCGAGTTTTCGAGGGCTTTAAGCAGCATCAACTGATTCTTTCGTGATTCGATCCTGCCAACACAGAGGATAAAATCTTTTACGCCGTACTCTTTGATAAAGAGCTCTGGATTAGCCTCGGAGGCTACCTCATGACCGAGACGAATCTCGACTATCGGAGCTGACCGGGGATACAGTCGACGAATCGACGCCGATTCCCGGGAACCGTTTGAAAAAAGCGCCGCAGCGTTCTCCGCACTCCATCCGTTATCGTACGAAGGACTCGGCGGAACACGCGAGAGATCGGGCTTTGCCGATTCCCACCACACCTTGTCCTGCTCGCGAGCCACGTATTCTTTGAGCGCCTGAGCTATCACGATCGACTGGTTCCGAAACACCGGATTATCCTCGTTGAGCGTCGTCACAACGAACGGGGTGCCTACGGCTTTTGCTCGCTCTCCAAACTGACGGGTGGTCTCGGCGAGAACGAAGTTAAAGAGGTGCACGATATCGAAATCCGCCGGGTTCTGAGCCCCTTCAAAATCGTGAGTAACGCTCACACCGCGAGCCCGGAGCCCTGCGGTAAGCTTCTCGATAAGAACCGTATCCCCCCCGCGCTGGGAGATCGTGTTTGGCCGATTTTGAATTAAGACCTTTAGAGGACCGGTTCTGTTACCCTTCATGGTGTTATCCCTCACGTGTGTCTCCCGCACGGACCTGCCGCACAAAGTAAAAATCCTCCGGTGCCGCCCGCATCGGAGCGGCGGCCTCTTAGCGACGACCTCTGTGTCGCCGTTTCGGCACGACCGAGGGCTTTTTTTCCAGCGCTCTGACGATGCCGTAACCACCTTCAATAACTGACGTTTTCTCATAACGTCCGTCGGGCGCTCGATGGTCAAGGAAGCCCCTAGGGAGCCTTAGTGCAATATCCGTGCACACACCTGGTGCCAGAGGCAACATATTGAAATGACTGGCAACGAGCCGCTAAGGGGGCTCAAAATTTTGACGTCGTCAAAAATATGACCACCGAACTTGGTGAGAAAAAGGCGCATCTCCGCGGTGATTGTCGGCGTCGTATGAATAGAGAGGGAATTATTTAGGTAGAAGATCTCAAGGGGTGCCGGTTCACTGACGTTATCCATAGGATAACCTGAGTGGATCGAGTGAAGTTAGGGTTTTCAAGGTTCTCAAAGGTTTCGTAGCGAGCCCCGCAGATCGGGCGGGAGCTCTCGATGTGCGGGACTCGCTACACAGTGTTTGCTTGGTTTTTCTTTTTGCGATCTTTTTTCTTACGGTTCTGACTTCACTCATCCACACCTTTTTCCTCCGCTCTCCCCGCAAAGTTATCGTTCTCCGCAAAACTGTTGTTCAGATCTCTCACCGCACGGCGAGCTGTCATTTGTTCGAGCGCTTCACTGCTATTCTGCTCACCACCGCTGCGATCTCCGACACCCATACTCGCACCGTATCAAACCCAGTACTCCGTTCGGTAGCTGCTTCATCCATGTAGAGCCCTCGATTAACTTCAAGCATGACCGAGGACAGCCGAGGATCGCCGTAAAGCGACAGCGGCACTATCGTCCCCGCGAACGGAGTGTTTCGAGCACACGACCAACCGAACCTCCCGGTAACCTCCTCTAACGCCGATACAAGATCCTCGCCTGAGTGCCGCTCGTCGGTGCCGATACAGATCTCCGGACGGAACAATGAACGATCGCGCTCATACGGCAGCGATCGCTCCGGAAAGGAGTGGCAGTCAAGTAAAATACATCGTCCAAAGCGATCGAGCACACTGCGGCAGAGCGCTGTGAGCGCGGCATGATACGGATGATAGAAACTCGCCAAAAGAGAAGCTCGCTCTGCCGGAGCGGGGGGTGCACGCAGAAGCCGCTGATCGGTCGTTCGCTCATAAATCACCCCCATCCCCCGCTTGGCCATCGCCTCGGCGGCATCGTCCTCAAACCGTTCGGTATCGAGAACAATCCGACTGATTCGGCTGACTATCGCAGCCCCCCCCGCCTCGACGATCGGTCGATACAGCTCGTCGGTAAACCAATCAACGATCGCGTGATGTTCCTCTTCAAGATCCGGATCGGACAGGAGCAACGCATTCCGCTGGGCTGCCGGAATGATAGCTGAGCTGTGCGGGATATTCGCCACGATGGGGACCGTCGGATTCGGATTCCATATTTCAAAAGGCATCATAGGGACTCCAACTCCATAAAAATCAGATCGGGCTTTCCGAAGCGCTCGTAATTCCAGTCCACCGGGGCGTAGCGATCATCCCACTGGAGCCGTTTCGTTTCGATGAATCCGCAGCTCTCATAAAAAGTCCGTAGTTTCTCGTGCGGCACGAGGCAATCGAGACGCACAGCCCCCCGTTCAATAGCGTCAAGCACAACCTCTCGCCCGAGCCCTGCGCCCGGGAGACTAAAGACCGAGATAAGCTCGCCATCGTGAAGCCCGTACCCCGCTCGAAGGGTATGGTGCAAGAAAAGGCGCACCCCCGCCTGCGCATATTCCTCGACGCTCCACGGCGTCAAAAACGCTCTGAGATCCTCAGGAAGTTTATCTCGCTGATCAGCAAATATCTTCCGCTCAGCGGATGAAAGGCACTCGAAGGTGCATGCACTTAATTTTTCTCGCTCCGGGAAGGATACCTCAGCCAGAATTTTTTCATCGAGTACCGGAATAGTTGGAAAGTTATCGATGGGGTCGTGCCCCTTAAACTCAAGCTCACTCATTGGAACACCTCGCTGCCCTACCCAGGTGCGATCTATTCGTCACCGTGGTTAAAATCCGCGCAGATGAGGATTCCGGGGAGGGGGAGGGATAACGAGACTACAGCACCACAGCGCAAAGATAGCGCTCCGCTGCCGCGACGTTCTCCGAATCAACCGAAGCTATAATTTTCGGGCAAAATTCTTTGGTTTAATCCGAGCTTCCATACCGCAGCGCCGTTTCAGGCAGCCTCCGATACCGTCGAATCAACCCAAATCCCCCCACCGGCATCCTGCCTGCGGGTCTGGGTGGAGCACCGTTCGAGGCGAAAGGATTATCGCTTCGTCGGTTGCTGGATGGATTGTTGAGCCAGAGCTCTCCCCACCACTCTTGATTTCTGTAGGAAGCATCCCACATTTTGCAGCGCGCGCCAACCCCCTTGTCGATTTTCCCCGATTCTCGCAAAATCGGGCGAAAAATTAACTTCATCGGAGTTTTTCCATGCCGCTCAATACCATCGAAACTAACAACGATTCGAAACAACAGTGGCTCGCGACATGGGGTCTCGGCTTAGTGGCACTCGCTCTCTTCCTCGCCTTTCAGGCGTTTCACATCGTCCCCCCCGGTCACCGTGGCATTTCAGTCTTCCTCGGGAAAGTCGATGCCACGCAGCGTCCGGAGGGGATCACCTTTCAATGGCCGTTCCTGCAGTCGATAAAGAATTTCCCGATCATGCAGATAAAGAACGATGGAAAGGCCGAGAGCTTCTCAAGCGATCTGCAGAACATCACGATGTTTTTTACCGTGATGTATCGGGTTCCGGAATCGCAGGTTGTCCGCCTCTTCCAGCAATATCGAGGGGAGCCGTACAGCACGCTGATCGAGCCGCGCGTCCAGGAGGTGATTAAGCAGGTCGCCGCCCTTTCACGCGCTGAAGATATCGTGAAGAATCGTGAGAAGATGAAGGATGAGGTGCTCAATCGCCTCCGTCCAGCGATCGGGGACCTCCTGCAAATAGTCGACTTATCGCTCACAAATATCGACCTGTCGGATCAACTGGAGCAAGCGATCGAACAGAAGGTCGTTCGGGAGCAAGAGGCGCTCGCCAAGACCTTCGAACTTGAGAAGGAGAAGAAGCAGGCCGAGATCACGATCGTCCGCGCTGAAGCGGAGGCGAAATCGGTCAGCATCAAGGGTGAGGCGTTAAAGAGCTCGCCGGAGGTCATTCAGCTTGAAATCGCGCAGCGCTGGGACGGCAAGGCCCCGTTGTCGGTCTCCGTGGGCTCCGGGAACGCGTCGAACGTCCTCCTCCCGATTGGGAAGTAAGGTTCACCACAGGTTCGAGTTAGGGGGGGGGATTACTCCCCTGCCCCTTCCGGTGCCTCCACTCGATATTCGTGAAGCTTGTTTCGGAGCGTCCGGATGCTTATGCCGAGAAGCTTCGCCGCTTGTGTGCGGTTGTTGCTGGTTGACCGAAGGGTCTCAAGAATCAACGCTTTCTCCATCTCCTGCACGGTAAGGCCTGAACGTATCTGGAGCGCTTCCGTTGAGGGGATCTCGCTCGCCGGGATTACCTCCCGCTCGATCGAGGCCGCAAGAGGCTTTACCGAAGCCTCGGCTGATACGGCGGAGATCCCCCCCGCTGAACTCAGGAGGAAATCGGCCTCACGGGGTGTCCCTCCACCGGAGAGTATCGCCGCACGCTCAACCGCGTTTTGAAGCTCACGGATGTTGCCCGGCCAGGTGTAGCTCTGCAGCGCCTGCAACACCTCCTCCGGCAGCCCCGGGCTCTTATCGCCGAGGTACTGACGCATAAAGTGACTTGCCAGCA
>JBJOHD010000058.1:0-2578 GCA_046047875.1 Pseudomonadota bacterium | reverse complement strand
GGGCAGCGCTGATCAGCTACGTGGGGTACGGGGCGCTGGGGGCCTCGGTCTTTCGGCGGCTGCCGTGCGCGACCTCGGTTTCCTATTCCCCTACGGTGCAGCGCTTTTCGGGGTGCTCTTTCTCCTCGCCGTATTCCTCCGACACGCCGAGAGCAGTCGGCAGGCAGCGCTCGCATCTCTTGGCCTTAATCGGGAACGGATTCGGTGGGCGCTTCCGATCGGAGTCACTGCGGTGATGATTTGCGGCATCCTCCGGCCCTACTTTGGTTTCTCGGAAAATACGATTCAAGGGGTGGGCGAGGATATCGTCGCGGTCGTGGATGTGAGTCGGAGTATGCTCGCCAAAGATATGAGCCCGAATCGGCTCGGCGTTGCCAAACGTAAGATCGCCGACCTTATCGAGTTGACAGCGCGAAGCGGGCGGGGCGATCGCATCGGAATCGTGCTTTTCGCAGGCGACACCTACTTTTTTCTTCCTCTCACGGCGGACTACGGGGTTGCGCGTTCGTTTGCAAGCGCGATATCGACCGAACTTATACCCACCGGTGGTTCAGCGCTCGGGCAGGCGCTGACCCTCGTTGCTGAAACCTTCAAACGCACCGTTTCCGCCGCGCCCCGCGTACTCCTCCTCTCCGATGGTGAGGAGCGGGAGCTCGATCCGGGGGAGCTCGGCTCGGCTCTCCACGGGCAGCGGATCGGGGTCTTCGCGATAGGCCTCGGTACTATCGAGGGTCATCCGATCGATCTCGGCAACGGCCAATTTTTAAAGGACACCACCGGCTCCATCGTCGTTTCACGGCTCCACGAAGAGGGGCTTCGCCAGATCGCGGAATCGACCGGTGGCACCTACCTCCGGGCAACTCTCGGGGACGAGGATATCGGGAGATTTCTCGCCGCCCGTGGCGCGGAATCAAGCACCGGCACGACGACGGTTCGAAGCTACAACGAATTCGGAGCCGCCTTCGCCGCGGGCGCTCTGCTCACGTTTCTCGTCACGCTGATGACCCGGGGGAAGGCACGTGCGAGGACGGCGATCCTCGCCCTCCCTCTCCTCCTCGTCAGCGAAGCTTGGGGGGAGGATTCCGCGACGGAGCGCCTCTCTCCATTTGAGGGAGCGAAGCGTTACGCTGCGGGAGATTACCCCGGTGCAGCCGAGGCTTTTCGCTCCGCTCACGAGAGCCTGGCGAATCGGTGGGACATCAATCAAGCGCTCGGCGCTGCGCGATATAAAGCGAAGGATTATCCGGGGGCGGTGGAGTCGTTCGGTAACGCGATCGATCGCGCGGCGAACGGTCGGGAGCGTTTTGAGTCGTTATACTCCCGTGGCAACGCCCGCGTCATGGCGGGGAGACTAAAGGAAGCGATCGCCGATTACGATGATGCGTTGGGGATAAAGCCGAACGATGCAGATACCGAGCACAATCGAGCGCTCGCCCAGAAGCTTCTTGAGGAACAACAACAACAACAACAACAACAACAAGATCAACCCAAGCCGCAGGAGAAACAGAACCACGAGCGCGGGAAGGAGGAGAAGAGCCAAGAGACTCAACCTCCCCGTGAGGAGGACGAAAAGAGGGACGAAGGGAAGGAACAGGGGAGTAAGGAAGAGCACGAAGAGTCCGTCCCCCCTCCAAACGACCAAGAGAAGCGATCGAGTGAGGAGACGAAGCCGCAGGAGCGGGACGAGGCAGACCCGTCGCCTGCTCCCTCTGAAGCCTCACCCGAGGGAGCTCCTCCCGATGCCCCCCCTACCCCGGCGAACGAACGCTCCCTTAATGAGGGGGGCTCTCCAGAGGGGGGGGATGCGTCGCCCGACGATCCACAAAAATTGCGGGAGGAGGAGGCAAAGAGTTGGCTCCAGTCCCTCGATGATGCGCCGGTGCTCCTGCAGCTCCGGCCCCGCAGGCGCCAGCAGCGAGGTGAGCAAATATGGTGACGAAACGTTTGTGCGCTTGGTTTATGACCGTTTTCGTCCTTGGACTACACCTCCTCGCCCACGCCGCACTGGGCGCCCCCTCCCCCCGGGTTACCGCGGAGCTCTCGACGAGGCGTGGAACAACTGAGGATGTCCTCACCTGGTCGATCATCGCTCACGAGACGAGCGATGTGCCGCCGCCCTCTATCGGAGATTCCCCCGATTTCGAGGTGCGGTATCGGGGACCGCAAAGCTCGGTTCAGATTATCAACGGTGTCGTGAGTCGAGAGCTACGCTACGTTTACAACCTCATCCCCCAACGGGATGGAAAGCTCCGCACACCTCCCGCCACCGTTGTGGCGGCGGGGCAGACCTTCGATGTAGCCCCCCTCGAGGTAGAGATAACAAAGCCCGATCGCACCGCGCACCGCGGGGGCTCCCACGGGGTCTCGGTCGAGCAATCGGTCGATCGCGCAGAGGTCTACCTTGGTCAGCAGCTCACCAATACGATCGAGATATTCACGACGAGTCAACTTATAGAGCCCCAGTTCGGTGATCTCACCTTCGATGGATTTCGTCATCTCGATATCGGCGACGATCAGCGCTCGACCCGTTTTATAAACGGACGGCAAACAACCGTGATTACCCTGAAAAAAGCGCTTT
>JBJOHD010000057.1:0-14495 GCA_046047875.1 Pseudomonadota bacterium | reverse complement strand
CCTTTAAGAATCACCACTTTTTCGCAGAGTATCGAGGGAAGCGCGGTCAGCGTGCGGTGGCAGGGCGAGGAGGCAACCATCCGTTCACGTTTCGTGGGGCGATACAACGCCTCAAACATCGCGGGCGCGTGCGGCGCTCTCCTCGCTCTCCGTGTCCCGCTCGATGTCGCTGTGCGAGCGATAGAATCGGCACCTGAGGTCCCGGGACGGCTTGAACGGGTGGGGGCAAAGGATCTCGGGATCTTCGTCGATTACGCCCACACCCCCGATGCGCTTGAGAAAGCCCTCTCGACCCTTCGTGAGCTCACCTCTGGGCAGCTCTGGGTGGTGTTCGGCTGCGGGGGGGATCGCGATAAGGGTAAGCGGCCGGAGATGGCCCATGTGGCCGCTCAGTTCGCCGACCGGGTAGTCGTAACCTCCGATAACCCCCGGACCGAGGTTGCCCGGTCTATCATCGAGGACATTCTCTCCTCGGGCATAACCCCTCACACCGTCGAGGTCGATAGACGGCGGGCGATTGAGAGCGCTATTACCGCCGCATCCCCGGGGGACATCGTCCTTATTGCGGGGAAAGGCCACGAGGACTACCAGATTATCGGCACCGAAAAGCTCCATTTCTCGGATGTTGAGGAGGCCCGGGGTGCGCTAAAATTGCGGTGCTAAACCATCTCCGAAAGTTTTTTTATGGCGCTTACCCTAACGAAAGAGAAACTCACCGAGATCGTCGGGGGCGATGTCGCCTCGACGAGCGAGAAGATGAGCTTTCACGGGGTCGTCTACGATTCCCGAGAGATTCAGGGTGGGGAGCTCTTTGTGGCGCTCCCGGGTGCCCAGGCCCACGGACACACCTTTCTTGACCAGGCGTTTAGTCGGGGCGCCTCGCTCGCCCTCATCGAGGATCGCCGCCTCCTCACCGATTCCCCCCACAAAGACCGCCTCGTGTGGGTTCCCGATTCGCTGAAAGCGTTTTGGGCGCTCGCTAAATGGTGGCGCGAGGAGCTCAATATCCCGGTGCTCGGGGTGACCGGTTCGGTAGGCAAGACCACCGTCAAAGAGATAGCCGCCGCTATATTATTAAAACAGAAGAGGGGGGTGTACTCACTCAAATCTCACAATAACCACGTGGGGGTGCCGTACACGATCTGCCGGATCGATCGAACCCACGAATGGGCGGTGCTCGAAATGGGGATGAACCATGCGGGGGAGCTTAGGGCGCTTACCGCGATCGCCCAGCCGAACGTCGCGATTATTACCTGTATCGGTCCGGCCCATATCGAGAATTTTGGAACCCTTGAAGGGATCGCTCGGGCGAAGCTTGAGATAGCGGAGGGGGTACGGCCGGGGGGGAAGCTTGTCCTGAACGGTGACGACCCGGTCCTTTTAAAGGTCGCTCAAGAGCTTGGCCGGCGGGGGAGTTCGACCCACTACTTCGGGGGGAGCGGTGCCCCCGATATGTTGGTCTCGGGGGTAACGCCGAAAGGGCTTGAGGGGCTCGGGTTCACCCTCACCGCGGGGGAGGGGCTCGGCGGCGGGGCGGTCGGCGCCACGATGTCGATCTTAGGGCGCCATAACGCCCAAAACGGCGCTGCCGCGGCGTTAGGGGTAAAGCTTCTGTTCCCCGAGTTCACCCTCGAAGCTATCGCTCAGGGGCTCGCCGCGTTTCAGGCCCCCCTCATGCGGCTCTCGATAAAGATCCTCGCCAACGAGCGGCGGGTTATCGACGACTCCTACAACGCAAACCCCCAATCGATGCGGGCGGCGCTCGATATCGGGCGGGACCTCGTGGAGTCGGGGCTCCGGGTGGGGCTTGTTTTGGGGGACATGCTCGAGCTTGGGGAGCGCTCGGGGGAGTATCACGCCGAAATCGGGCGGTACGCCGCAGGCATCAATCCGGAGTTCTGTGTGGCGGTGGGGCCCCTGTCGGCGGCTATATTCTCGGCGGTTCAGGGTGCGGGGATCCCCGCATTTCAAGCCGATTCCCCCGAGGCCGCAGCCCATATTGCGAGAAAGTTCCCATTTGATATTTTGATTGTGAAGGCATCCCGCGGAACCGGTCTCGATCGTACGGTCAAGACACTCGTTGAGCGTGAAGGGGGGCTTGGGGAGTAGGGGTGAGCCCGCTTTCTCGAGAACTCCGGTGATGACCCGCCCGCGCTCCTCGCGTAACTCCAGGTGCGATTGTGCTCTATCATATTTTGTTTCCGCTCCACGAGTATTACGGCTGGTTGAACGTATTCCGTTACCAGACATTTCGGGGGATGCTCGCCTTCCTGATTGCATTCGTCTTCGTGCTCGTTTTTCAGCCGGCGTTTATCCGGTGGCTGCAAAATAGGGGAGTGAAAGGCCAACCGATTCGGGACGACGGTCCGAAGGAGCACGAGGTGAAGAAGGGCACCCCAACGATGGGTGGACTCGTGGTGATCGCCGGTGTTGTGTTCGCCTCGGTGCTTCTCGCTGATCTAACGAACCCGTACGTGTGGCTCACCCTCGGAGTGCTCGTTGCCTACGCGGTCGTCGGCTTCATCGATGATTGGCGAAAGATCACCCAGCAGAACACCAAGGGGCTCTCAAAGCGCGAAAAGTTCGTGGCCCAAATCGGGATCGCCGCGGTTGCGGGGCTTATCCTCACCTTTATGGGGTTTTCAACCGCACTGACGATCCCGTTCTTGAAAGATCTCGGGTTTAACCTCGGGATATTTTTTATTCCCTTCGTTGTACTCGTTGTGGTCGGAAGCTCGAACGCGGTGAACCTTACCGACGGGCTCGACGGGCTCGCTATCGGTCCCGTGATGACCGTCTCGTTAACGTATGCGATCTTTGCGTACCTCACCGGCCACGCCGGACTCGCTGATTATCTGGGGCTGATTCATATCGGTGGGATGGGGGAGGTGGCGATTATACTCTCCGCGATATTCGCCGCGGGGCTTGGGTTCCTCTGGTACAATACCTTCCCGGCCCAGGTATTTATGGGGGATATCGGGGCGCTCGCACTCGGTGGTGTGCTTGGATTTATTGCGATTTTAACGAAGCACGAGCTCGTTTTAGTGGTGGCCGGGGGGATCTTTGTCCTTGAGGCGGTTTCGGTTATTCTCCAGGTGTATTCGTTTCGAATGACCGGCCGGCGAATTTTTAAGATGGCCCCGATTCACCACCACTTTGAACTTAAAGGGTGGGCGGAGCCTAAGATCATCGTCCGGTTCTGGATCATCTCGATAGTGCTTGCGCTTCTGTCGCTCACAACGCTGAAGCTCCGTTAACCGAGGATGTTCTCCGTGAGTAGTGGTGTCGATATGCGGTCGAAGGTGGCCGCGCTCATCAAGGGTAAGCAAAAAGTTGTCGTCGTGGGGCTCGGCATCACCGGGGTCGATACGGCGAAGTTTCTTCTCGAACTCGGGGTCGGCGTCGTGTGCCTCGAGCGAACAACTGAGGAGAGCTACAAAGCAAAGTCGAAGTATTTTGAGCGGGTCAACGAACTCCGTGCGCTCGGTGCCGAGGTGTTTTTCGGATGCGACGGTGAAGCTGTTGCTCCCCATCTCGGAGGCGTGGGGCTCGCGGTCTTAAGCCCCGGTGTGTCGCTTGAGTCGGCGGTCGCGGGGGCTTTGGAGGCGCGCTCGATCCCGATGGCGAGCGAGTTCGAACTTGGCATTGAGCTCTCCCAGCAGCCTGCGGTCGTGGTCACCGGCAGCAATGGAAAAAGCACAACGGTAAGCCTTATTGAGGCGATTTTTAAAGCGGCCGGAATGGCAGCACGGCTCTGCGGCAATATCGGCACACCGGTTATCGCCGGAGTGTTGAAAGAAACGGTCATGGGGGACGCGACACCCAAAGACGAGCGGCTCGTTGTTGAGGCTTCAAGTTATCAACTTGAGGCGTGCTCGGTGATTAAGCCGAAGGTAGGAGTGCTCCTAAACCTCTCCGACAATCACCTTGAGCGGCACGGGACCCTTGAGCGTTATCTCGCCGCGAAAGCTCGAGTGTTTGCGCAGCAAGACAAAACCGATTTTGCGGTCCTAAACGCAGACGACCCTTACACCCGTTCACTCGTTGCAAAGATGAAGGGTCGGGTAGTCCTCTTTGGCGCCGATGAATCGCGGCTAAAAGAATACGACCACGCCCGTATCGCTTTCGATCCGGCGAAGGGATCAGACACGGTGAGGGTGTCGCTCCTGGGGCGTTCGATTCAGTTCGATCTTAAAAAGACCCGCCTCTTGGGCCTCCACAATCGGTACGACATCGCTGCGGCCGCTGTCGGGGCGCTTCTTCTCGACGCTCCAGCAGACGCCGTCCAGCGGGCGATCGATGAATTTGTGCCGCTTGAGCACCGTCTTGAGCCGGTGGCCGATGTGAGCCGAGCTATCGTGGTGAACGACTCGAAATCGACGACCGTTGCTGCTTCGGTCGCGGCGATCGAATCGATGCGGGAAGCGTATCCAGAGCGTAAACTCACGGTGATGCTCGGGGGCCTGGCCAAAGCCGGCTCGTGGGAGCCGGTAGTAAAGACCTTGAAGCGCCACGAGGAGTTCCTAAAGCCTGTTATCTGTTTCGGCCAAGACGCTAATATCGTTTCGAGTCATTGTCGGGCGGGGAATATACCGTGTCGGAACGCCAAGAACCTCGCCGAGGGGGTATCGCTCGCTCTCGACCAGTCGACCCCTGACGATGTGGTGCTTTTGACCCCGGGGTGCGCAAGTTTCGATGAATTCAGGGACTTCGAGGAGCGGGGGGCCCGGTTTAAGAGCGCTGTCCGGGAGTTTTCCGCCGCGGTTTGATTAGCCCCCTCCCACACCGTAAAATGAGGCAACGTTAGAGGTGGGAGGGAGTACCGATGGATCCAACGCACAGACCGAATAACCAGCCGAATCCTGAGGATCTTCACCGCCTCATGGCTGAAGACTTTGGCCTCGAGGGACGAAAGTTTCTGGTTCAGAACGAGGATGCCGAGACCCTCCAGGCGCTTGGTCGGATTCTTACGGCAGAGCTTCAATCGAAATACGTCTCCCCGGACGGTATCAAGGCGCTCCACCCAGCGATAACCGACGAAATGGCGAAGCGCGAAGCGCTCTCGATGAGCCAGCAGCTCTTATGGCACGAGATTAAAGAGATGCTCGATGACTCCCGCCCGATCTCCATGTCGGACATGGCTCAGGTGTTCGCCGGCACCTCGATGGCTACCCGTGAGGCGCTTGTGACCGTGTGTCTCGCCCTTGGGCTCCGGGCGAGTGCGGTTCTCGAGGAGGCAAGGGATCGCCGCTGGGAATCGGGCCCGATGGAATAGCCCTAAAACCTCCCTGCCGCGATCGCTCGTTTCGTGCTCTAATCCCTCAAGGTTTTAATCCACCGTTGAGAGGATCTTTGTGAGCTTTACCGCTGCCCTCCGAGTCCCTGAGACCCGGCGTGAACTCCGAGCGCCGTTCGTCGTTGATACCCCGTTGGTAGTGACCACGGTAGCCCTCGTGCTTTTCAGCATCATCATGGTCTACTCGACCACCGGGGTGCTCGCTCAGGAGAAATTCGGGGACTCCCTCTTTTTCTTTAAGCGTCAGGCTCTCGCTGCCGGTATCGGGTTTGTCTTGATGCTGCTTTGCTCCCGTATCGACCTGTCGATTCTGAAGCGTATTTCCCCCTATTTGTTCTTCATCTGTGTGGGGCTTCTTCTCCTTACGATGATCCCCGGTATCGGTGACCGCGCGGGGGGAGCTCAGCGGTGGGTACAGCTCCCGTTCATCAGGTTTCAGCCCGCTGAGTTCATAAAGCTCATGTTCGTCATCTTTATCGCGGGTTATTACTCGCGTCATGAAGGTCAGGTGGGGAATTTTCTGCAGGGGATCGTAAAGCCGTTCTTCCTGTTTGGATTTATTGCGGTGCCGCTTCTACTCCAACCCGATTTCGGTAGCACCGCGGTGATCGCTCTCGTTACCTTCGGGATGGCGGTAGCACTCGGGGTGAGGCTTCGCTGGGTCGTTATCGGTGTTGTCTGCGCGGCGATTGCAGCCGGAATTTTAGTTTATCTATCGCCCTACCGGATGATGCGGGTGGTGAGCTTTCTCTCTCCGATGGCGGATGCGTCGGGAAAGGGGTATCAGCTTATCCAGTCGCTGATAGCGGTCGGCACCGGGGAGGTTACCGGGGTGGGGCTCGGAGGTAGTCAGCAGAAACTCTTTTTTCTTCCCGCCGCGCACACCGACTTTATCTTCGCCGTTATCGCCGAGGAGCTCGGATTTGTAGGGTGTCTGTGCGTTATCGCAGCGTTCATGGTTTTTCTCTGGCGGGGGCTTGTGCTCGCCGGCCGGCTTGCGGACGATACCTTTGAGTGTGCGCTCGCGGTGGGACTTACCCTGCTCGTGGTCGCACCCGCGTTTTTAAATATGGGTGTGGTGCTCGGGATATTACCGACGAAGGGGATGGTGCTTCCCCTCGTGGGGTACGGTGGCTCAAGCCTCATCGCCTCGCTGGTCGGGGTGGGGTTTCTTTTAGCGCTCGCCCGATCGTTTCAGAAGAATGTCCGATAACGATTCCACAAACCGGGAAGACCGCGGCGCTCCGCGAATCCTTATCGCTGCGAGCGGCAGCGGGGGGCATCTCTTCCCCGCGCTCCATATCGCTCGGGCGATGAAGGCCGAGGCTCCGGGAGCCCGTATCGAATTTGTGGGATCGGGGCGTCCCCTTGAGGAGAAGCTGATCGTTCAAAACGGCTTTCCCCGCCACATCGTAAAGATCACCGGGATTAAGCAGCGGGGAATAAAAGGGGTCATCGATTTTATCGGTGCCGTGCCCCGAGCGCTCGGGGAGCTCCAGACTATATTTCGCGTTCTAAAGCCCGATGTCGTCATCGGTGTTGGGGGGTATGTGAGTGTGCTGCCGGTCGTTCTTGCGCGCTTGAAGGGTATTCCCACATGGATCCACGAAGCGGAGATAAAGCCCGGGCTTGCAAACCGCTTCTTAAGTTTCTTTTCCGATCGGATATCTACCGCATTTAAGAGCGCCGAGATTCGCCCTAAAAGGAAAGTTGTATACACCGGCCATCCGGTGCGGGGGGGGCTCGCTGAGATAAAGCGTGGAGCCCCCCGTGAGCGGATCTCCCGGGTTCTTATCCTTGGAGGCTCGCAAGGGGCGAAGGGGGTGGATGTTGCGATGCAGCAGCTCGCCCCGTTTGTGAAAGAGCGGGAGCTTGAAGTGTGGCATCAGTGCCGCGCGGATAACGTCGAAACGGTGAAAGCGGGGTATCGAGCCCACGGCGTGAATGCCCGGGTCGATAGCTTTATCGACGATATGTTGGGTGCCCTTTCGTGGAGTGATCTCGTTATCAGCCGCTCCGGAGCGAGTGCGATCATGGAGCTCGGCGTAGTTAACCTCCCCACGATCTTCGTCCCGTATCCCTTCGCCCAAGGTAACCACCAACTCGCCAACGCCCGGGTCCTCGCCGATGCGGGCAAGGCGCTTATCGTCGAGGAGGGGGAGGGGTTCCCCGAGCGTCTCAAGGACGCTCTCGAAAAGCTCCTCGCCCCCGAAACGTACCAAAAACTCCTCGCTACCCCTTTCGAGAGCCGCTCCGCCGATGCCGCCACCACTATCGCCCGTGGTGCGCTCCAACTCCGTTCAGCCGTCTAACCCCTCTCCAAAATTGATAATTATTATCCCCCTTCCCCTGGTACGCCCCAACTTTAACCCCACGGATCAGAACGCTCGTTTTGACGGCTAAAAAGTGGTTTAGCAAAACGATGAGGGATACTATGGCCCTTAAGTGGCGTCTGGACCCCAGTGATTGCGCTCGGTTGTTCGCCCCGTTTTAGTTGCCCGTTCTACCTAGGTTTTTTACCGCACACTACCGGCTTTTTTTCCCATAACGCCACATGGGGCGGTGGAGTCGTAACTCCCTGGCCTCCGTAGGAATTTTTGGTTGGTTTTCTATGACTTCATCGCGTGTTGATACTCCGGTATCAGGTGCTCCTGTGGGAGGTGCCCCGGACTCTGCGCTCACAAAGACTCAACCAGCTGATCTCTCCTCGGTAGACATCAGTCGCGACACCCTGAAAGCGAAGAAATCTCCCTCTCCGTCCCCGGAAAATACTCAGGAGACCGATCCCTCGCTCCGCGTTATCGGCACCGATCTCGACGTCGAGCGAGCTAGGAACTCCGAGGCTGTTCTCGGACTTGATCTTGATAAGGCAGCCGCTGACCGCAAAGCTCCGGCCCAAGCGATCGCCCAGCGCCACGAAGAGCTCCAAAATGCTGGGTTCGAGGATGCTGCGGCACCTGCCGGAATTCCGAATTCTCCTCGTTCGAGCACACTCGTTACTTCGGGAGCCCGTTCGGTGCAGCAGCAGCAAGAGATGCTTCAAGGTGAATCACTGCTCCTGACCGGTCCAAAAAAAGGGAGAACGGGCAACCGTGACCTCGATGACTTTATCGAACTTCATCCGGAGCTCGCCCCCCTCATCGTAAAGATACAACAGGAGCTCGCCGCTGTAGAGCGGGCGAAGCACGCGGGAGGAAGCGGTCTCGAATCGAAATCGAGCCTCGATGCCGCGCTCGATCGAATCGCCACCCTGCTTGAAGGACAGCCCCTCGCGCCCCAACTTCGTATCGGCGATCGTTCCGCCAAAGAGGCGTTTATTGAGCTCTTAAGTGGTGGCGTGCCAGATCGAGTTAAGGAAGCCCAGATAGTCTTCGAAGAGGTACAGCGGCGCTTAAACGATTCAGCGACTGTCTCACCTCAGCCGAGGGCAAAGCTCGACCGTGCAGGGCTTGAGATATTTATAAATGAGTCGGAGCGAATCGGTCGGCTGCAGGGTTTGACCCTTGCTGAAGGTTCTAAGAGCCGCGCGGCTGCGGAGGCGAGTATCGTCGAGGCTCGAGGTGCGCTTGAAAAGGAACTAAAGAATCGGGGCTACGATACCCCCGAGGTGCGTGAACTTCTCTCTGCTACCGAGCGTCAAGCTGCTGAGCGTGAACGTCTCCTTCGGGTGAGCGAAACGGTATACGAGCTGCAGCTCCAGATCTCCATTCAAGAGGGTCGGGCCGGCGGCGCCGCAGCGGTTGAGGAGTTGAAGCGCTATCTCACCGACCAGCGGGATCTCCTTGAGCGAAACCCGGGGTACCGGGAAGAGCTTGCGAAGCACCAGTTAGCTGCCCGTGAGGAGGGAACGAAGCTTCTGCGGACGTGTCGCGATGCCGCGGCGAACATTGAAGAGGCTTCCTATTACACTATCGTCGCTGGATTCACCGATGAGGCTCGGCTTTTCCAGGCGCTTGAGGGACGGTCGAAGCGTGAGCTCAAACTAATCGGGGAACTCTTCTCCGAGAACTTCGGAAAGAATGAATACGAAAACGTCGAAGCGCTTATCCGTGGTGAGATGGAGGGAGAGGATCTCGAACGGGGCCTCAAGGCGTGGAGAGGTGAGAACTCGACGAGCGGCTTTGAGCGCCGTGGTCTCGCGGGGGCTACACTCGAGACGATCGCTCCGAATTCAAACCGAACGGCGGCGGTCGATGCTATTATCGCAGGAGACCTCGCCCGTTCAACCGCACTCGCTCTCAAGGAGGTAAGTCAAACAGCGAACGATCCGGTCTTATCGATGCTTGCCGTCATCGAAGCTGCTCGCGTCCGCGGAGTTGCACCGGCATCGCTCAGAAAGGCCCTCGAAGAGATCGACTTTGAGCCCCTTGCTCGCCTTGGCCTCGATCCCAACGACCCGACCGCAGCGCCAGCCTCAGAGGCGGACGCAATCGGGCAAGCACTCGTGACCGAAGCACTCTCCGGTGCTCCGATCGATGATAATAAGCTTTTCGGATACGCGCAGCACCGAGCGATGAACCACGGTGCATCGATCGGACGATTAGAGGCGCTCGATAGCGTTCCGGTCGAGCAGCTCGCCCGCTTGATCGCTCTTCGTGAAGCTGAGGCTCGCACCCTCGAGGGTTTCTTCCTACGCCATCCCGAGACCCGTGAGCAGATCGATTCGGTCGCTGAGCTTGCCCGAGTTCAGGTCCGCACCGAACAGATAAATCAGAGAGTCGCTAAACTCGCCCATGACGTCGGAGTTCGTTCGTATAATTCGGGACGCGATCCCGCCGAGTTAAAGCTCGCCGAGGTTCTCCTCGCAGCGTATATCGAGTCGAAGGGAGAGTTGATTGGCTCCGTCCAAGGCCACGCGGCGGGAATCGAGGCGATTAAAGCGCAGTCGAGGGATCGCGGCCACGCGATGATGCTCGACGTCGTTGATGCTGTAAACAAGTATAACGTCGCAACCGACCACTGGTTCTCGATGATGGCGGACGGTGAGACCGCGGCTAACGTGCTCCGTGGAAAGTCCTCCGAGTGGCTCGTCCTCTTCAAAGAGGAATACGAGAAATCTGTGGGTGAGGGCACCGCGGTGGGAGTCGCCCACGGTATCCTCTCCGGGGCGGAGCTCGACCGGGTTCACAGTCTCCTGTACCGGGATAAAAACGCCGCGACGGCAGCCGACATCGAAGTTGCTATGTCCCATTGGAGCGGGGCCGACCGCGAGGAGTATCTCGGCGCTGTTCGTCAGCTCAAATCGGATACAGACCGCTCCGATGTCCGGCAGATATTCGATAAGCGCTACGCGTCGAATCACTACATCACCGTCGATCGTCCCAGTGCCTCCGGACACGAAGGGGTACATACAGAGATAATTCGCGCCAAAAACTTTGATGAAGCCATCGCATATACGTTCGATGGGGACGGCGAGATTATTGCGAAGGCCGGTTTCGAGGGAAACGAGGACCTCGTTGCCGCCGCGTCGATACACGAAGCATCACAGAGCTTTTTTGACCCTGCCTCGAAGACCGCTGCTGAACTGGATAAGCTCAGGGGAGCCGACGGCGCGATCGACGAGGAGAGGCTCGAGCGTGTCGAAGTTGCCCACGAAGCGCAGTACAAAAAAGACATTAGGAGTGACGTCGACGCCATCGGCGGCCTTCATTTTAATGAGGAGCCGGGTAAGGTTTGGGCCAAGGCGATCCTCGACGGCGATGATATCGGAGCCCGTGCGGCGAAAATTCGCTCCAGTGTCATGGGTGGCGGTACCGAGCGGGATGCGATCCGTGAAGCTTTTACGATGCCGTCTGTGCTCGGTGAACTCATCAATCAGGTAAATCGGGGTGAGGCGCTGAGTGCTGCTCAGGTTGAGGCTCTTTCAGAGGGACGAGCGCTGACCCGAGGTGATGTCCGGGCGATTCTTCATGCAATTCAGTTTGCGAACGGAAAGCAAAGTGCAGGTGTGCCTGCAGATCTCGAGCGCGGAGTGGCTCTCGATGAGCCGGCATCTGAGGAATTGATATCTCAGGTTCGTGAAAATGGATTTTTACCAGCCGCCGTCCGTGAGACCATCGCCTCCGGTGCTGTTACAGAGACAGCCGCATTGGCAGCTTACGCTGAGATCGTAGAGGCCCAAGCTGCTCACCGAGCGAAAGTTGCAGCCATCGATGCTCGGTACGCTAAGGAATTCGGCGGAGCCAAGATTAAAGAGGACCTCAAAGGCGATCTCGGCGCTTGGGATCTACGCTATGTTGAGACTCTTCGCACGAGCGGAGTAGTGCCCCGGGCGTACCGTTACATGGATGCGTGTGGTGGTGGCTTTGACGGCACAGAGGAGGCGGCGCTTCGAGAGCTTACGCGAGGACTTACCCGAGCCGAACTAGCGGCGGACCGTGCGGAGGTTCGTCGAATCTTCAGTCTGGAGCTCGATAGCTATGTGCTCAGTGAGGTATCGGGCGATCTGCATTTCGATATCAGCGAGGACCTTCGAGGCCTTCCCGAAAGTAACGAGGAAAAGCTCGCATATGCTTCCCGGCGGCTTGCTCATGAGGAGAGCGGAGTCTTCGATTTTTGGGCGGAGAAGCAACACGCCACGATGAAGACTCGCTATACCGACCTCGTTTCGGCGGTGAAAGGAGGCGAGCAGAGCGACGTCGATAAAGCTGCAGCGGCATTTGCCGTCTCGAGCGATTCGTTTCGAGCCTCGAAGAATGCGACGACCGATACGATCGCCAACGTCGGAGCAACCGTCGTTATCGTAGGTGGAACGGTCGTCGTCGTAACCTGCACCGCTGGAGGTGCTATTCCCCTCATGGCGGTCGCGGCGGCCGGTGGGGTCACCCGGATGGGAACGAAAGCGGCACTAAAAGGTGACGCCTACGGTTGGGAAGAGGGCTTGGTTGACGGCGGCGTCACGGTAGTCGATGCAGCTGTCATGGGCATCACCCCGTTTGCCTCCCTCGGGCAGGGGGTAAGCAATCGAGTTTTGATGGAAGGAGGGAAACGGATAGCCGCCCGCGGAGGAGCTGCTGCCTTGACCAAGGAAGGTGCCGTGATCCTCGAAGAGAAGGCGCTCATCCAATTGGGCCAGGGGAGTCGGCTTTGGCGGAGCGCTGCCAGCAGTGCTCAGGGCACCATCGACGGCGGAATCGTCGCCCCCCTTCAGACCGGTGTCATCACGGCGCTCCATGAGGACACATGGCGAAACGGATTCGTAGATGGCCTCGGTACGATCGCCCACAACGGGGTCTATATGATCCCAGCGGGTATGGGGTTTGGTGGGATATTCGGCGGTGGGCTAGGGCTCAAGACGCCGAAGCAGCTCAAGCTCGGTCGTCCGATGAATCCCGACAAGGCCGCCGAGGCGACATCACCGACTCGGGCTTCCGAGGCGCCGCTGCGAAGTGATCTCGGCGAAAGCCTCCCGGTCAAGACCGAACTGACTCCGCGCGCGCGAGAGATGTTGGCCGCCCGTCAAGAGTCGAAGGGATTTATCACCGAGGGCGATACGGTCGACGCCGAACTTATGAGCGCGGCCCTCAGCAAATCGAAGAGTCAGCGGGTCATCGCTCAGGCTAAGGATGCCGCAAAAGCAGGCCGGATGTCGGAGGGAGATGTTCAGGCGCTAGAAAAGCAGCTCCGTATCGATGGAGCGCTCACGAAGTTCGAGGCCCGCGCAGTTGATAAGGCGCTTAATCCCTCCAAGTTTCAGGAGCCGATCTCCGTTGTGACCCAAAAGATGGTTGACGCCCATCTCAAGCAGGCGAGCGAGATTGCACAAAGATTACGCTCTGGCCTCTCTCAAAAAGGTCTCTCGGAGGTCGAAACGGCAGCGATTAAATCTCAGATCTCCTCCGTTGAGCGGCGTATCGAGGCGCTGCAAGGACTCGACAAGGCTTTTAAGCAGACCAAGGCTCTGGCTGACGCGAGCCGTGCAGGGAAGAATCCGCTCGCAGAGAACAGTTCGGGAGCTTCGGCGGTGAAGAGCTCTGAAGAGGCTGCCGCTGAGAAGAGTATTCAAGCGAAACGGGAGGAGATCGATCGCCTCGAAGCCGATGCGCGTACTCACGCGGGCAATCCTCGACACAAGGAGGTGATCGATGAGGCGCTCGATTCTCGCCGACTTGAGTTAGATAAACTCGAGCGTGACCTCGCGAAGATTCAAGGAAAAGATCTTGGGGCGAAGCCCCTCGATGACCGATCTGACACGGTCATCTCGGAGCGGGGGCGAAAGCGAGCTGAGGAGCTCGCGGCTGAGCGAAAGATCGACTCGACTCGTGAGGAGATATCCCGTCTGGAGGTCGATGCCCGTACCCACGCCGATAATCCACGGTTCAAAGACGTCATCGATGAAACCCTCGCCGCTCGTCGCGCTGAGCTTAAGAGGCTTGAGCGTGATCTTACGGTAGCGCAGGGCAAGAAGCCGGTTGAAGAGCCGGTAGCGGCGAAGCCGCTTGATGATCAAGCTGACGGTGCTGTCTCGGCGCGGGCTGAGGCCCGGGGTGAGAAGCTCGCTGAGCAGCGAGCGATGAAAGATGCCATCAAAGCAAAGGAGGCTGAGATATCTCGGCTTGAAGCCGATGCTCGCACCCATGCCGGAAATCCCCGCCACAAAGATGTAATTGATGAGACCTTGGCCGCGCGCCGGCTTGAGATTAAGGAGCTCGAGGAGAAGCTTGCGGCACTTCAGCCGAAGAGGGCGCCGGAGCAGACGCCGTCTACCAGTTCGAACGGAGCGAGACCGGAGGACGGAGATAAGGGCGGAGGTCTCTCCCTTGGAAACGGCTCCAGCGGCCCCGCCGGCTCAGGCAGTTCGTCGCCGAGCCAGAACGCTCAAGGTATTCGAACGGGTTCCGGTCGGACCGGCTCTGAGTCGACGAAGCCGAGCACCGAGCCGCAAAGCACCACACCCAATAATCAAGCGCAGTCTGAGGCTCCCAGCGGTGCAGCGAAGCCCGATAAATCAGCCTCTCAGGCGAAAACTGCGACCCCGGAGCCGGAGGAGGGCGGAATTCAGGTCGCGCAAACCTCCAAGTCTGAGCCTCCCAGTGCTCGTCCAAGAGAGCAGGTCGATGCGGAATCTAACTCGCTTCCGCCGAAGTCGAAAGAAAACGGCGAATCGGTGCCAGCGGCAAAGACCAAAGCTGAAGATGGTGATCCTGCTCAACCGGAGATCGTCGAGCCCTCCTTTGATACAGCGAAACAGATAAATCAA
>JBJOHD010000056.1:0-13252 GCA_046047875.1 Pseudomonadota bacterium | reverse complement strand
TAAACCGCTGTCTCCGCCGACCGAGACTAGCGCATGGGGAGTCGAGATACTCTTATCGTTCACGATAAGGTCGCTCTCCTTCAAACTGCTTCCCGTTACGAAGAATTTCCCCTCGCGAAGCTCGATAGAACGTCCATCGGGATCGGAATAGCTTACCAGCCAACCGTACAACCGACCGGTGCCGCTCTCGACCCGACGGGGGCCCTCACCACCCCTCACCTGGGGCTGGGGTGGACGCGCCGCCTGCGGTTGCGGTTGAGACGTCATCTCGCGGGGACGCTCTTCACGCCGAGGCTCCGGACGCTTCGATTGCGCTTCCCGCGCCGGAGCTTCAGTGCGGGGAGACGGTGCTGGAGGCGCCTTCGGCGCGGGGGGCGGTGGTGGTGTCGGCCGGGCTGCTGCCGCCTTCCCCTCATCACGCGGACGCTCCTCACGGGGCCGATCCTCACGGGGCCGCTCCTCTCTCGGGCGATCCTCGCGGGGACGACCGAAGGAGAGACCACTCGGCTTCCCTTGCCCGAACGGACGGCGCCCCGACTCGACCACGACCTTCGGGCGCTCAGCGGGCTCCGTCGGTTGATCGTCAAGATCGAGATCCTCCTCAAGATCGATATCAGCCGATACCGCACCCCGGCTTTCGACCTTGGGCGGAGCGGGCGGAGGTGTGGGGGGCATCGGCTTCGCAGCGACCGGCGGGGGCTCCGCTTTCACGACGGGGACCTCGTCCATCGCATCAAGATAATCGCCGAGCGGATCGTCCTCGGACGTCTCGTCAAATGACGACACGGCTTTCTGCGGCGGTGGCGGCGGAGGCGCGGGTGGAGGGGGTGGAGCCGCCTCCCGCACCTGGTTCGCCGCCGAGCTTAACTCGCTGTCCGGAGCGGACATCGTGCGCTGACGCACCCGACCCGACTTCTTCTCTTTGTCGGCATCATCGGCGGCCGCCGCATCAAGGGTCGCTCCGCACATCCGGCAGCGGGTCGATACCGCCGGCACAAGACTCCGGCAAGATGGGCAACGAACAAACGTTAGCTCTGTGCTATCAGTGGCCATGATTCAACGCTCCTAAAATGCGCCGCTGCAACGAGCGGCGAAAACCTAATTCAAACCCTATCCAAAAAGACGAACTCTCATTTCACCCTCGAAGCCGCCGCACCAACGGCAGCGCCGCATATCCGACGATTTGTCGCCGCTGCGGAAACAAGCTTCCGACACGCGGGGCGGCGAACCGACCCTCCGGCCTTTCAGTGTCCATACTTTACCGCTCCTTTAGGGTGCCGCTGCACGCCGCGGCAAAAACCTCACCTAAAAATTCACCCGAACACCGGGATTAAAAGATTCACAACAACAACGAGTACAACCGCTAAAACTGCGACCGCCGATATCATCGCGAGCCGTCCCACGATACCCACACCCCGGTAAAGCTCCCCAAGACGCTCCAAGAGTCCACGCGATCTCTCGGCAGAGACCGCGGTATCCGCTGCCGATGTCGCAACCCGTGGACGCACCGCTATCTCAGCCGATGACCGGGGAGTTTCCTCTATCTTCGGCGGAGCGAAGGCCCGTACTACCCCCTGCGCCGAGCGAAACAACTCCTCCTCCCGCTCATCGAAGCACAGCGCCACCGTCACCCCGCCGCCGAAATCGAAGACCCGTGGGGTCGTCCCGACGTTGAGGAGATCCCCCTTCCGCAGCACACCGCCATCGTACGCGGTGCCGTTCGTGCTGTGGTCGCTCACCGCAAGAGATCCCGTATCGGTCATCGTCACTGCGCAGTGAAGCCGCGAGATGTGGGGTGCGCCGAGCCACATATCGCTCGCGGGATCCCGCCCGATGTTCACCTTGGTGCCAGGCTTGAGGAGGAGCCGGGCGGGGCGCGCCACCTGCGAAAGGGAAAGAAGCGCCGGATACAACGGTACCTTCTCCGGTTCGGGTCGACGGGTTACCACCGAGGGGGCCTGAACAAGCCGACCGATTTGTTCCTCTGAATCCACACCGAGGATCGAGATCTCACGACCGAGGACGATCGCTGTCCCCGCATCAACGTTCATACGCCCGGAGATCTGCTGATTATTAACGAAGGTGCCGTTCGTAGAGCCGAGATCCTCGATCCAGAACTCGCCGTTCTCGTAACCCATCCGCGCATGCCGCGCTGAAATGTCTGCGGAGTCGAGTCGGAGCGCGCACTGTTTCGAGCGACCGATGTAGATCGGCTGATCGGCGGGAAACGACATGACCATCGGTTGGGATCCGCGCACTACAACCGCAGGGAAGACCGGGGCTCCCGTGGTATACGCCTGCCGTAGAACCCGCACTCCCGCACGATCGGGGGCCTCGTTGTCCTTCAGCAGCAGGTCGCAGTCGATAGCGGTGATGTGGAGACGCACCTTGCCAAGATCGAGAGTGGCTGCACCGTCGTATAATTCGTCGATAAAGCCAGGGGGCTGCTCCTCAGCGCGGGACATCACCGGCTTACACCGGAACTTTCGACCGAGATCGCGAACCAGGCGGATCTGATAGTCGAGATCGCGCATATCTTCGACCACGACGTGCGCGTAGTCCGAGGCGCCGATAAGCGCTTGCGGGCGCCGGATAAAGATCGTCTCCGGCTGAGATACCCCGTCGTGAAAATTTATCTCCAACGCAAACATAGCCCTCAACTTTCGGTGCGAAACGCTCCGCGGGTAGGCCGACACCTCCCGCTCAGACGCAGGGCACCTTCTTATTGGAGGATACGATATCAGAATAAGTTCCAGAAATTTGCTGCACCGCAGCCCGACGAGTCGATTGCCTCGGGTTTATAACGGCGGAAAGAGCCGTTTTTCTCAAATGGCGTCTCGCTGAGCAAAATGAGCGAGGATCAACGCCGGCGAGCTCAGGTTAATGTCACCCCGGTGCTGATATCTTATGCTACTTTTCAAGCGGGGGGCGCATCCCCTTAAGGTGGAGTGACCACGGCTGGAAAGCGCTCGAGGTCGACTTTAATCGTTCAGCACGAGGGATCGGTATTTATGAGTTCACGAAAGATATTGATCATCGATGACGACATGACGGCGCTCGACATCGTCGATTTTCTCTTCGAGGATAAGGGATTCGAGGTCGCCCGCCGGGCTGATGGTGTATCGGCGCTTGCGTGTGTCGACGAGGTGGCCCCCGATATCATCTTGATCGACCTGATGATGCCGAAGATGAACGGTCAGGAGTGTATCAAGGAGATCCGTGCAAAGGGCATTCGGGTTCCGATAGTAGCGTTCACCGCGCTCGATGACCCTGAGGTACATCAAGAGGCACTCGATGCGGGCGGTGACCTGGTACTGACAAAACCGTGCAAACCCGCCGTGCTTCTAAAGCACGTCGAGACTTTGCTTGCAAAAACACGGCTCCCCGTCTAGTGGTTCGACCATTAAATTCTTTCACCTGCAAGGTAATAGAATTTATGCTCACCACTAGTCCTGAGTTAGTTTTTCACTCCGCGGGAGTGAAAAAACTTATTTGTCGATGGACGAGCTGCTCCTTTCTCCTCATCTTCCTTTTCGATCTTCTTTGTCGAAATTCGGGATCCTGAGAAATCGACTCGGTCGGTGAACGGCAAAGGGGTTACGCAAGCTCGAAGCGGAGAAACGTTTTACCGATCACCACCTCGTCACCCGCCTTAAGTTCAACCCGCTCCCCCGCTTTGAGCCGGGGCCCTCGATTGATAAACGTTCCGTTAAGGCTCCCCGCATCCTCGATTAGACACAGACTCCCTTGGCGCTCGATCACGGCGTGTTTTCGGGAGACCTTCGCCTCCACATCCTCGGCCTCAAGGTCGACCTCAGGAAACGCGCCCGAATCGGGATCCCACCGGCCGACGAGGTTCCTCCCCTCGACAAGGGGAAAGCTCTTGCCCATTGAATCTCCTCGAATCACCACCAATCTCATGCGCTTACCCTCGATAGACCTTAAACACCCGAACCGGGCCTGCTAAACATCGTTCTATAATTGAGCGGGCTTCCAGGCGAGCACAGGTGCCGATTCACCCCTAAAAAACGATTTAAGCACCTTTCAACCCCGTGCAGCGTCTATATAGTGGAAAGTCTTGCACGGCTTGTGTTATTCTTCCTACCGTTTTCGCGGTGTTATGCCGGCTGAAGACGTTCGAAAGACTCCACTGTAAGGGTTGTATCGTTCGGATTAGACGTCCCCTTTAACAGGTAGCCGTTCGGACTAATGATTTTCACATTCTTGTTTACTGTTCACTTAACATGAACCAGGCTGGCCTCTTTTATAGCGCGTCGCCCCTGCATGCAGGGGATTTCGGCGTGGGCCACGCGTCCCCCCAGTTATTAGCCACCCAGTGGCTCCCCGTGGGGACGGGAACTCAGCCTCACAGTTCGGGTCGAAATCTCAACGATATTTTTTATCGTCGTGGAACTCTGCCGAGCGCCGGTGCCTGGTTCGCACTAAAGGGCGATATTTATGGATCGGCGAATGCTCATAAACGCGGTGCACCCCGAGGAGTGCCGCATAGCGATAACCGAGGATAACAACCTCACCGAGCTCGAGATAGAATCCCACGTCGGGAAGAAGCTCAAAGGTAATATTTACAAGGCGCGCATCTCTCGGATCGAACCGAGTCTGCAGGCCGCGTTCGTCGATATCGGCACCAGCCGCAACGGCTTCCTTCAGATAAACGACATCCATCCGGCGTACTTTCGGAGCGGTCGGGGAGATCGTCACGGTCGAGTGCAGATTCAAGATGTGCTCGAAGCTGGGCAGGAGATCGTCGTACAAGTCGTCAAGGAGGAGCGGGAGCTTAAGGGGGCGACCCTCACCACCTACCTCTCCCTGCCGGGCCGTTACCTCGTTGTAATGCCGGGGAGCGATCGCGGGGGTATCTCGCGCAAGATCAGCGATAGCGAGCAGCGCAATCGGCTTCGCCGCCTTGCGCAGGAACTCGAGATGCCGCTCGGTATCGGCATGATCGTCCGCACTGCGGGACTCGATCGCTCGCTGAGCGAGCTTTCCCGCGATCTTTCTCTGCAATTGAAGTTGTGGGAGCGAATCCTCACTGAGGCACAAACAGCGCAGAGTCCAGCTACGCTGTACAAAGAGAGCGACCTCGCCACCCGCGTCATTCGAGATTACTTCACCCCAGAGATCCGCGAGATATTAATCGACGATCCGGAGACCTATCGGCGGGTCAAGGAGTTCGTTGGCGAGGTGATGCCCCGCTATCGTTCGCGGGTCAAGCTCTATGAGAGCGAGCAGCCTCTCTTCTCATACGTCAACATCGACGATCAGGTAGGCGACACCCTGAAGAAGGAGGTAAAACTCCGCTCGGGCGGCGCGATCGTCATCGATACACTCGAGGCGCTCGTCGCTATCGACGTTAACTCCGGCAAAGCGACCGCGGGTCACAATATCGAGGACACCGCCTACCGCACCAACATGGAGGCGGCGGAGCAGATCGCCCGACAACTGCGGCTCCGTGACCTCGGCGGACTTATCGTGATCGACTTTATCGATATGATCGACAAGCGCCACAAGGCGAACGTTGAGCGCAAACTCCGCGACGCGCTCAAGCTCGACAAAGCTCGCATCGAGCTCGGGCGGATCTCGAAGTTCGGCCTTATGGAGATGTCACGCCAGCGGCTCCGCGCCTCCCTCGCGAGCCAGAGCCATCTTGGATGCACCCACTGTCACGCTACAGGGAAGGTGAAAAACCCGGAGCTTGTGGCGCTTGAGGTTCTAAGAAAGATCCAGTCCGCGGTAGTGGTCGGTCACGTTTCGCTGGTGAAGGCGCGACTCTCCCCGGGCCCTGCACTCTTCCTTCTAAACAACAAAAAAGGGGAGCTTGCGCGGCTTGAGTCGAAGTATCAGGTGAACATCTTCATCCTCGCCGATGGGCGGCTCACTCAAGACGAATACGAATTCGAACTCGAGTCGAAAAAACTCTCCCCCGGAGAGGTGGCTCCCCCACCCCCCGTGGCAGCCAGGTCCCCGATCAGAGAAGAGCCTGAGGAGGAGGATCCGGAGGACGAGGATCTCGAGGAAATCACCGATGAGGATCCCGCCCAAACCGGGGCCCCGGATGAGCGCTCATCATCTCCACGGCACGATCGAATTAAGCATCGCCGCCTCCGCTTCCGTCCCCGCCCCCGCCGTCGAGACGACGAGGGTGGCAGCGACAACGGCAAGGAATCCTCCGGTAAAGGCTCGGAAGACAATTCCACCGGAGAGGCTGCGCCGAAAGGCAGCCCGCCGGGCAAACAAAGCGCCTAACCGATCGCCGGAGACGCTGTGCGGCATCCGATAAAGGCGATTCTCTTCGATTTCGATGGGGTCATCGGCGATACGATCGGCGATAATTACGCCGCGTGGCAGGCGGCGTTCGCTGCCCACGGCGTTACCGCGGATCGCACCGAATGCTGCCTCCTCGAGGGGAAAAAGACCGCTGAGCTCGCAGCAGAGGTGCTCTCCCGGCGGGGCAAGGATCCCGGTCTTGGAGCGGAGATCGGAGCAGCAAAGGACGCCCATTACCGCGCCCATAACCGGTTTTCATTTTATCCAGGGGTCGAGCGGCTTATCCCTGATCTCCAAAGTCGGGGCTACAAGATCGGGGTCGTATCAGGCGGCATGCTCCGGCGACTCCTAACCCCAGCGACCGAGCCGTTTTTAAAAACGTTCGATGCTATCGTAACCGGCGACGAGTGCTCCCGAGGGAAGCCTGACCCTGAGCCGTTTCTGCGGTGCGCTGAGAAACTCGGTATCCCGCCAGAGCGCTGCCTCGTCGTTGAGAACGCTCCGCTCGGCGTTGCCGCGGCGAAACGGGCTGGAATGCGGTGCCTTGCGGTGACCACGTCGCTTTCAGCGGAGCATCTCAGGGAAGCCGATGCAATTATCGAGCAAACCACCGATGTGGTTCAGCACCTCGACTGATTCACGAGCTTCGAGTCGAAGCTGATTGCTGCAGATTTAATCTATGCTGCTCTAGTTTATGCAGACGACCCGCATGTCTTTGAGGTTGTCGACTACCTGGCCTACCCCCCGCACAACACAGCTGAGCGGATCTTGGGCCCGATGAAACGGCACCCCGGTCTCGCGCTGGAGACGCTCAGCGAGCCCCTTGAGGAGTGCCCCGCCCCCAGCAAGGCAGATTCCCCGCGATACGATGTCATGAGTTATCTCGGGGGAGGTCTGCTCAAGCGCGGTCACCACAGAGGAGATTATCGCGGCGAGCGGCTCGTTGAGAGCCTCCCGTACGACCTCATCGGAAACATCGATCTGATGGGGGATCCCGGTCTGGCCATCTCGGCCGCAGACGGTCATGGTGCGGGGCTTACCGAACGGCAACGCCGAACCGATCACCATCTTGACCCGCTCCGCCTCGAAGATACCGATCTGAAGCCCGTAGAGCTTCTTCATCTGCCGCTGAATCGCCTCGTCGAGCTCATCCCCCGCGACCCGGATCGAATGGGAATAGAGCGTTCCGTTCATGCTCAAAATCGCCACTTCAGTGGTCCCACCGCCGATATCAACGATCATGTTACCCACCGGACGATCAACGGGAAGGCCGGCACCGAGCGCCGCGGCCATCGGCTCCTCCACGAGAAGGACGTCTGCCGCACCCGCGGCGAGCGCTGCGTCGATCACCGCTTTCTTCTCAACCTGGGTTATCCCCGAAGGGACCCCGATGACGATCCGGGGCTTTCGGAGCGACCACCGTTCCCGCACCTGGCTGAGCATGTAATCGATCATCAGCGAGGTGCGCTCAAAATCAGCGATCACCCCATCTTTCATCGGTCGGACGCACCGGATCGAAGTCGCGGTCTTTCCGAACATCTCTTTCGCCCGCTGCCCCACCGCAATCACTTTGCCGGAGGACTCATCGACCGCGACGACCGAGGGCTCGTTCAGTACGATCCCCCGATGCTTGATATAAATGAGGGTGTTGGCGGTGCCAAGGTCCATCGCCATATCACCGCTCCAAAAGCGAGCGAGCAACCGGCGCGGCACGGGGATCTCGATCGGACGGGGGAGACTAAGCCCGGCGATACCCATACACCTCTCCCTCGTTACCACCCTCGCTTGCGGAGGTGCCGACGTTGGTCTCACCGATAAGTTGGGTCAGCGAAAGGGGCTCGCCCCGCCGGCGCCGCACCGAACTACGCACGAACTCGAACTCAGGGGACACCCGCTGACGGTGCCCGACCCCCACATGGCCGCAGATCGCCCGAATTTTTCCCTCATAAAAAGAGGTCATCATGTTATCGACTACGACCAACATCTCCCCGCAGGGGAGGCGAAAAAGAGGGAAATGCGGGGGGAGCGCTTGTTGAATGAGCCGCACCGTCTGCTCGACCGTCTGAATCGTTTGAGCTAATCCAAGCGCTCGCTCCATCCCACTGAAATTGGTCTGACGCACCCGCAGCACCTCTATAGCGCTCCCACCGAGCGCTTGAACAAGCTCCTCTCCGCGAAGGAGGAACGCCTCCCAGGATATCGCATAACTCCCCTGGCGTTCACACCGATCGGCAAGCTCAGCTTGTCGGGCGATCTCAGCAGCGAGGTCCTCCAGGAGCTTTCCCTGAACCTTTGAAAAGGCGAACGCCTTCTTGCTGTCGCAGGCCACAACGCCGACCAACGGATCCTCGCTGCCACTCGCAACCCCATCCAGCCGAATGGGGATACCGATGAAACTCTTGAGCTGTTGATCGGCCGAATATACCCCGAGGGTGCGGCTGTCGCGCTCGAAAGGAGAAACGTGGATAGAGCGGTTATGCTTCGCGACCCAACCGATAAGCCCGCTTCCGCGGGGCAACACACACTCCTTGAACACCTCGGAGCTCAAGGAGTGAAAACCACCAAGCGTCAACCCATCCTCGGTACCGGCGGAGCTATCGAGAAGCCGCCGGGGGACGAAGATAAAACAGCTATGAGCGTCAGCGATATTCGCGCCGAACCGGGCGAGACGACACAGGTCCGCTCGGAATCCCGACTCAGCTTCCTCTTTTTGGTGCAGCACAACGACTCTTTGCGAGAGATTTAAACCGATTAAACCTAACTCCTAGACGGTAGCAGAGCGATCGGGGCGGGACAACGGGGATTCGAATACACCATCCCTCTGAGGCTCCCCGACTGAGGCGACTCTGAGCATCCCCGAAAGTTGATACCGCCTATGCAAAAGATACGCCGAGATCGCGCCAAGCCCGAGAGCGACCCCGAGCGCCCACCCAGCGGAGAGCTCACCGAGAACGAGGTCGCTCCCTGCGACGTACCCAAAAAGATCCCGAACCCAGATCAGGGTGTGTCCAACAGCCGAGATACCCACCCCTCCTCGATCGATCCCGCTGAAATACCCCGCGAGCCCGAGGAAACTCCCGTGACACCCCACAATACCGGCGAGCGGGGAGATCACAGGGTTAAGAATGAGCCCGACCGGGGAAAACGAGCGGAACCATCCGAGCGATACGATCGAGGAAAGGAGCCATACCCCAAGCGTCACCCCCACGGTCGCGGAGAGGGGGGTCCTCTCGCCGCCGGGAGAGAGGAGGTCCCGCCCAAAGGCGATGCCGAAAAGCGCGGCATAGGTGAGCTGCACCCCCGGCTCAAGAAGGGAACCCGGCCAAACGATGACAAGCCCGAGCATCGATGCCCCGATACCACCGATGAGCCCCCTCCCCCGCTCAAGGCTCGCCCCGATAGCTGCAAATACCGCTGCAAGCGCCGCCCGGAGGCTCGCTCCATCGATCCCCGCAATCGCAACAAAGAGCAAACTGGCAACGACTCCACCCAGGTTCGCTCCGAGCTGAACCGATACCCTCGCACCGAGACGGGCGAGCCCGGTCAGAAGCCACCGTACGAGCCACGCGACTCCGTAATACACCACCGTCACCTGAAACCCGGAAACCACCAGGAGATGAGCGGTGCCGGTTCGCTTGAAGGCGTTCTCGGTCCCGAGCGAGAGGGTATCGCGTGCCCCGATCGACATAGAGAGGACCATCCCCCCCATCTCGCCGTCCCCCACGACCTGCGCTACCCCACGCTCAATAGCGGCACGAAGCCGTTCTATCGTCGATCGATCCCGCCGGAGCACCGGTGTGGCGTGGGTGATTCGGCAGGTCGCCGAGATCCCTCGCCGCAGCAAGGTGTTTCCGTAGGCGAACGGATCAAACTCAGCCTCAACCGGGGTAAACACCCCCCGAAAGACGAATGTATCACCCCGCACCACGCCGGCGATGTTACGCCACGGAAGATCCACCGCAGCGCACGCCACCGTACGCACCGGGAAAGCCCCTGTACCTCCTCCCCCTCCGTACGGCGAGATCTTCAGCACGAGCCGCACCTCTCCGGTGCGCGGATAGCGTGGGGCTTCGACCACCTCCCCCCGCCACGAACGATCCGCCTCCCCCTCCCAAGCGACCGGCAGCGATACGAGCACGGTGGCGATACCCCCAAGGACCGCGAGACCACCGAGAGCAACCCCTTCCCGCCCCGACACGGCGGCGAGCGCTACGACCCCGCCAAGAGCGACCACGCACACGAGCGGCGTCACCCCGGGGAAGCCCCCGAGGACCTGCCCGAGGATAAATACGGCAAGAAAAACTGCAAGGGGGTGCCGACGGCGAAACACCGCACGCGCTCTCTTCAAAGGGTTAGCCCGCACTCCTTGAGACACGGAGAAGCTCCTTATGAAACGTTTCGATTTACAACCGGACGGGGGGCGCGTTACAAAATGGGCATGCGGTATTCGGCGCTTTTCCTTCTGTGTTGCACACTCTTATGGGGCTGCTCCCCTCGAAAGCTCACTTCCGACGCCGCACACCACCGCGCCGCCGGACAGACCGCTGAGCTGCAACGCCGCTACGGCGAGCTCCACGACCGGGGGGCTGAGCTGTACGTGCGGATGATCGTCGAGCGCCTCGTCCAAAATCACCCCCAACCCGCGGTCGCCTCAGCAAGGTACCGGATTGTCTTACTCAATACGTTAGAGCCGGTCGCGGCAGCCCCCGGCAACAGTACCGTCATCCTCTCGCGCGGACTTCTCCTCCAACTTTCGAACGAGGCCGAGCTCGCCTTTATCCTCGCTCATGAGCTCGGCCACGAGATCCTGGGGCACACCCTCGAGGTTGATCGCTCCCCAGAGACACGGCAGACGTTCGAGCTGGCCGCTGATCGTTTCGGCCTCGGGTTAGTGGCTCTCGCCGGGTACGACCCCCGGCCGGCGGTTCAAGCGCTGGCGCATCTGCAGCGGACAAACGATCTGTGGAGCACCGACCCTAACTATCCCGATTTTGTGCATCGGCTTGCCGGTCTTCAAACCGCGATCCACACATCGCACTGGCAGCCCCCCGGAACGGTCGATCGCCGCGACTTTCGAAAGCTCCACGCCGTACTGTGTGAGTATCCGCCCCGCGCTGCGGGCGGGGTGTGCGGCTAGACTCTCTGCATATTGAGCGCACCTGTATCGATGCGCTCTTCCCGCGATCGCTCCGCTCCAATTTCCCCTCACGGGTCGCTTAAGCGCTGGTGATAGTCATAGGCAACTTGCATTCTCCACGGTATCGATCCGGGCGTTCATCGAATTTTATCAACCGGAGATCGTATGCACGCTGACTTCGCTTCCTATCTTCAACGCCTCGCCCTCGCCCCACTCGCCGCTCTCATCATCGGAATCCCGGCCCACGGAGCGACGGTGGAAGACAGCGGAGTTCGCCGCATCACCCTTCGGATCACCAACCTTGAGTGCGCCGCGATGTCCCCCCAGGGGAACCTCAGCGCCAACCCGAATCCGGGGGATCTCAACGACGGTGAGCTCGACGACGCCGAGATCGTGGCGCTCGAGGAGGGGTGCCATCTCCGGGCGTACGCTGTCGGCAAGACCGGGAAAAGGGTCGCCAACGTGCCGCTCTACCTCTACCGGGCACCCGCCGATGGGGGCCGCTTCCGGCGATTTGGCGCGGTCCGCCGCACCAGCAAACGGGGGCTCGCCTCGTGGGGCTTCCCGCTCGGACCCGATACGAATTTCGTCTATGAGGTACAGATTAAAAGCGGCGAGGTGAAATCGAACGAGATCAACATTCAACTATGCACCGGCCGCGATACCGCGAATATCTTCCCCAGTGAGCCTGAGGAGCTCGGCAAAGGGTGCGACGTTCCGGGGGAGGGCTCCAATTAGAGGGCACGCTATGGAGTGGGCCGGCCGAGCCCCGGCCCACTCCGCGATTCGCCGCATCAGCCGTCACTGCTCGTCCGAGCGTTCGAGGGTACGCACGATCTTTTCAGCGAGCGGCAACGGCATCCGGCCGACCGCCGCGATCTCCCCGACCGGAGCGCTTCGAATCTTTTCGATACTGCCGTAATGACGCAAGAGCCGGGAGCGCCGTTCCGGTCCCACCCCCGCGATCTCATCGAGCACTGAGCGAAAAACCCGCTTCGCCCGGCGGCTGCGGTGAAAGGTGATCACAAAACGGTGGGCCTCGTCCCGGATCCGCTGCACGAAATGGGTCGTCTCGGCGGTTGGCTCGAGAAGGATCGGTTCGGCCCGTCCCTCAACAAAGATCCGCTCCTGACTCGTCACCACCTCGCGGGCAGCGAAATCTCGTTCGGTCCGCATCTTCGCGAGGGCCACGATCTCAAGGTTCAGCTTCAACGCATCGCGCGCGGCAAGAGCGCGGCCGAGCTGCCCGAGCCCCCCGTCGATAATCAAGAGATCGGGGAGATCTCCTTCAGCCATCCCCCGCTCGAGTCGGCGCCCCACCACCTCCTCGATCGAGGCGAAATCATCGGGGGTTTCCCGCCCCGGGATCTTGTACTTCCTGTACCGCGGCTTGTCCGGTTGTCCATCAAAGAAGGCGACGATCGCTCCCACGATATCGGAGCCTTGGAAATTGGATATATCAACACACTCGATTCGGCGGGGCATCTGTTTAAGCCCGAGGAATCGCGCCAATCCACGCGAAAGCTCCATCGCTCGGGTCTCCGCATCGAATGTGGCGGAGAAGTGCTGCTTCGCGTTCACGAGCGCGAGATTTAAAAGCCGCGCCTTGATGCCCCGCTGAGGAACCACGAACTCACACGCGCTTTCCCGGCGGGTGCGGAGATCTCCCTTCAATATGGATAGGTTCTCTGGCTCGAACGGTACAACGATCTCGGGGGGCACCTCGCGGGAGCCCCCGTAATATTGCTCCAGTACCGATTCGAGAAGCTCGTCATCGGATACCTGCACCTCGTTAAACGAGAAATTGGCGTTGTCAGCGACCCGCCCGTT
>JBJOHD010000055.1:0-9700 GCA_046047875.1 Pseudomonadota bacterium | reverse complement strand
AGCCACATCGGGCACGACGACACACGCCGCGCTTCCATCCGATAATACAAACGGCATCCCTGACGAGTGCGCGCCAATGTAGCGCCACGAGGATGAGCTATCGGTCTTATGAGAGGGATCTGGAGCAAACCTATCGACTCGGCACCGATACCATAAGCACGGAGCACCGGTAAGCGGAGCGACAACCCCTCCCCCTTTTATCGCCTCAACCCGTCCACTGACGGCGACAAGCCCGTTACCCGGCGCCGCACCGATCTTCACGAGCGGGGTGGAACGCAGCAGCTTCAAAGAGCGGCGTGCCCGCAGGGAGAGAACGAACATAAGTCCGCAAACGACCGAGAGGATCTGAATTGCAGCCGAAAATACGTCTGGGTGGATGCCTTGGATAAATTCCTTCATGGCGCAAATGTAACAAATGATCAGTTGACGCTCACCAAAAAAGAGAGCGAACACCGTGCCAGGTTCGCCCCGTCCCGGGTGGGAAGCGGGGTTGAGCTCCCCCACCGTCCCGTTCCCCCTCCGAAGCTCAACCCACGATTACGGTGGTCGGGGAGAGCCCCTTGAAAAGCAACGGAAAGTGATTATCTCTTTAGTATATGAGCAAGGAGCCCCGCATGGATGAACCTGAAACTCCCACGAAAAAGAGCCAGGGGTGCCGGTGCCCTCAGCGAAAGATAACCTGCCCGCCGTGTGTACTCGTGTGGGGTTCGATCGCTCTTCTTTCCCTCCTCGTCGAATTGTTAAGATAGGGGTCCCCCAATAATGAAGGAAAAAAAAACCGCGCCTGACCCCGAGCTCAGTCGCCGAGAGGGGAACACCTGCATAAAGCTTGGTGCCGGCGTGGGAGTGCTCGGTGCGGTGGGTGCCACGATAGCAGGTACGGTGTGTCCCCTCTGTATAGTTGCGGCGCCGGGACTCATAGCGATCGGTGTTTTTAAACGGTGGAGAGGCCGCCCTCCCCCCGAAGAGTCGAGCCCCAACGAGCCCCCTCGGGATAGAGACGACTAATTCCCGAATCGATCGGTCGAGCGCTGATGCGGCGGGCATGGCTTACCGGGAGATCGGTGTCTCCATCGGTGAATCGCTCTTCTTTTCTTAACCGCGAACTCGGCTGAGGACCCGGTCTTACGACCTGGCCCATTCGTCCACACCCTTTATGGTGTGGGTTTAACAGCTGCTCGAGCGGCTATCGGGGAGAGCGTGGTGGTGCCTTTAAGCGCTCGCCGGCCACTTCTCTGCTATTTTTTCAGCCATAAATACCTCCCCTCAATGAGGCGATTCGGCATGTTAGCCGAGGTCTCATCTCACCACCGGGGAATCCGAGCGATGACTAACTCGGCGTAATCAGTTAACCTACCGCTTAAGTTTGATTGGTAGTGATGTCCCCCGAACCGGAAAACACCCCCTCTCGCCCACCTGTCTCCGCGGCTGCGGATGCGATTCTTGCCTCGCTCGAGTTCCCCTCCCCGAGCGAACACGACTACATCATGAATTCCTACCAGCGCTACCTCTCGGGGTACGCGCGCTCAAATTCGGCGGGTGGAGGCACTCGACGCCCGATCGAGATGAATTCGCTCTACCACCTCTCAGACCGGCATGTGGCAGCTATTCTTCGGAATCCTCAAAACTCCCATTTTGAACTCGCCGGGCGAATATTCTTGGAACCGGTCTACGTCCAACGGCCCGATGGATCGATCTCAGCTCATGCGGTCCTCGAATTGCGACTCCGGGACGGCTCTCCCGCGCTAATATGCGGGAATCGGCTTTACAAGATCACGGAAGGCCTCGGGGCTATCCACATCTCGGCCCAATCAGAGGGATCCGGGGTGGTGTTTCGTTCGATGCTCTCTCCCAAAGCTTACCGTAACGAGCTCGCGCTTCTCATCTCTCACTGTGAAGCTCAGCGCCAACCGCTTCATCTCGCCGAGACATCTTTCGCCTATCGGCTATTTCGAGCCGAGCTCGGGGCGAGGTACGGGCAGATTGCATCCCCCAACCGGGAGGTGAGCGCTATCCGCTCCACGGGGACACTCGAGGCACCCCGATTTATCCTCACCTTCGAGCCGACCTCTCGATTAACCCGGCACGAGTTTGTGGTCAGCACAACGCACTCCGATGGCCATGGGAGCATCGTCCTTCAATCCTACTTGTACGGACTACCGTAGAGGGGGACGATGTACCAGGAGCCCGATCGCGGCCGAATCAACAGTGTGGAGGCGTGGTGGGAGGGTCTCGACCTAAAAGCTCCACTCGACTCCGATCATGTGATGAGCTACTACCTCGAGGCTCTCTCACGCCGGAGTAAAAGGGACTCCGGTGTTCCGGTCGAAGAGGTGCGAGCTCAAAGCCGCCTCCTTGCGACACGTCTCGATCTCTTTATCGACTCCCTCCTTGAGCTCGAATGCAACCGCAGCGTTTCATACCTCGGACGTTTCGTCTCCGATATACGGCTCTATGAGAGCCCCACAGGGCAGTTCGAACGTCGCGGCTTGGTCGAACTGCGCGACGATCGCGGCAGAAATCTTACCCTCGCCGGTGATCGGCTCAGGCCTCTCCGCGCCGGCTTCGGTGCCCTCGAACTCACGCTCACTGGGAACGAGGACTATCCAACCTCTGCTATGCTGATTTCCCCCAGAGCCTACGCAGCTGAGCTCGATCTTATCTCGAAGATCCTCAAAACGCCGATCGGACAATCGTTTCTCGAATCGAACTCTCCGCTCTACTGCTTAATGCGCGAGTCGATCGCGACTAACCACAAATCAGACTACGGGTGGGACAGCGAGGTCCAACATATGGTACCGACCTGGGCGGGCGAGGCATCGAACTTCCTCTTCTATTTTGAGAACGGGGGCAAGATCTCGGTTCACCCCCGCTACCATCCTGACCGGTGTGAGATCGTTATCCGCACAAAAGAGCTGTGAGCTCTCATCACTCGTCCGCCCTGGTCCACGCCGCCGCGGCGAGACAGAGCACGAGGTACTGCCAATTGTTCGCCACAGTCGCAAAATCACGCAGGATCGTTTTACCGATCATTAAGAGGAACATCAGCGCCGCTGCACAGAGCCATGCCAGCCGTTGGCGCTTGCCCACAAGCAACCACCCTCCCACGAGCGGCTCAGCCACGAGTATCACCCACGCCAAGAGCGCCACGAGCGCCCCAGGCAGCCATGTCGCCGCGAACTCGCTTTCGATGTAGCCAACGAAACCCGCTGGCCCCCCGAGCACCTTCGATAGACCGACGAAAAGAAGCCACCCCCCAAAAAAAAGACGCACCGAGCCCAAGAAACACTCACGAGCATCTCCCCGCAGCAACGCCCTCACCATCGGAATCCTCCCTACCTCGACCCTACAACTCTCGGTGCCAGAACCGCTTTCCCCACAGAAGACCAGCCAGCACGCCCGCCCCGAAGAATAGAACAAAAAGAGCGACTGCGGGAGCCGATAAATAGATCTCCGCCGCGGGATGGATGTAGATATCTCTTAACCACCCCTTCGAGTCGTACGTGCAGGTCCATTCCGGATCACGGCCTGTAAGGACCCGGCCTGGGACGCCACAGCGCGACCCCGACTCGACCAGGTACCCCCTTAATTTTTCGGGATTGTTTGTCCAAACATCTGGCATGAGCCCCCTTGGGTAATTTTTCGACCTACATCGCCAGGAGTATACCCGAAAGAGAGGGCGCGTGAGAGATGGTTGTTCACAGCGGACCGCGGGGAGCGGTTATCTTGAACGGGATAGCGCGCCTAAATCCGATGAGAACGCAGCAGCTCCGCTTTCTTTTCCGCGAGCGCTGTCGAGAGCTCCTCAATTTCAGAGCGACGTTCCAGATTCTCAAGCCACCGAGCGGGTAACGCCGAGAGTCCAAGCCGAGCCCCCTGAATACCACCCACTATCGATGCCACCGAATCGCTGTCACCATCGATATTGGCTGCTAGACGAAGCGCCTTTACGAAACTTCGGGGCTGACGCTCAACACACAAGAGCGCCATGAAGATCGCTTCATGGCCGGTCCAGCCGAGCCCGATCGTTGAGATCGCCGCACGATCGCTGGGGATATGTCGCGCCCGCTCAAAGCGCGTGATTACATCTTGCACCTGGGGGTCGTGTGCCGGCATCTCCGCTATGACCCGCTCAGCGATACGATGCGACGCAACGCCGTCGAGTCCGTACTTAACGGCGAAGGCAGCACCGACTGCAGCTGCTATCGCCGAAGGCGCCCCGTGGGTGGCACCAGCGGAGAAAGCAGCGACCTCACGGAGCTTCGTACTATCGTGTTGATAGAGATACCCGATCGAAGCGACTCGCATCGCAGCTCCGCAGCCGACACCGTGCGGCACTCCGGATTCCCGCCAATCTACCCCAAGCTTCAGAGCACGGGCGCCAGCGATGCAGGTGGAGCCAGGGGCTCGCTGCGGATTATGTGTATCAAGCCACCGCACATATTCTCGCGCGACCGTCTCCATAATCTCGGCGCTCGCACGTTCACCGGACTGGGCGAGCGCTCGCCCCACCGCGATCGTCATTTCGGTGTCGTCGGTGATTAGGGCGGGCACCGGAACATCGGCTATCCCTTGCGGCCCAAACCGCCCTCGAATCCCCTCCCAGTGGAGGAATTCGACCGGCCACCCCAACGCATCACCCAGGGCAGCTCCCAGAAGGATCGCCCTAACCTCGCGGTGGGCGGTGGCAAGCTCCAACGCTCCGCAGTCAGGGCTCGCCACCCGGTGATTTACCGCTCTCTCTGACATCGAGCGGATCCTCGCAGAACACCGCCCCTTACGCAAAAATCGAAATCAGAGGAGATTCTCGGCTAAGGTCGCCCCTCCCCCTCATACGGTGGAAGGTAGCTATTTGAGAGTCGACGGCCCTCTAAAAATCGAGTTAAATCAAACTCTTCACCGAGTTCGATACGATCATCGAGCGCCTCTCCCCGAAGCCATATCCTCCCTGGTACTATCTCGACGAGCCGAACCCCCCTTCTTCCAAGCTCACGCTCTACTTCGACTTCGTCCTCGGGTGTTGAGTCGCGCAAAACCCACTTCGCTTGGAGCCCACTTAAACGGGGATCCTCCGGGAACTCCCGCAGACCGGTGGCGCCTGCAAACGCCTGGCGGTCCTCCGCTCCGAACGTGTCGAGATTCCGGGTGAGGATCGCCCGAATAAGCTTCTCGGTGAGCGCTTGCCCCCGTGAATCGGTGGAAAAAGTCGCCACAGCGAGTATGCGTGCAGCCCCCGTCAGCACCTCTGCTGAGGGATGGGGACGCCCCTGCTCGAACGCCTCCATCACCTCAAGGAGCGCCTGCTCCCCCTCTACAGAATCCGGCCGCCCCAGCACAGGACGAAAACCTCCGAATATCGGGGCAACCCCCGCTACCCCCGGAAAAGCCTCCGCCTCGAGCTCAGAATCCCGTTCGGCGATAACCCGTATCGACCCCAAATCGATGTCGACCTCACTCGGCTCAAGGATCGGTGCTCCCCCGCCGATCGCAGTCTCCGGCGCATCGCCCTTGGGAGCTGGTTCCCCGTCCGACCTATCGAGATGTCGCGCCGCATCAGCCATAGCATTCAGACCAAATAACACTCCGCGGAGCGATGGTATCAGAAATTAGGCACCCTCTAAAGAATTTTAGGTAACCGATGCCTCGCTAACACCCCTGTTTGCATTCAAGAAAAATGCTTTCGACTGCGCCACGTCCCTCTTCAGCGGCCGGCGTAATCTGCCGATATGCTCCTCACGGGCTTCGCCCATACACCGAGAGTCGAGGGGAGCATACTGTGGATTCACGCACATCGAGGGATTCGATACGCATCTTAGTCGTCGACGATCTCTCCTCGATGCGCAAGATCGTTCGGAGCCAACTTGTCTCCCTTGGTTTCTCCAACATCATCGAAGCACGCGACGCCAAAGACGCAGTTCAAAAGCTCGAGTACGAAACGTTTTCACTCATTATCTCGGACTGGCATATGCCGGAGATGTCGGGATTCGAACTCTTGGAGCACGTGCGGGCGCAGACTCGGCTCGAACAGACGCCGTTCATCCTTCTCACCAAGCAGACCGACAAAGCGAGTGTCCTTCAGGCGAAGCACTCAGGGGTTTCGTTTTATCTCGGAAAACCGTTCACGACCGAGGTACTTGAAAGTAAGATAAAAGAGGCGCTTCCAACGATCGCTTAGTAATCTCGGCGTGTGCAGGGTCGGATCCCTTGGGGTAGTCGTAGTCTGCACAGGAATTCAACGCCCACTGGATGCCCCATCCTTATCCGTCACTCACCGACCGATAACGCTGAAAGATACGATTCAACCCAACCGGTCGAGCTCCCCACCCGCTGCCCCCTCCTATTCCCGCTCCCCAACTGATTCTAGACTCGCGATTCCTCATCTTTTACCCCAAATTCCAGCTCGCGGCGTCGCTACGACCACTTCGGAATAGCCGTTCTAAAAACGCCAAAATTAGTCAGGTAACGCCCCCCTCTGCGCTACACTCAGGGAGAAGACGTGACCGAAGGGGAGTTTGAGTTTTCAAAAAGACGGCGCGTCTCGTTCGAATGGACCCGCGGGGTTCAGCCCGCATCCCATTAAACCTGACCGTCAATGGGGATTCTCGCTGATGACTCTGTTAAAAGCAGATCCGGGAAAAAGTGCGGAGCCCGAGGCGGATCTCTCGTTATCCGATCTCACCCCCCCCTCGACTGCCGAACTCTCAGCAGGAGAGCCTCCCCGTGCTCTCCTCCTCGCTGACCCTCCCGCACTCGTACCTGCTGACCCGTTCAGTGCTTCGCTCGAGTATCCCCCGCTCCTCCCGGGGCCGGCTGAGCCCCGAACATTTCTCGCCTCGATGAGCTTCTCCCCCTCAGAGCCTCCATCGTTCGATTCGGTGAGGACGCTGGCGGAGCTTCGAGAGGTAAGAACGCTCCTCTCAACCTTCTCCCCGACCGAGCTTGCCGACCTCACCGAACGGTGGAACCGCGCCCCGAGTATCCCCTGGAACGAAATCGCCTGTGAGCTCGTCGCCGAAAATCGCCTCAATCCCCCAGAGGCCTCCAGGGTCTATGCTCTCCTTGGAATCGCCCAATACGACGCGCTGATACTCTCGGCGCGGGGCAAAGAGCAGTTCGCCCGACATGCACCCGCTCAACTCGACCCGACCTTGCCGATGCTCACCCCCCCAGAGGCGCTCTCTGCGTACCCCTCACACCACGGTGCCGTAGCGGCGGCTTCGCGCGGGATCCTCGCCCATTTCTTTCCCCTCGCCGAATCCGATCTCGATAAACTTTTCCACCAGCATCTCGTCACGAGACTCGTGTCGGGGGTCAGCTTACCGAGCGACCTCGGGGAGGGGGTGGCGATCGGCAGCCATGTGGCTTCAGAGATTCGACGCTACTGCGAGGCTCGGCCTATCCCCTCGAGCGAGTCCCCCATCGGTTCCCCGATGAAGGGGGGGTGGACCGAGGATTCTCGGGGAGCCCTCCATCCCCGTTGGGGCACCCTCGAGCCTCTCCTCCTCGGTCATCCTGCGCAGTTTCGCCCGGGCCCCCCTCCCGAACTTGACAGTGCGGTCTTTCGAGAAGCTCTCGACGAGGTCCGAGCGCTTGCTCTGTCACGCACGCCTGAGCAGCTAGCGATCGCTGAGAGATGGGCCGGTGGGCCCGGAACCCCGACACCCCCGGGCCAGTGGAACGTCATCGCCCGAAGCCTTATCGAACGATACGAGATGGAAGATGTCGACGCCGCGCGCGTATTCGCCTACCTCAACGCAGCGCTCTTCGATGCCGGGATCTCGTGCTGGGAGACCAAATACACCTACGGACTCCTGCGCCCGTCCCAGGCCGATCCCGCAATCTCAACTCCGGTCGGACTCCCTCCGTTCCCCGCCTACACCTCCGGCCACGCCACCTTCTCAGGGGCTGCAGCCGAGGTACTCGGATACTTTTTTCCGCAGGAACGGGAGCGGCTCAACGCCATGGCTGCTGAGGCCGCACTCTCTCGAGTTTACGGCGGGATCCACTACCGCTTCGACGGCGAACAGGGACTCGAAGTTGGTCGTCGGTGCGGCGCGCTTGCGATTAAGCGTGCTAAGACCGAAGAGTAGCGAGCGTTCAGTTTCTATCACTCCTTGCGAGAAGCCTCACGAACAACCGCCCAGCGGGGCAGATACCAATTCCACCGCCCCAACAAGACCATCGCCGCCGGGACTAGAACCGCCCGAATTATCGTCGCATCGATTACGACGCCTACTGCAAGCCCCACCCCGAGCTGACGCATTACCGGGAGTTCTAACGTCGACACCACCAGAAAAACCGACGCCATTATCGCAGCGGCACCGGTAATCGAACGCCCGGTCGCATGCACCGCTCTCTCCACCGCAGCTGCTGTGTCGAGTCCCTCCAGTACCCCTTCCCGTGTTCGAGCGATAAGCAGTACATGGTAGTCCATCGATAGCCCGAAAAGAATCGCAAACAGAAGCGCTGGAACAAATCCCTCCACCACCCCAAGGTTCCACCCCGGGAGCAGCGAGGTTTGAAAAGTCAGCGCGACCGCTCCGAACGCTGCTCCACACGATAACAGATTAAGTGCAACCGCTTTGAGCGGAATAAGCGCCGAGCGAAAAACAAAGAGAAGGAGCACGGCACTCACGCACAAAACACCGCCGATGACGAGCGGCGTTCGCGCAAGATACCGTGCTGTCTCATCGCTCACATAGGCGAGGCTCCCACTCACCCATCCCGAGAGTCCCCGACTCTGCAACTCGGCAGGTATGATCTCTTTTCGAATCGTCTCGATATGCGCCCGGTTGATATAATCGTTCGCCGTCCCCTCAACAAGGAACGTATAACGAAGAATCGTATTATCCGAGGAGAACTCGGTTGATATCGGACCAGAAACCCCCGGCAACATTTTTATACGCTCCAGAGCGAACTGGAGCTCCCCCGCCTCTTCTAACTCCTCAACACCAATGCCCCTCATAATCAGGGTAAACGACGTTCCGGAGAGCTGTGGAAAGGAACGTCTCAGGGTTTCGAATGCCTGCGCTGTCTGCATTCGAGCCGGAAGGAGGTGCCGCTCCATGACACTCCCGAAACGTACCGAAAAAGCGTAGCTTGCAAGAGCGATCAGGGGAACGACCGAGAGGAGCAGTGCAAGCCGGGGCCGCTGCAGAGCACACCGAGACACTATCGCCATCGAGGAAGCACCCGAGTCACCGTCCCCTCCTCGTCGCGGCAAGACTCGCTCACGTCCCATACTCTTCAAAATAAATGGCAGGGCGTACATCGTGAGGATCACGACGATAATAATTGCGACTATCGATACGATCGCCATCGATTCAAGCACCGTATCCCGAACGAAAAACAACCCTACAAGTGAGAGGGCTACGGTGACACCGCTCCATACTATCGCTCTTCCGGTGGTCTCTCGGGCTCGACGAATGGCTTCCAAATAGTCTTTACCTCCCTTACACTCATCCCGAACCCGGCTAATAAAAAAAAGGGCGTAATCCACCCCAACCGCTAGAACTAAGAGGACGACCAACTGATGAGCGGTTGCTGAGATCGGTTCGATCAATCGGCTGATGATCGCCGCCGCTCCGAGACTCGCCACAAGCCCAACAATCGCCAAAAAAAGGGGCACGAGCGCGGTTAAAACCGAACCAAAAACCCACCATAAAATCAGCCCAGTGATCGGCAAAGTAAAAACGAGTGA
>JBJOHD010000054.1:0-7293 GCA_046047875.1 Pseudomonadota bacterium | reverse complement strand
CGCGCCAGTTGGAATTGCCCCCCTTTATCTTGCAATCGGATTCACCCGGCTCATATCGAACCTCGCTGTCTCCGAATCGAAAGGGTTGATTTTCGTGGACTTTGGAGAGGCTCCGGATGCCCCAGTCGGAGAGGAACTCCCCTGGGTCGAGGATTCGGGAGACGATTCGGCGCAGCTGATTTTCATCGACGACGCCAAGCACGAGCGACGAGCGGCCCTGATTTTCCACGATATAGCAGCAGCGCTGCACGATATCCTGACGATTTCGATAGAACCACGAAAGGTTCTGTTTAAACTCAGGGAACGGTTCCAGCCATTCGGGATGCAGCCGTTCGATCGCATAGATAGGGATTACTCCCACAAGCGAGCGAACTCGGAATTTATCAAATTGACCGTCACGATGCCGAAGGACATCGTAAAAAAAGCCATCCTGTTCGTCCCAGAGCGAGTACTCCTGTCCTCCCATGTGTTTCATCGCCGCGCCGACGTACACGTAGTGCTCAAAAAACTTCGTCGCGAGCCCCTCGTAGACCTTATCCTCAGCTGCAAGTTCAAGCGCTATCCGCATCATGGTGAGACAGAAGAATCCCATCCATCCAGTTGCGTCGGATTGCTCAAGCTTCACGCCGTCCGGCAATTTCGTGCTGCGATCAAGCACAGTGATATTGTCGAGTCCGAGAAATCCCCCCTCGAAAAGGTTGTTCCCCTCCGAGTCCACCCGATTGATCCACCAGGTAAAGTTGAGCAGCAGCTTGTGGAAACAACGCTCAAGAAACACACGATCTTTTTCGCCCGTTCGCCGCTTTTCCCACGTATAGATTCTCCAGGCTGCCCACGCCTGAACTGGTGGGTTGAGATCCGAGAATTCCCATTCGTAGGCCGGGATCTGGCCGTTCGGATGCTGAAACTGCTCGAAGAGCATGAGCCAGAGCTGATCCTTGGCAAAATCGAGATCAACGAGCGCGAGGGCGACGCAGTGAAAGGCGAGGTCCCACGACGCAAACCAGGGATACTCCCATTTGTCGGGCATCGACATGATTCGCATCGAATTAAGGTGGCGCCAATGCTTGTTCCGTATCTGAAGCCGATCCTGGGGAGGGGGTGGCGCATGCGGATCTCCCCGCAGCCATTGGTCGACATCGTAGATATAGATCTGTTTCGTCCATAACATTCCAGCGAGCGCCTGCCGCTGAACCAGACGCTCGTCCGAAGTCGCTTTGGGAGGATGTATCGAGTCGTAGAATTCGTCTGCTTCACGTCGACGCTCTTGAAAAAGCGACTCGCACGCGACAAACGGCTCCTCTATTTCATCGGGGGTAAGGCGAAGGTGGATCACCCGTGAGCCCTTGGCGGGCACGGCGAGCTGATAGTGCACCCCAGACTTTGTTCCCCCTCCCGGCTTTAAGCATTCCTCGCCGCCGATGATATTTCGGTGAAAAGCGTCCTTATGAAAGGGTGGAGAATCGGGAGCGCTATATCCGTAAACCCGTTCCGTGTTGGTTTCGTTGTCGGTAAAAAGAAGGCGGGGCGCGTCCCCGCGTTCCGGGAGAGCGGCGTAGAGGAAACGGCGCCCCAGCGAATACGGCACCGGTAGATTTGGCAGCATCCGCGCAGCGGAGTCATCGGCAACGAGCGCCACCGCTCCACGGCTTGCAGGCCCCGGCGCTATCAACGGTTCGGGGCCGCGCGGTTCGCTCCATCCCCATGTATTTCGGAAGAGGAGCTGCGGGATGAGATGGAGCCGAGCCTCCTCGGGGCCGCGGTTACACACCTCGATTCGAATACCGATGTCCTCTGGCGATCGCTTCGCGTATTCAACGAAGACATCGAAGTAGCGGTCTCCTTCAAAGACACCGGTATCGAGAAGCTCGTACTCCGCGCCTTGACCTCCGCGGGCGCGATTCTCAGCGATAAGTTTCTCGTAGGGATAACAAGCCTGCGGGTACTTATACAGGTACCGCATGTACGAGTGAGTCGGGGTGCTATCAAGGTAAAAGTAGTACTCCTTTACGTCCTCACCGTGGTTACCCTCCGCCGGGACGAGCCCAAAGAGACGCTCCTTCAGAATCGGATCCTGCTCATTCCAAAGCGCAAGGGAAAAAACGAGGAGCTGAAAACGGTCACAAATAGCCGCCAAGCCATCCTCGCCCCATCGGTAGGCTTTACTTCGAGCGTGATCGTGCGGAAAGTGATCCCAGGCGTTCCCGGTTGCACTATAGTCCTCACGCACCGTTCCCCAGGCACGCTCCGACACATATGGGCCCCAACGTTTCCAGTTAGAATTGCCTTGGCCGGAGTCGGCGAGTCTTCGATGTTCTTGGGTCGACACACATCTCCTTGAGCACAGCCGGCGGCATCGCGAATCTCAAAACAACCGCTCGCCACCCGCGAATAGTAATAAACGAGGCAAGGGAAGGAAAGGACAAAACTACGTTACCGATGGTATAACGGTGGGCGGCCCAGGCAGCGGCGGTAGAGGACATAAATTTAGGACTGCGGAGGTAGTGATCGAAGGTGTTTGAGGGACCTCATCGCAATTCACCAAGGAATGTCCCCGATAAAGGAGAGCGGTGCTCGCCTATCGAATCGATCCCTGTGTGGGATATCCCGCCACTCCCCAAAGCGTTACCGCAGGCGGTGTCCCCGCTGATTATCGAACATACCGATGAGAGCCGGGGAGTTTGGCGCATCTCCTCCGACGAGTGCCGGTGGAGGCGCGACGATATCTGGACACCGCGTTTCCAGGTCGGATGTCTTGACCTCGGGGATCTACCACTCGATCGTCACCCAGACGCGAGACTACTTCGAGCCGCGATAGCCGATCAGTTGTATCTCCGTGTCGCTTCATCTCTTGGGGAAGTTCCGCAACAGGGCGCGATTGCTCTGCGGCAGCTTCATGAAATAAAGCATCGACTATCGATGAGTGAGACGGTCGTGGAGTCCATTCGGGTGAAGATCGAGAGATTGAGAAGAGCTCTAACTGAGCTCACCGGGGCTCGAGCTATCCAAATCAATATCGTCAGCGAGCGCGGCCCGCGTCGGCTTGAGCTCGAGCCGGGGGGAGGGGTCTCAACTTTTCATACCGATGCCTCGGGGATACGAATCGTCGCCCCGTTGCTCGGCCCGCAGACCCTCTTTCTTCTGGCCGATCAGTCGGCGAATGCCTCTGCTCCATTGGGGCTCTCTCCGACGAATTTATCCGGTCCGATGGAGGCAGGTTTTGATTTCGATGCAGCCATCAGAGCGAATTTTGAATCTCTGATCGGTTCCTCTCGAGACGGTTCTGACCGCTCAATCTATCGAGCTCAAGATGGCTGCGGGATTATATTTGTGGGGACTGGGGCGATCATCGGGCGACCCCTCACACACGCCGCGCCACAGCCCCGAGACGCCGCTGAGGCGCTTGCCTGGGGACGGCTTTTTGTAACCCTCGATGCTCGTCATTAAATTTTGAGCCGTCCCAGCTTCCACACCACGCTCGTCGTACGTTGAGAGATTCGGATGGAAAGTGCGGCAGGCGTCGGCCAAGGGTGCTCTGAGGAGAGGGAAGCTCGACTCGCTCGGATGCTAGGATGGTCGCCGCCCCTCAGGGCCTTTGGGGCGAATCTCATCGGGGTCATTGAGCGTCAATCTCTTGACTATCGCCAAATTCTTAACGGCGCGCGGCCGCTAACCCCCTGATTTTACTGACGGCGGGCGCTGCACGGCCTTTGCATTGCACCGTATAAGCCCAGGACCGTATCGGCTTTGTGACGGTTCTCGGAGCTCTCGAAGGAGAGAAGACGATGGCTGGATTCATCAACAACATATTCGACCGCACATTAAACGGGCTTCAACGCCAGCTTGATCTAACTTGGCAGCGCAATGAGGCGCTCACCAGTAATATAGCGAACGCGGAGACTCCGCAGTACCGGGCTGTTGATGTGAATTTCGGCAATGAACTCGCCCGTGCCTTCGAGCGCCAGGCCTCCCCGATGGCAAAAACGAACGGCCAACACATGGATCTCTCAGCCGAGCAGGGTTCGTATATTGTTGCGGATATCTCCGGGCTAACCAAGCCCGACGGGAATAACGTCGACATCGATCTGCAGATGGGACGTCTCGCCTCGAATAGCAGCGCTTATGGCTATGCTGCAAATCTCGTTAAGAAGAAGCTCAGTTTAATCCGTAACGCAATTCGTGAGGCCGGAAGGTAATAGATATGGGATTCGACGCACTCGAAGTTCTCTCCGCTGGCTTAAGCGCCGCTCGTATGCGGGTCAATGTGCTCGCATCCAACGTGGCGAACGCTGAGACGACGCGCACACCGGAGGGTGGTCCGTATAAACGGAAGGATGTTCTGCAGATAGCACAGAGCGCACCCGGGACATTTAGCTCGGTGCTCGACCGGATGAGTCTCGCTCGGCCTTCCATCGCTGCAGTTATCGAGGACCAGAGCGAGCCGAAGAAGGTTTACGAGCCTGGACATCCCGATGCCGATAAAGATGGCTTTGTCGCCTATCCGAATATCAACGTGGTTTCGACGATGACCGATCTGATGTCGGCCAGCCGTTTGTACCAGGCGAACATCACTGCGATCGAAACAGCTCGAAAAATGTCCTCGGATGCTCGTGAAATTTTGACCCGGGCTTAGGAAAAGGTTTCTAAAGATGGCACTCGACGCAATCAAAACTCAGCTGAGCGCGATAGCTCCTCTCAAGCCGGCGACCCCCGGTGTGAGCCAGACTGCTCCTTCGGGAACCTCCAAGAGTTTCGCCGAGGAGTTCATGAGCGCGGTGAAAGAGGTCGACAAGATGCAGCTCACCGCTGACCGAAAGATCGAGGATTTGACGATGAAAAAAGATGGGGTTACCACCCATGAGGCTATGATCGCGCTAGAAAAAGCCGACATCGCCTTCCAACTCATGACAAGCATTAAATCGAAGATCATCCGTGCATACGAGGAAGTGATGCGGACGCAGGTCTAATATTTTTGAGAAATTCAACAGACGTTTAGCTGAGGAGAATCGACGTGGCAAATAATCTCGATCCGAGCGCGATCCTGGGACAACTCACCGCCGGATTTGTAAAACTCCCCTTAACGCAGAAGATCCTCTTTCCGCTGCTCATCGTAGCATCGGTTGCTGGAATCATTTTCGTCTCGAAATGGGCAAATCGTCCGGATTATGCGGTTCTGTTCTCCGATCTCGAGCCGCAAGACGCGTCGGTGGTTGTTGAGCGCTTGAAGGAGCAAAAGATTAAGTATGAAATTAGGGGAGATGGCAGCACGATAGCGATATCTCCCCCAGATATGGTTCACGAGGTTCGAATGGGGCTCGCCGGTGACGGGGTTCCCAAAGGGGGCATCGTTGGACTCGAAATATTTGAAAATACCAACCTCGGAACAACAACGTTTCAGGAGAAGATAAAGTTTCAACGTGCTATCCAGGGCGAGCTCGAAAGAACAATCTCATCGCTTGAATCGGTCACGAGCGCACGGGTACACATCGCCCAGCCGGAGAAGACCGTTTTTGCGAAGAAGGCCTCAGATCCCACCGCCTCAGTCCTTCTGAATTTACGACCGGGCGCTGAGCTCGATCGGAAGCAGATCCGCGGGATAACGAACCTCGTTGCAGGCAGCGTTGAGGGATTGAAGCCCGAGAACGTGACGATTCTCGATACCTTTGGGACCCTTCTTTCTGACACTCCGCAAGAAGGCGAGGCGCTTGGACTCGAGGCAACCCGCCTGCAGTACCAACGTGAGATCGAGAAGGGATACATCCAGCGGGTCGAGCAGATGCTCGCCAAGGTTATCGGCCCAGGGAAAGTCATAGCCCGGGTGACGGCTGAGCTCGATTTTTCCGCGAATGAGCGGGAGGAGGAGAGCTACGATCCGTCCGGTCAAGTGATTCGCTCTGAGCGTAGTATCGAAGAGGGTATGACCGATTCGAAACGGGGTGGAATCCCGGGAGTAATCTCCAACGTCACTAATGATCCGAATCTTCTCTCAGCTCCAGGGGGGTCCGATGGGAATTCCCGGCGGCGTGAGGATCTGAAAAACTACGAGGTTTCTCGAGCGATTACCCGGTCCTCTTCCCCGCGGGGACGTCTTACCCGGCTATCGGTCGCTGTCCTTGTGGACGGCACGTATGACTCTCCGGCGAGTACGTCTCCAGGTGCCGAGGGAGCTGGTGCGAAGCCGGTATTCAAGCCGCTCGATGCCGATGTCTTGTCTCGAATTGAGTCGGTCGTGAGGAGTGCGGTGGGCTTCGACGCGGTACGCGGCGATACCCTGACCGTAGAGAATATCCCGTTCCACATCCCAGAGGATACTTTCCGGACGGAGATGGATAACAAGGCGACGCAAGATATGATCTTTAATCTCCTGTTCCGCGCAGGGCCGGTCTTGTTTGTCCTCCTCTTCTTCTTCGTTATCGTGAAGCCGCTGGTGAAGTTCCTCACGACACCGACAGAGGCAGAGGTCGATCTCGCACGCCTCCTCCCGACCGGTATCAATGAATTGGAGCAGGAGCTTGAGACCGAGCGCTCGCGCGCAGCGGTTCCGGCATTTGAACCGGCGGTGGATCTTGCTCAGCTTGAAGAGTTGATGGCCGAGAACTCGCGGATTGTGAAGGAGAATCCGCAGCAGGCTGCGCTTCTCATTCGATACTGGTTGAACGATGGCCGCTTGTAAGCGCTCGGGCGCAGCCTTCTTGGAGAGGATTTAAGGGATGGAACAGAAGAGCTCAGACGGCGCGAGTGGATCTATCGTAGGGAGTTTCGTTGAGACCCCCTATGAGGATCAAACGTGGGAGATTGTAGGGGAGCGAATCGAGTGTGGGGACTTCGAGCCGATGCAGTTCGAGACGATCCGTACCGCAGCCCTGGGCGCTGACCCGATGTTCGAGAACTACGGTGGGATCGATACCGAGGGACGTGCCCAGCGTTGGCACCTTCCAGAAAACCTCGCATATGCCCCTGAGCGCGCCCGGCGAGAGGCTGAGCAAGCCCAAGAGGTCGCCGTACCGATGGTTCCGGAGAGCGACGTCGAACGGATGTGTGCTGAAGCGTTCGAACGGGGTAAGCAGGAGTCGCTCGCACAGGCGCAGGCGGAGTACACAGCAAAAGTGGGGGAGATCGCGCATCAGGTCGAAGTGCTCCTGCAGGACCTTCAGAGTCAACTCAACGGAGAATTGAACACACTGCAGCAGTACGGTGTGGATCTCGCAGTGAAGGTAGCTGAAAAGCTCGTCGGTTCAGCGGTTGAGATAAATCCGGAGTACATCGTCCCTCTCCTCAATGAGGCTTTGACCT
>JBJOHD010000053.1:0-10680 GCA_046047875.1 Pseudomonadota bacterium | reverse complement strand
GACAAATAAGTTTTTTCACTCCCGCGGAGTGAAAAACTAACTCAGGACTAGTGGTGAGCATAAACTCTATTACCTTGCAGGTGAAAGAATTTAATGGTCGAACCACTAGGGTCGACACCGGTGATAACTTCAACGCGCGCTTCGAGCGCAGATTTGCCCCTTACTTCCCGCCAAGTCTCTGAGACTAAGCGGGAATGCGCCGTGGTGCTTCGGAGTGCAGGGTCTCTGAGAGCTCGATGCTTGAAATCGGGGCTCGTGGAGAAAAAAGCGGCTCGGGAGTCGGGGATTTGGGCGGCATAGGGGGGGGCTCTTTATCGCCCAACTAAGTCAGCAAAAAGCCGGTTTTAAAAACCAAAAATTTGCGACATCTGCGAGGATTTAAAGTTGGTGTTGGTCACCACTTGGGAGCATGCTTCAGGTGAAAATTAATTCCTGCGCGCCGCCAAGTCTCTGAGACTTTAGCGCCGGACTTTAGCGGCGCGAGCCCAACTAAGTCAGCAAAAAGCCGGTTTTAAAAACCAAAAATTTGTGACATCTGCGAGGATTTAAAGTTGGTGTTGGTCACCACTTGGGAGCATGCTTCAGGTGAAAATTAACTCCTGCGCGCCGCCAAGTCTCTGAGACTTTAGCGCCGTGACCTTAGCACCGCGGGACCTTAGCGCGGGGAATTCGCTGAGAAACAAGATCTCTGAGAGTTTGGGGGAGGAATTGCCGACAGGCAGCTTGTCGCGGAGCGGAGATGTCCGCGATTCAGCTCCGCTTCGCTACCACCGCGAGGGTGCACCGCGAGACACAGACGAGGTCCCCAGCTTCATTTGAGATCTTGATCTCCCACACCTGAGTCGAGCGACCTCGGTGGATCGGTTGGGCGATACCACGTACGAGGCCGTCGCGAACTCCACGAACATGATTGGCATTTATCTCGATTCCGACGACATCGAATTTCGTCTCATCGACGTTCAGCCACCCCCCGACCGAGGCGAGTGATTCAGCGAGAGCGACCGAAGCGCCGCCGTGAAGGAGGCCGAACGGCTGGCGGGTGCGTGGATCAACCGGAATAGTTGCGACGACCCGCTCAGTATCGAGCTCCTCGTACACCATCCCCATCGTATGGCCGAGCGTTTCGTTGGAGCGGCTCTTGAGCCATCCGACCTTCGATTCGAGCCCCGGTTTAATCTTCGCCTTGAATTCCATAGGGGACACGATAGACTGCTCCCGAGTCAAAGGGAAGGGGTGTGGCACCGCGCCGAACTCCCTAATACTGTGGAGCAAATCTAATGACTACCGAGCTCGGAACCGTAACCTCGACCGTTTCAAACGGGGTCGCCACAATCTCATTTTTTCATCCTCGCAGTAACTCGCTTCCCGGCGCGCTGCTTCGAAAGATAGCTGCGGCGATCGACGAAGCGGGTGATAACACGAGTGCGAAGGTCGTTGTGTTGAAGAGCGACGGCGATAAAGCTTTTTGCGGTGGTGCCTCGTTCGATGAGTTGTGTGCAGTGAGAAATCTCGATGAGGCGAAGTATTTCTTTAGCGGCTTTGCGACCCTTATTCTTGCAATGCGCCGGTGCCCGAAGTTCGTCATCTGCCGGGTGCAGGGCAAAGCCGCCGGAGGCGGGGTCGGGGTGGCTGCGGCGGCGGACTATACCCTTGCAACGAAAGCGGCCTCAGCCCGCTTGAGCGAGCTCGCTATCGGTATCGGCCCGTTTATTATCGGTCCGGCAGTGGAGCGGAAGATCGGTCCGGCAGCGTTCGGTGAGATGGCGGTGGATGCCGATTGGCGCGATGCGGGGTGGGCGAAAGCGAGGGGTCTCTATGTCGAAACCTACGATACGATAGCGGAGCTTGATGAGGCGGTTAACGTGATGGCAGAGCGGCTTGCGGGGTGTCACGAAGCGGCGATGCGGCGCCTCAAAGGTGTGTTGTGGGAGGGGACGGAGCATTGGCCCGAACTCCTTCCCGCTCGCGCCGCGATAACGAGCGAGCTGGCACTCACCGATTTCGTTCAGACGACCGTCGCGGCGCTCCAGGGGCGGTGAGCGAACTTCATCAAGTTGAGCGGATCTGCCAAAGAGAGTAATCGTAACGGAGGAACGGCATGAGTTCAGCGATATCTTCGAGAGCGAGGCTTCTCGATAGCGCCGATCCCCTGGCGCGGTTTCGGGGTGAATTCACCGTTCCTTCCGAGACCACGTACTTAGTAGGCCACAGCCTAGGACTCCTTTCACAGCGCGCGCGGGAGATGTCGGATGAAGCCTTTCGGCAGTGGGGAACCGTCGCTGTAGAGGGGTGGTTCGATCCACAGCCGGAGTCTCCTGTTGGGCCGTGGCTAGAGCTTGAAGCGAAGGCTGCACAGCTTATAGCCCCTTTTTTAGGGGCGAATCCCACCGATGTGACGGTGATGAACGGGCTTGGGACGAATCTGCAGATCCTACTGCAATCGTTCTATCGTCCTGAAGGTAAACGACGGCAGATCGCTCTTTTTCGGAGTGGTTTCCCCCAAGATCGGTGGCTTGTCGAAAACTTTTTAAATCTACCCGGGTACTCCGCGAAGGATATACGTTGGATCGATGTACCTCGCGGCGAGCGACTCGTTCGAACCGAGGATATCGTCGCGCTCCTCGAACATGAGGGGGACGAGATCTCGATCTTTCTTCTCGAGGCGGTGGGTTATGTCACCGGGGAGCTCATCGATATCGAAGCGATCGCCGCCGTCGCTCGAAGAAAGGGGGTGTTTCTCATCGTCGATGCTGCTCACGCAGCCTTCGTCTGCCCATTGCACTTTAACTTGTGGGGGGTCGATGCCGCGATCGGGTGTTCGTATAAGTTCGGCTGCTCCGGGCCGGGCGGAATCGGATTGTTTTACATCAACGAACGCCACTGGAAAGACCCCCAGGTGTGGCGACCCGGAGGATGGTGGGGCAATAACCGGGCGACGCAGTTTCTTATGGGGCCAAAGTTTGAGCCAGCGATCGGAGCAGCGGGATGGCTCGTTAGCACCGTACCGGTGCTCGCGCTCGCCCCATTTTTAGGGGTGCTCGAGCTCTTTAACGCGGCCGGTATCGGCCCGATTCGAGCGAAGAGTCTGAGCCTTACCTCCTTTATGATGGAGGGGCTCCAGGAGATTCCGGGATACGGCGATAGCTTTTCTGTTGTGACCCCCGCAAGCGAGCGGGCCCGAGGTTCTGAGGTGGTGATTGAATTTACCGAGCGCACGACAGCGCAACGGTTAAAGGATCGGCTTCGACGGCGTGGAGTTCTGGTCGATTATCGCGAATCTCCGTTTCCCCGGGGTGATGGTACACGTGGCGGCGGGATGATTCGGGTCGGCGCACACCCCCTCTTTAATTCCCACACCGACATCGCCCGGTTTCTCGAGATTTTCGGTAGGGAATAGCGCACTTAAAAAACTTTTTAATTAGCGCTGAGGTTCAGTCGGGCCGCCGCTGCCGTGTCGAGGATGAACGTTACATCGGGGTGGAGCTGCAGGTACGAAGCGGGGCACTCGGGGCTCACCGGGCCGGTCAACGCCCGCTCGATCGCTTCGGCTTTACCCGCACCATTGGCGAGGAGCACAATACGCTTCGCCTCAAGTATCGTTGTGATTCCCATCGTGATCGCATATCCAGGGACCTCATTCAGAGAACCGAAAAAGCGAGCATTCGCTTCACGGGTGTTCTCATCGAGCTTCACGACACGGGTGCGGGACCACGGTGTGGTGCCCGGCTCGTTAAACGCGATGTGTCCGTTCTTCCCGATCCCTAATAGCTGAAGATCGATACCCCCTGCTTTTACGATCGCCTGCTCGTACGCAAGGCACGCGGTTCCGACATGGTTTCCCGACACACTCGGGACGAACGTCTGCCCCCAGCGAGCGCCGCTTATCGGGGTGAGGGTGAGATCCACGTGCTGAAAGAGTTTTTCGAGCATAAAACGCCGATAACTCTGGGGGTGATCCGCCTCAAGGGGATAATACTCATCGAGATTGAACGTCGTGGCATTTCGAAAGGAGAGTTTTCCCCCTTGGAACGCGCGAATAACCTCGGGGTAGACATGCTCCATCGTTCCCCCGGTGGCGAGACCAACGACCGGGGTATGTACGGAGTTGAGGGTACGTTGAATCTCCTCAGCGCCCTTTTTACCCATGACCTGTTCGTTCGGAACCACCACCACCTTAATCCTCTCTGTATGAGGGGTTCGGTCGTACATATTCACGCGGGCCGGGCCTAAAAGTTCGAGCTCCGCCGGTCGCGGGGGGAGCGTCACTGTTTCAAGGTTCGGTGTAATCGATGCGGTGATAATCGGTTCGTTCATACAGCCTCTGAAGGGAGGTTAGCTTAATCGCATCGGGGGAGGAAGAGAGGTTAGGAGATCTTTTGGGTGTTTTTCGTAGAGAGGGGCCTTTTTGAGGCTCGGTGAGACAGCCTACCGTGCGCGAGCCTTCATAAAGCTTCGAATAACACCGACGAGTGCTCTTTCGGAGGAGTTCGATTCCATGAGCTTTAGACAACGGGTTTCTCGAGCGGTTTTCGGTGGGTGTTTAGGCCTTTTAGTTCTCGGTGGAGAGGCGGCGGGGCAAACGGTGCCGTCCACCACCAGCGGGGCAGGAAGCGGGCTCTTCGATTTTTTCATGAAAGATGAGGTGGCAGGCCACGCGGGCGATGGCGATACCGAGTGGGATCTCCTGTTTCGCGCCCGAATCGGTGCGAAGCAGCTCGGTCCCGAGATCGAGGTTGCACCAGCCGCCCTTCGATTCGGTGACAGCGATAAGCTGGTCTGCAGCGTGGGATGTCTTTACGACCTTGATCAGTACGAACCGCTCTTGGCGTGCGGCATCGAGTACCGATTTAAAGCCAGCGATGATGGTTGGGGTACGTTCGGTCTCGGATGCTTTGGCTCCTGCGCTTTGGAAAACTCGGCGGATCGCATCGAGGTGTACGGACAGCTTCGATACCGTATCACCCCTTTAGATATCGGCTATAAGCCAGAGGGTCTCCTCGAAGAGATCTTTGGCCGAGTGGGGCTGGAACCGTCGGTATCGTGCGGATCGAACGGAGACTTTGATGTCTCCTTCACTCTTTCCTTCGGCTCCCTCTTTTAGGTGCGCTCTTCTAAAATTACCGCGAAGCTGAGAAAAAAAATCCAAGCTCACGAGTTAGGTGCTCTGGGAGCTTCGGGAGCTCCGAGCGAGGAATGAGCAGGGTGGATATCGTGAAGAGATCACCGAACACTTTGTGCTTTTCGACCGTTTGACGGAGATAGTCGTGTCCAGCTGAACCGCCGGTGCCCATCTTCGCTCCGATCATCCGGAGCACCATCAAGGAATGGCGGTATCTCCAGATGTTAAGGTACTCATCGAGCTCGAGGAGGTGGGAGAGAAACCGAAACGGAACGTGTAGGATCGGCTGATCGCGATAAAGATTGATGAAAAGAACCGCCATGAAAGCCGCGTGGGAGAACCGGTAAGCTCCCTGCTCATGGAGCTTGGCGTAGCTCGTCGGATCAAGCACCCCATCGAGATACGCTTTTGACTGATCAAGCATCTGCTGGCGGAGTCTTTTATCCTCCGGCGAGATAGTCACGGTCTGCTCAATCGCAGACTTCTCAGCGGAGATCATTCGATCGTGTGCTGCTCGATACTCCGCCACGAAGTCGAACGAGCCGAAAGAAAGAAAGGGGGTACGCTCAAGCCACTGCTCAACCACTCCGAACAGATTCGGCGCGGACTCTGCAGCGGAAACGGCGGCGCGTTCGTGAGGACAGAGCTCGGCGGAATACGGCTTATTGGCGTAACATAATCGGGAATCGGGGCGGAGTCCCAACCGATTTTCGATTAGACGGAACTGCGCGCTTTGGAACCCTGATGCGCCGGTCAGGAGTGTCCGGAAATCGAGAAAATCAAGGGGGGTCATCGTCTCGAGCACCTTGATCTGATCGACGAGGAGCTTTTCGATCTCGATCACTCGCCCGATCCGGCTAACCGCAATGCCGATACTTTTTTCATCAACGAAATTTCCCTGAAACATTCCGATGACTGAGTCGAGCTCGTGTAGGATCTGTTTAAACCATAGCTCGTAGACCTGGTGAATGATGATGAAAAGCATCTCATCATGGGCAGGCTTGCCGCTCGCCACGCTGATGGGGTGCTGGGCCGAGAGTATCTGGGGTACCCGCAGGTAGTCACCGTAATTAGGTTTCTGGGAAGGGTTGTTCATGGGGCGTGAGTATAGCGCCTGAGGGCGTGCACCGTCACGTTTTTTCGATTAAAAATCGGGAGCTTTTCGGTTCAGTGCGACGCAAGAACGCTCGCTCTCGCGCTAGAGATTTCTGCTGTGCGGAAGGAGTAACGCTCGAATTATCGGGTCGGACGGAAGTTCGGCGACCAAACGATCTCGAGGAATCGTGTCGAGGAGGGGGGAAAGCTTCTCCCGTATCGGGGCGAGGGACTCCCCATTAAATCGACTTTCAACCTCGTCCCGAGCTTCATCCCGCATCCGACGGCGGGTAATCTGGTCAAGGCTTCGAGCGAAAGCAACGCCGGGGGGCGCGAGCGATCGGTCGATACCTGATTCTTCAAGGAGTTTGCGATGAGCTATGAGAGGAATCCCCAGCTGCCACAATTGCAGCTGATGTTGAAGCACCTGAGCGACCTCGCGGAGCTTTAGCGGATCAACCGCGGTAACTTTGAGTCCTCCGCTCGATACATCGAGGGTAATAGCCCCGCGACGTTCAAGCTCCTGAACGATGCCGAGTGTTGCCCGATCGAGACCGCTCGATGTCCCGGAACGGAGAGCAACGAGGGTGTCGTATCCGGCCAATACGTTCAACACCGGCTGAACATTTTCGGGCCGACAGCGGGAAACGCTCGCAAACGCACCGGCGAACGCATATCCGTGGGAAGTGACCTCGCCAGCTGACCCGAGGATATATTGGGTATCGGAATCGGTGCGGTTCGCGGCTTTGAGCGCATCGACGAGGATGCTTGCGCGCGCGAGCGCATCGAGCGCGGTTGGCGCCACTTCTCGGAGCGAGGAGAGGTCGTGTAGGACTCCGAGCGGTGCAACGTTCACGAAGACCGGTCTTTTTATAACTTCAATCGACTGCTCTGTGGGTACAATATCCGAGCTTGTCGGAGGGATCGCCGAGATCGATTCCTCACGGGAAGCGATCGGATAGCGCGCGGCACCAGCAGATTCCATCAGGCGCATAAACGGCACACGTGATTCGGGAGCACCGAATCCTGCTGGGAATGAGACGGTGGGGCTTTCAAGCTGAAGCGCCGCGACCTCATTCGGTGATAGGGACTGGGCAGCGACGAGCTGAAAATTTCGCTTTTCTCCAAGGAGTGCCACCGTTTCCGCGCAATTGAATTGAATATCGATCGCACCTTCGGAATGAGAGGTCTCGATCCACTGTTCGCTCGGCATGCCCCAGCGCTCATCACCGCTCGCGGTAAGACACCATGCTACCTGGCTTTTAATGAGTGCCCGCAGCTGCACTGCTTCTGCGGGGAGAAGATTTTCAGCGGTGAGAAGATGTCCACTGAGGCGGGTGAGCTCGGGACGAAACTCGGAGGAGTACGGCACCACTGTGATATTCGGCGCGAGACCGGCGCGAAGCTCGAGATACACGCGGGTGCACGGATCGAAAGCCCCCGGCGTGCGGTCAAGGAGGTCCTCGAGCGTTGATTCTTGGGCGGCCAAGATCTTTCGGCTAAGCTCCTCATACTTCGCGCGAATTTTGTGAGGTAAGTCAGGCACGCCGGTCGCTTGGTTGAAGATATCTCGAAGCTCGGTAGTTACAGTGGATATCTCCGGATGACGCTCAGTCACGAGCTCATTAAACCGGTTCCAGTCTGCGCTGCTCTTAAATATATAAAACCCCTGTCCGATGTTCGGTCGGGGCTCGAAGAGATGAGCGATAACTGCAGAGGTATCAAGATTTGGATTTTGTAGCGCAGGAACGTGAGCAACAGCTGCGGTGAGCTTTTCTTTGGAAACCGGGGGAATCATCACTGCTCCGGCCGCACAATCGAGATTTCCCCCTGCAGCCGCAATGCCATAGAGGTATCCGTCGATTGCCACCCCGAGGTGGGCGGAAAGTACATCCTTGTGCTCAACAAGGGCTCGAGCGATTTCAACCGTTTTCCCGTCAAGCGGGTCCATCAATCGATCGGCAAGGGACTGCGTGAGCCGCGCTGCTTCAGAGACAACCTTCAGTGCGGCTCGATACTCGTTTGCTGTCTCGGGATTTGCAGGGATGAACTCGTGACTCGAGATAAGCGCGACGCGCACCGTCTCGCCAGATATACTGAGCGAGACCAGCGGTTGGTAGTGACCGAGGCCCTTCGCGGGGGAGAGATCCGCACGGGTCGTCACCTCGTCAGAAACAACGGGTGCTTCGATATGACCTGGTGTCGCCGTTACCATTCGATACACCTTGGTGCGATCGAGAAGGTCTCTCGATCCGCCGGTTTTATCGCGGATGTATCGGGGATGAGGCGCAGACACGCGAATGCCTTCACCTGCAGCGACCACACGGGCCGCAAACTAAAGAGCATCCGCAACGCGCTGATTATAGTGGTGTTGTGGATTAAAGCCAAATCCCCGGCGGAATCATTCTGATCGTGTTCGTCTGCGGAGGACATCACGCGAACTTCCTGTGCTAAATTCAGGGTGTTAACCCAACTTAAGGCACTCATTGAAGCTCTGCGTTATCGCCTTAAAATGAGTCAGAAAAGCTGCTGAGCTTTGAACGAAGCTCTGGCGGGGGATCTCGAGATACACGACGCCAACCCTTTGAGAGTAGCCGAGCACCCCGGCTATAGAGACGAGGCGGTTCCCATCGATCAAGTACTCGTTCGTTATCGGCGTGATACTCTCGAACGCCCGGGCTACCGGCTCTGAGAGCACCTGAGTGTCAACCCATTCGTTGGACTGAATGAGCGGCTTTCCAAAGGTGAGTTGGGGAATCAGTCGAAGCATCGTCGGTTCGATCGTATAAACAACTCCACCGCTGAAGCCAGCAGCCGGAATTATCTCTTGAGCAAGCGTTAATAGCTGCTGCTGCGAAATCTCAGTCGATCGCGCGATGTCTTCATAGAAAGAAGTCAGCCGCTTCGCGAGATGAGGGCGGCATTGGTCGATATAGGGATTGCGCTGCACGAGCCCGGTGTGCCGATACGAGAACTGACGATATTCCGGGTCGAGCATCGTGCCACCACGAAAAATCGAGCGGATGACGCCGACATATCCGGCGCAGCTTTCGAGAAAGATCGTGCGAATCACCCGTAAGCCATCCGGGCCAAGCTGGCGTGAAATGACGCTCTCTGCCCGGGCCCAATCTCGCTCAGCGGAGGGATACACGTCCGGATGATTAGCCCGGGCCAAAGCTTCCGCTACTGTGCAAATACTTGCAAAAGTCGGAGCAGCGGTTGCGCCCACAAGCGCCTCGCTTTCAAACCAATCGGCCTCAAGAGGTTCGATCGCTGCGAGGAGATCCTCATGAAGCCCCCAGTGCTCGAGAATTCGCACTGCAAGCAGTGAGGGAGAGTAGCCGAGAATCGTGGTAATAGCGACATCGAGATCGCCGGTTTCTGCGAGCGACTGCACCGCCCGCTCGTAAACGTTCGGATAGTTCCAGGCGATCAGCGTTAGTCCAAGCTGACGGAGAAGCGCAGCTGAAAAACAGGTATTTCCGTCGAGATGGTGGATCGAAGCCAGTACTTGAGCGGTGCTTGCGCTGAGCAAGGCCTCCTCGAGACGGCTCTGCTGCGAGGGTGTTATAGATTTGAGTCGATGATGTGAAACTGCAAGCTCGTCGATCGACAGGATCTCTTTTAAACGCTCGATACCGGCCCCAACGAAAAGGTCGTGAGGGTTAGGAGGCAATTCCGCTCCGATCGCTCGAAGCATTATCGAGAGTTCTCGGAGACAGTAAAGAAAGAGAGAGAAGTCCTGTCGCACGTCGCTGAAGAGAGCCGGGATATCGTTATCGTACACCCCCTCAGAGAGGTCGCCTTTGATGCGTTCTAAGAGCTCTGGGTTGACCGGAAACCAGCGATCCGAGACGTAATCTACGGCTCGATCGACACGCCGATCGGCGAAAAGTTTCTCGCGTGACTTATTATCCATTAGTGCTCTCACTCCGGGAGATACCCCCCAAGCTCTCACTCGGCACGCCTCACGGTGTACCTTCCCCTTGTGTCGCCGAAGAGCGGCGACGGTCGTTCCACATGCGCCGCGGTTTCCTCAACGTGAGGGTAGGCTGCCGGCGCGTGCACCCCTCGAGGATGAATATCGGCGATTTTATGAGGGCGAATGAGTATTTTTATGAGGTCGAGTCGAAGAACGGGTTGTGCTCGTAACTAAATGAAAGCAATAAAGAAAAAGGGGGGCGCTGCATTTTTTTTAGAGTGACGGAGGAAGAGTTCCTCCTCAGCCTAAATCATCGTTCGAGCGGATATCCCGATTTCCAGGAACCCCAAGCACTTACGAGTATGGAACACCGCTTGCTTTCATGCTGCTACGGTGTCGATGCGCTGAGTGGTGCCTCTCCCCTCTGCTCGCAGATTCTCGTTGCTCGGTTCGTCGGGGCGGTGTCGTTATGGTCAACGGCACCGCCCCTTTTTTATTGAGCAGCGCTGTTCTTATCTGCGTGTCGGGCGCCGCGTGATCTTTC
>JBJOHD010000052.1:0-7167 GCA_046047875.1 Pseudomonadota bacterium | reverse complement strand
CTCCGCACCGACGCATCTTGATCAAGGAGGAGCCTTGAACGGTAAACTGCGCGGTTATCGTTAAGCTTTATCGATGCTTCGATATCGTCGAGCGCTTTAATCGGCTCGTTTTTCGAGAGATGGAGGAACGTTCGATAGAGGTACGGGGTCGGATCGTTAGGATCGAGCGCTATCGCGCGCTCGTACTCCTCTCCGGAGAGATCCTCTTGCTCATCCTCAAACAACGCCTTTCCGAGATAACTCCGATAGAGCGCTCGGGCCGGTTCAAGGTGAGCCGCCTGCTGAATTGAGCGCCGTCCTCCTTCGAGATCTCCCCGACGGATCTCCGTAAGTCCTCGACCGAGAAACGGCAAACCATCCCCCGCTCCCATCTCGATAGCTTTCGTAAAGGAGATCTTCGCGCCCTCGATATCGAGTCGTGCAAGCTCCGCAAAGCCGCGCACCGTGAGCCCGTAGCTGTTGGTGGGCATCCGCTCGGTGATGAGGGCGGCGTCTTGAAGTGCCTCCTCACTTTCTCCCCGCGAGAGACGCAGCTCTGCACGCCGCAGCACGAGTGCAGGATTTTCCGGATAATGCGCGAGCGCAGCCGCGATCGCCTCGTATGCAGCGTCGACCTGACCTGCGCCTTGCTCCACAAACGAATAAGCGATAGCGGCGCTCGGCGTGCTATTAGAGATCCGCATCGCCTCACTCGAAAGCTCCCGTGCTCCGGCGATGTCGTTACGGCTTACCGCCACGACCGCTCTCTGTGCGAGGAGTGCGCTCCGAAGCCCCGCGCTCTCCTCCGGAGTAAGACCACCGAGACGAGCCTCAACTTTTTTATGGAGCGTTGCAGCCTCACCGACCTGGCCCCGCCCTAACGCGAGCGCCGCTCGGATGATATCGAACGAGGGGCTCGGTGCCTCGGAACCGAGCGCCGCGAGAGCACCATCGGGATCCCCAAGTTGATAGAGCCCTACCGCCCGACCGAGACGATCCCGCGGGGAGTCCCCCTTAAAAACGCCGAGCGCACACGCCCCATCCCCGGCGCGTAAGCAGGCGGCTCCCCGCTCCTCCTCGCTCGAGAGGCCGGAACGAAACTCAGGCAGCTCAGCGATATCGAGAATAACCGGGTAGTAGAGCGCCCACTGCACCGCTTCGATGGGATCAACGAGGATCGCTTTCCGCGGAGCACTCCCCGGAAGTACCGTGGCTTTTTCCCCGCCCGCCAGATCGACCCCGCCGAAGGTATTCTCCGCCCGCACGAGTCCAGCGAGAACGGTCACCTCGCTCCGATCATCACGGGCGGTGACGGTCAGTTCGGTGCCCCGAATCGAGGCGCTCACAAGCTCGGTCTTAATTCGGGGAAACTCCCGCTCCTTACGGCTAAAAAAATGTCCGTCACCCGCTTTCAATTCAAGATCGCTCGGCACCCCAGAGCCATCGAGCTTTACTTGAAAAAAAGAGTTCTGATTCAGTCGCACCATCAACCCATCGGAGAGCACGAGCGCCGCCCGACTCGCGGCACCGGTACGCACGGTATCCCGGTCCGAGATCTTTTGACCTACCGCCACCGCTTGCCACCCTGCCGCCCCAGGAGCCTGAAGCTCGACCGTTCCTTGAGCTGAATAGACGGTGGCAGCCTCTTGCGCCGCTACCGTTCCGACCCCACCGTTCCCAATCGCACCGAGCAGAGAAAGGACGAGAATGAGGCGATGGAGGGTCGAGGGAAAGCGGATCGACGCGTGGCCCATAGAAGCTATCCGTAAAAAAGGTTAAGCGGGGTCAGCCTAGCAAAACTGGGTAATTTTCTGCAGAGGAAAACACCGTTTTTTCCGGGGGTTCGTTCACGGACAAACGGTTCGCTGACGATTGAGCGCCTGATCGACGACGGGGTCCCCTGAGCAAAAATTCATCCGGCGAAGCCTTCTCGCATCGCACCGCCCGAACTTCCCCTTAGTGAGCTTACTTTGATCAAATACGATTGAGATCGCAGGTTTCGCCGAGCAGCTATATCGAGAGAGATCCACCGATACCGGATCGAGCTCCCCAAAGAGCGGATCGGCGTTAAAATCGAAGCTGTCGGCGCGCGCCCGGAGCTCGCTTGAGGGTGCACTCGCATAGATCGGATCGCGATACTCGGTAGAGCCGGTGAAACTCCGCTCGGTCCCGATCTCGTTTTTAAATCCGCCGGCGAGAAACCGCAGATCAACCGCGTTGCTGCCCACGATCGACGCGACGGTGTATTCGCGAGTTAAGCGCCCCTGAGTGCCCCGGCGAAACCGCCGGGAGATGATTTGATCCCTTGAGACGGAAAATCCCATCTTCTCATCGACCGTGCCTCCCGGAGCATTTCCCCGAAAGCGCACCTCACCCGATCGAGGGGTATCAAGGTTCCACTTGAGCGCTGCTCCAGCGGTAACGGTCTGCCCATTCAAGGACACCACCGCAGCGCCCCCCTCTCGATTATCCTTATTGAGGATCTTTAACCTTCCGTTGTTAAGCACCTGAATAGAGTTAAAGCCCGCCGGCGTTGGTTGATTGTCACCGCAAAAATAGAGCTCCGCACGATAGAGGAGATTTCGTCTTTCATTTGATGAATTCGAAAATATCCGGATGAAGATATCGATCGGATTTTCAACTCCCCCGCTTTCGTTCGGCTCGTTGAGAACCCGGATCTTTACTAAGCGCTCCTTCTCCCCCGTATTAAAGATCTTTCGGAGATCTCCCCCAGGTACCAATGATTTTCCCTTCGTAAAAACCAGCGACCGGTCGTTAATTTTGAGACTCGAGGAGAAGTCCTGCATCTGGCAGACCGAGGAGCCGGCATCTATTGCGGTCTCAAAAGTTCTACCAACACCCTCCGCCATGAAGCATGCCCCGAGCCCGCCCGACTCCCCGTCAACCGGACTGTTAAAAAATTCGCTGCATTGCTGAGGGGTAGGATTACCGAACGCTACGGAGCCGACCACCCCCGGGCGCCAGAACGTCGCTCGTGCGGTGCCGTTATTTCTGTCGAAGCTCGACAAGGTGGGTGGGGTCCCCATCACCGCACCGCTAAAAAAGTAGTCCTCGATAAGCGCAGCTCCTGCGGCTAGGTTCCGGCTCTTCGACTGGAGCGCGGTGAACGCGTCGGGCAAGATCGATAGGCCCCGCCTCTTTAACCGAGCGGCGATTCGCCGCGCCGCTGCCGAAAGCCGCCCCGGCTCAGTTACAACCTCTGCCCGACTCGGCGGCGGGGTGAAAAACACCGCACCGAGGGAAATCGAGCACGCGAGGAATATCTGTGGGATGTAAGAGGTGTTTCGCGCCACGTTTTCACCTTCCGCTCCGAGCGGTCGGAGCACTCAGTTATCTGTTCCTTGCACTATAGTGGAAAAAACAACAAGTTACACCCTCTTCACCGACACTGTCTCACCTTTTCACAGTGAAAAAATCGTCAGTTTAGTGGTGACATCCCTCGGAAAAACTCGCATAACTCCCTGTGAGAGGTTGGTAAAAAGCAGATGTCGAACGCAGCTTTTAAAGTGCCCGAGGGTACCGGCTACATGCCGTGGCGGGTAGTCGTATCCAACACGGCGGGTCCAAACCCGCTCCCCCCTCCCTTTAACGCCCCCCGGATCGCCGGAGCTGCCAACCCGGAGGGGGTCGACCCGAAAGAGCCCGCGGATTCCCGCGAGGTCCTCGACTACGGCCCCGATAAAACGAAGCCCCCGGTGGTGGTACGGATCCGTTAAGCACCAGTCCCTTAAGTTAAGATACAAATATCCGAATATATGAGGGTAGGCGCGGGGCTCCCAGTTTGAGCGGTGCCCCGCCGTAATGTGGCGGTCCCTCTTCGGAACGCCTTGTTGGGTGAGGTGCGTGCGTATGTCGGAATCGGAACAGGCAGTGAAGCCGAGAAAGAGAAGCCTGACCTCGGTGACCTTACAGTGGCTTGCTGAGCGGATGCGCCGCTCGGAGCGGATCAAAGCGCAGGTCTCAGAGGGTACTTATCAGGTGGACTCGGCGAAGGTCGCTGCTTCGATCGTAAACGAAGAGCGTAAGTAATTCGCCCCTAGTCCTTCGACAAATAAGTTTTTTCACGCCCGCGGAGTGAAAAACTAGCTCAGGACTGGTGGTGAGCATAAATTCTATTACCTTACAGGTGAAAGAATTTAATGGTCGAACCACTAGGCTAAGAACTCTTGGAGCGTGTGATTCGGGTTCTGCTCTATCACAAACCGCCGCTCCCACTCGCTTGCGAAGAGCAGCACCACCCGTCCTTTTGTATCGACCGCGAAGAATGAGTCTTGGGGTTTACGAAGCGTCTTCGGATCCCCGATGAGGTACACGCTGTAGCGATACGGCAGCATATCGAGGGCTGTCTTCACCCCATACTCATCTTCGAGCCGATATTGGAGCACCTCAAACTGTAGTTTTCCGACCGCCGCTACAAGCGGTTGTCCCTGCGGATTGTCGTATGAGCGGAGGAGCTGCACCGCGCCTTCGCTCGTGAGCTGATCCATCCCCTTCTCGAAAGCTTTTCGCCGCATGACGTCGAGGGGACGCACCTGAGCTACAACCTCCGGAGGAAACTGAGGCATCGGTTTAAAATTAAAATCGCTCCCGATAGACACCGTATCGCCGATAGCGAACTGACCCGGATTGATCATACCGACAACGTCACCGGGGTACGCTTTTTCCACGGTGTTTCTGTCTTGAGCCACCATGCTGTACGAGCGAGCGAGCCGCACCTCTTTATTCGTGCGATGGTGCCGCACCACCATATCCCGCTCAAATTCCCCTGAGCACACCCGCATAAACGCCATACTATCGCGGTGGCGGGGATTCATATTCGCCTGGATCTTAAAAACGAACCCCGAAAACGGAGTCTTTGCGGGGTCCACCGTTACGTCGCTTCCATCCGGTGCGGTTGCAACGTACGCGTGGGGAGCGGGCGCCAGATCGATAAATGCATCGAAAAAAGGTTCGACTCCAAAGTTCGTCAGCGCCGAACCGAAAAACACGGGGGTCAATTCACCGGCGAGAAATTGAGCGTGATCGTACGGATTGCCCGCAGCGGCTAGAAGCTCGAGGTCATCATCGAGGGTCTTTACTACATCGGCATCGATGGTCCCTCGCGCTTTCACCTCATCAAGCGAGACGACCTCGATACCCGACTTCTCTGCACCGCCTGCTGCGGAGCGGGTAAAGAGACTCACCTGCTGCGTCTTACAATCGGCGACTCCAGCGAACGAGCGCCCGCTCCCGAGCGGCCAATTCATCGGCGCAGACCGAATCCCGAGAACCTCTTCTACCTCTTGAATGAGATCCAGCGGAGGACGCCCGGGGAGATCCATTTTATTGATGAAGGTGAGGATCGGAATGCGACGCATCCGACACACCGCGAAGAGCTTTCGCGTCTGCGCCTCAACACCTTTCACCGCATCGATGACCATGATAGCGCTGTCGGCGGCGGTTAAGGTTCGGTAGGTGTCTTCGCTGAAGTCTTGGTGCCCCGGGGTATCGAGAACGTTCACGACTGCGCCCTTATAGCGAAACTGCATCGCCGAGGCGGTTATCGATATACCCCGCTCCTGCTCCATCGCCATCCAGTCGGAGCTCGCCGATTTCGCTCCCTTGCGGGCCCGCACCATACCCGCTGTCCGGACCATCCCGGAGTACAGCAGTAGCTTTTCGGTGAGGGTCGTCTTACCGGCGTCGGGGTGACTGATAATCGCAAATGTACGGCGTGAAGCGACCTCGGCTGCGACAACACCGCTGTTTTCAGGGATGGCGGATGACATAAACGATCTACGTGGTGCGGCCACCGCGGCCGCCTAACCCCAATAGGCTACCGCAAAAGCACGGAAAACTAAACCGCCACCCCAGACGCCGTTGAGCACGCAAATTCGAGCCACGGGAGAGGATTCAGGTCTCCTGTCGAGGGAAACTAGGCTGGAAGGAACCAGCTTGAAATCCACGACACCACAGTACCGATCACGAGTAAGCACACGAACACCGCCGCGAGGAACCCGAACCTCCGCTCTTGCGGAACACCGGTCATCGTCGGAACCCCCGAGTAAAAAAGGTATATCGAGTAGAACGAGAGGATTGCGGCGATGAAGATCACCGGGATCCACGGAATAATTCCCAAAAATCCGACGAGAAAGCTCGCCGAAAGGCTGTAAGCGATAAGGCGGAGACAATCCAGTCGTGTGGCGGCTCCCCCGAAAAGCTCTACGAGCTTCGGTAGAGCAAGCATGAGCATCGCGATTAAACCGAGTTGGGTCATATAGGCGATGAGGCCGGAATAGAGGGCGGTGCCGACCGAGGCGATACCGAAGAGGAGCGCCCCGAGGATCTGACACACCGGCCCGATAGCGGCCATGATAAGAATGAACTCTTTGACGAGCGATCTCTCGTCACCCGCTTCCGCTTTGAGCAGCGGCCACATCTCTTCCGGCTTGAGAACTACGCTCTTTGCCTTAGCCACCGCCGCAGCTATCTTTTGGCCCAAAGCGCCGCTCGATGATTTTCCGAACACCGAAGATGCCGAACCCGACCCGCTTTCCATACGATTCCTTTAAAATTCCTCAGCCAACCAGCGATGAGGCTATCTCGACCACCGAGAAGATCAAGGGGCATCTCCAGAAACTGCTGGGCTCATAGGAGACTCGCCCCAACCATTCAAAATTAATCGGGATTTTCAAACACGCCGCACCCCCCCTTGATACCGCCATAACTTCTGTATGGATCTCAGCTCCCTCGTAAATCTAGAAGCGCTCGGTCGGCACCTCGAACCGGTGCTCGGTGACCTTAAAGGGTATTCCAGCTGGCTCATGCCCCTCGCCGCCTGTTTCGTTTTCGGTCTCGTCGCTCCACTGGTAACATCGGTTCTTCGCCTCGCTCTTCAACTAACCGTGCAGATCATCAGAGCTCCGCTGATGTGGATACGCGGGATATCGAACGAGCTCGCTATCGTCATCTACCGCCACGGGCCGGGCTTTACTCGGGTGATCGCGCGCCCCCTCGCGGTGGCTGTTATCGTCGCCGTGGGGTACGCCGTCTCTACCCAGCTCCAATGGAAAGGGGGTGCACCAGCGGCACCTTCAACGCTCACCGCGTCGACCGCGGCACCGGACTGCTCCGGAGATATTATTCCCCTTAACTGCCCCCGAAAACGATAGTCGGGCAGTCCGTCAC
>JBJOHD010000051.1:0-4361 GCA_046047875.1 Pseudomonadota bacterium | reverse complement strand
CGACCCCGGGGATCTTTGAGAAGCAGCAGCAGCCCCTCATCGACCTCATCATCGGCGATGAGAGCTGCTGAGAATCGTATCTCGCCTCCCAGCTCACGACGAGCGAAGCGCGAGAGGAGTTCCCCGACCAGAGAATCAGGATCACCGTTATGAAAGCGCACCGCTTCACGCCGCATCAGTCGCGGGAGGAGAACGGGAGTTGCTTCAACGAGAAAATTTCGAGCTTGGGGGGTAATGTCGAAGAGGATTCCGCAAAAGCTGTCTCCTTCAAAGTGACGAGCATGAGCCGCGAGCTGAGCGGGGTTAAGCCGGAGGATATCGTCCGGACGAGGAAGGATTAGATCACCGGTCGAGCGCTGCCGAACCGAGACCAGCATGAGATCCCGCTGGGGTGTGATGCATGAGGAGATGATGTCGAGATCGAAATCGGGCTCCCCACCGTCTTCGTTTTCGAAGATATTCGCGAGAAACTGGGAGTAGCGCCCCCGCGCCACCTCGATGTCTGAGCTGTTGGGGGGAAGGTCGGCCAGAACGATGTGCGCAAAAAAACGCGCCTCAGCCTCAGCTCGGGGTGAAAGCCGCTGAGCGGAGGCGGCGTGGGTCAAGCCACTTAGATCGGAGACCGAAAATCCTTTATCCCGATCATTTGGTCCGAAATGATGCGACATCGCCATTGGGCGACTATACCTCATTTAGAGCGAAAGGTACCTCTGCGTGTAACGGCGTTTTTGAACCCTTTCGGGGGGCTCATTAGGTTCCGAGAATCGCGGTAACGGGGGAGAGGTCCCCGATGAGCACAAGGAAGAGTGTAGCGGCGAGGTCGCCGATAAAAATAAAAAGGGCGATGAAAGCTATTTTAACCATAGGCGCCTACAAATTCGGTATCGGAGCGGCAGTTGGCGGGCTTAACGCTGCGACTCTGTTTTAACTCTTCGGAAGGAACGTGGTTTTGTAAGTGTATTCGCCTACTTGTGTTGCGCAGAACCTGAGCGTCAAGCGAACTATGGGGCGTTTGACCTATGCTGGGGGGTGTTTTTAAGGATCTTCGACCCGGTGAAACTAGGGTAAATTTATAAAAATGTTGCTTTTTTACCTAACTCCACGGTATGTCTCCGGTGTTCGCGGTTTGTATTATCTAGGAGTCTTCTTGTGAACATCTACGTAGGAAACCTGCCTTATGCGGTTTCGGAAGGGGATCTTCGTTCCCTCTTCGAGCAATTCGGTGCCGTCACCTCAGCAACGATTATCAAAGATAAATTCACCGGAGACTCCAAAGGCTTCGGTTTTATCGAGATGAGCGATACCGATGCGCAAGCTGCTATCGATAATTTGAACGGAACTGAGTTCAAGGGTCGCTCGCTTACCGTGAACCAAGCTCGTCCGAAGTCCGACGGCCCTGGTGGTGGAGGCGGTGGTCCTCGTCGCGGTGGTCCCGGTGGTGGGGGCCATGGTGGCGGCGGTCGGCGCTTCTAGCCGTCCTCAGGAAGAAAGGCTCCGTTCGGAGCCTTTTTTTTAGGGTTTTCCCCTCGCTGTTGAACTCCGAAGCGGAGTTTCCGAACCTATCGGCAGCGACGCAGAGAGGTGCTACCTTCCTCTGAGCATGGAGATAAAATCACTTCCCCCGACTATCCATCAAAGCCCACGCACCGCTGGTATCATCGTTGATACTCTGGTCGTGCACTCGATGTCTCATCCCGAATCCCCCCACCCGGAGGATCTTCTTGCGTGCGTTGCGCGATTAGATGACTTCAAAGTATCGGCGCACTACTTTATCGAGCGAAGCGGCGAAGTTTGGAACCTTGTCTCTCCGCACGAATGTGCCTGGCACGCCGGGGTCAGCCGGATGCCGGAGCCTGATTTGCGGGAGCGGGTCAACGATTTCAGTATCGGCGTGGAGCTTGTCGCTTTGCCGGAAAATGAGTTCACGGAGGCGCAGTACCGTGCACTCTATGAGCTTTTCGTTTCACTCCGAGCGGATTTTCCGCTCGGATCTATCGTGGGTCACGCCGATATCGCAATGCCGCCTGGGCGTAAAACCGATCCGGGCCCCCTCTTCTCTTGGAGCCGGATAATAGGCGATGTTGGGGCAACCCATCCGAACATTCTTTTTCCAGGACGTCGTTCCAGTCTCGCGTAGCGGTGTCAGGCGGTGAAAAGGCAGAAGCAAAGAGGGTCATCCAGTGGCCCCTCACGCGGCGGCGCCCCCGGATGACCCTCCCTCAACCTCCGTGTCTCAGTCGGGTATCATCCTTGAATACCCCTACGCACCGACTTTGGACGAAGTAGGTGTGTTATGGTTCGAACCTACTGCAGCAGTCGGAGAGCGATCTGCGGCTGAAGGTTCGCTTGAGCTAGTACCGCTGTGGCCCCCTGCTGAAGCACCTGCAGGCGAACCATATTCGCTACCTCCTCGGCAACATCGACATCGCGGATACGGCTCTCCGCGGCGACGTAGTTTTCACGGGCTACTGAGAGGTAATTTACCGCACTCGATAGCCTGCTTTCTACCGCGGCGATCGTGCCGCGGGTCGAGGTGAGAGAAATTATTGCATTTTGAACTCCGCTGAGTGCGGCAGTGGCCGCGGTTTGAGAGAGCTCTGTCGAGGTTGAGATGATCGAGTAGGTGAGAACACTCGCCGCGTTGCCGAGACCGAGAGCGTTCAGGGTGCCTAGTACGCCGGTGATCGTGATCTGAGAATTAGAGCTACCGTCGAGTCCAACTTGCAGCGTGATATTCGAGGAGTTTGACAAGAGGTTGAGGGTGTTGAAAACGGTTGCCCGTGAGATTCGTTCGATCTCCGATCCGAGAGCAACAAACTCTGAGGAGAGGGCGGAACGCTGCGCTGTCGTGTAGCTTCCATTCGCACTTTGTTGGGCGAGTTCGAGCATCCGGTTAAGAATAGTATTGATCTCGTCGAGCGCTGCCGATGCGATCGAGGTAATGGAGATACCGTCATTGGCGTTTCGGATCGCGACGGAGGCGAGGCGAGTGTCAGCGCGAAGCTCATCTGCAAGCGCTTGACCCGCTGCGTCGTCGGAGGACGAGTTTATTCGGAGACCGGAGGAAAGCCGTTGGAACGATCGACTGAGTCGATTCGTTGTTAAGCCAAGCTGTCTCTGAGCACGAACCGAATCGATCGCGCTCGCGATTGAAAGAGGCATACAGAACCAATTCCATCTGGTCTTCGAGAGACATCCTTTGTCTCTAGTGAAGGGAAACGGCACGACCGTTTCTTTTAATAAGAAACGGCGGCTTTTTTTTGGGGAAATTTTTTAATCGCCACGCCCCCTTGATAGTACGTTGAGTCGTTTCAGTGGCTTAGCTCGCCTTGTGGCGGGCGCTGGTGCCGTGGAAAGAGCGGATTAACGCCGGGTCGGCGGGGGTTCCCTCGGTTGAGCGCAGTATCAGCCGCACCGACTCGGAGTACTCGTACGAGGGGCGATCGGCGCGGGGGTGGCCTGGGGGGAGTCCCGCGCCGTTTGTGTGGTTATTAGCGCGATCATGATGCTCGCGCTCGTAGAGTTTTGCCGTGAGCTCTATATCTCGAGCGAGGGTATCGGGATTAAATTGCCGCATCTGAGCGACGATCGCGGCATCACCGTATAGTCCAAATTGCTCGTCGGGGATCACCCGCACAACGATTCGGCGCATCTCCCCGGTGGGAGAATTGCTATTCTTTTGCACGTCGCACATGAGAGCGATAATAAAGTGGCGTGGAGCACGATCCCGCCCCTCCAGAATATCTGCGGCTTGTTCTCCCAGCGAGCTTTCAAGTGCGGTCTTGAGGCGGAGCTTGATGAGGTCGCTTGTAAAGCGCTCCTCGCTGCTTTGCTTGGCGCGCCACAAACGAATCGCCGAACCGAATTCCCACCGAAAGAGCTCATCACGAATCCACCCCCACGAGATCGGAACCTTATCGACGTGATCTAAGACAAACGGATCGTCTGGGGTGCAACGTTGCGCCGCTCGACGTAAGTGCTCAGAACAGTACGGGCCGATAATCGTCTCGAGGTCGGAGTTGAGATCCCGCGGGGTTCGGGGGTTTTCGACGATCAACTGCCTGGTCTCGGTTTCGTTCTTCGGGGCGCGGTCATAGGCGACGACGAATTTGGAATCCTCGAAGTAAAGCGACTCGGTGTGGAGCATCCCTCTCAGGTCGCTCTCTCGTCGCTTAAAATCATCTTTTGTGCGATAGCGCCATCGCCAGTATCCTTGGGCCGCCATGAATGCGGTGAGGACGGTGATCGTCTTCCACACGAGGCTGTTATCCTGCTCGGGGCGAAGCATCGCCGGGGGATTCTCGGCCTGCTTCGCGGCTATCTCCCGGCGAATCTCCCCGCGAATCGCGGCGAGATCGGCC
>JBJOHD010000050.1:0-10721 GCA_046047875.1 Pseudomonadota bacterium | reverse complement strand
CGGATGTTCATCGAGCCTCGTGCTGGGTCAGATTTCGTGCCGCACTACGGACGGCCAGGTGGCATACTACCCGATCACTTTAACGGTGATGAGCTGGGGGAGCGGTGGATCAATCAGTTGCCGTAGCGGTTGGTGCTTGAATCCGACGCCCTTAAAGACCGGTACATCCCAACTTTTGAGATCTATCGGCGATTAAAGATCCTCGTGTGGTAACCGCTCGATTCGCCGCTAAGCTCCGCTAGGATGCCGTTTCCTCGGTTTAAACGTGGACGTTCCGATGACGCCCCGGCCGAACTCTCTTTCCTGTATCAGTCGTCTCCGCTGAACTCGTTTCACCTGTAGCTTCGCTCCGGCGCGCGGCCGCTGGGGCTCATCGATTAAAAATGTACCCGAATTGCCGCGCACCCGAGGTCGCGACCTCCGCGCCTCAAAACTGTTTGCATCGCGGAGCGATACCGATTCCGGAGAGAAATCAGAAACAGGAGGTAATGTTTGAATGGGTTTCTATCGTCGCGTAGTTAGGAGGGAGAACGTTTGCGCGGTCACGATGGTGAGTTCGCGGGGGGGAGCCTGGTGCGTCCCAACTTTGAAAATATATCTAGAGCTTAAGAGCCTCGTGTCATAACCGACTGATCCGACTTCAAGATCCCCGAGGATGCCGTTTAATCGGTTTTAACCGGGATGGACAATGAGGCTGTCACGGAACGGCCGTAGAGGCATTAGGTAGGCCAGCTAAATTCATTCAACCGGCACCCAAGATCCCGCACCCGGCTGCTGATGCTGGTCTATTCGAGGTGTCAACTAGCTCCGACGTATTAGCGGTATAGGGCCAGGCTCCTATTCTCGCAGCTCCGGATTTTCGGCATACACCTCTTCAAGGAGGCTTAAATCAAAAAGCTCCGCAGCGGTGATGTCGTAACCGGCGGTTTGCAACGAGGCGATATTCTGCGACTGAAGGGCGGGGCTAATCGTAAAGAGGCCGTTTGCGGTGGTTTCATCCGAAACGATCAAGAGCTCGTTTTGGGCGGCAGACTGCTGCTTCTCCTTATTGATGTCGAGGCCAAGGTCGGCGCCGTATACTTCGACCGCGAGGCGAGCGCCTTCATCGGGGTTCGCCAGGGCATCTTTCCATCCTCGGATAGTTGCCTTGAGAAATCTTTTGAGTGCGGCGCGCTCGGTGTCGATTGCGTCTTGGGTTGCCACAAACGCCTCCGCAACGAACGGTAGTCCGTTATCTGCAAAAAGCATGTTCCTCACTTCATAGCCGAGGTTCTGGACGGTTATCGATTCATTCGTGATAAAGGCAAGAAAACCATCGACCTCGTTGTTTACGAGCGGAGTTGGATCATACCCCACCGTGACCTTTGTCACACTGCTCGCGCTGATGTTGTTCGCTCGAAGAAACGCATCGAACAGCGCCTCGTTGTCTCCTGGCTGGATGCCGATGCGCTTACCGATCATGTCCCGCGGGTTCCGGATATTGGCCCGGTTTTTAATGCTCAAGATTGAGAAGGGGTTCTTTTGATACGTTGCACCGATGATTTTAAGGGGAGCCCCATCTGACACCGACTGGGCGGTCGAAACAGCGTTGTCGATTCCGACGAGCGCCTCTCCGGCGAGGACCGCCGCTCCGGTGTCTGTTGGTCCAGAGATGAGGTTCACCGAACCGAATCCCGCTTCGGCGTAGTACCCGTTCGTATCGGCGAAATACTCCCCAGCGAATTCGGAGTTCTTTATCCACGAGAGTTGCACCGAGAGGCGGCTAGAGTCCCCATCGGAGCCGCAGCCGGTGAGGCCCAAAAAAGCCATAGTTGCGGTCGCGACGATGATGACAAGACGGAATCGATTCATCGGTATACTCCCTTCATATCGAGGCACAATCAAAACACACGAATACATCGGGGTCACTACTATTTCGGCGCTCAACGGGAGCCCCACCGAAGCTAACCCCTCGTCGGCAGCCTCTCCTGCGCACCCTTTCCAAGATTATTTGCTGTTAGGACCTGCTGAAGTCGAAAGGATATCCGGTTTGAGCGGGAGGGCCGATATTTTTTATCCGCCCCAGCACCCGCTTTCGTCAGCGGCCGTACGCTGCGCCTGCATTTTTGTGCGTCGAAGTTAAGCGCTATCAGCTGTCAGGATAGAGAGGGTGTCCCCCCGTAAGACTAGTGCGTCCCAACTTTGAAAATGTTTCGGTAGCTCAAGATCTCACGGGCAAGCCCGGGCGATTCGACATCGATAGAACCTATTGTTTGAAGAGATTTAACTCGCTCTCAACGATGCTCCGTCTCAACAGCGCTACTTGCATCAGTCCCCGCCGGCTTCAGCGGTTGGTCGATTGAAGGTATTACCTAGTTGCCATGCACCAGCAGGGGCACCAGCAGGGTACAGGAAATAAAGCTTCATATGAGGATCTTCGACATCCTCAATTCTAGGGTCTTACGCTTTTGGTAATCGTCACACGCTCGGGATTAAGCGTGTGGCTTAAGTACACTTTCCACTTCGCAGCGTATTCCAGAATGTTCGAATATTTTCCGCGTTGGGAGACTGTGAGGTAGCTCTAACTCAGCTCACGAGCGGCACCACGGGTGGGTGGGGTGAGTGGATCAGAGATCCCGTCCCACCACACCCTCCCCGAAGGGCTCGGCGCATTAAGGAGTTCCCGCAGTGCTCCGCACCAGTACCCAGGAACGCCGCACAAGCCCCGCTATTTAACGGCAACGCCGTACCGAAGGTGAAGATAATCATCCATTATTGCGGCGGCATCATCCTTGAAACCATTTTCGCTGAATAGGAAGTCACGGTCGAGCCGCGGGTTTTTTTCAAGCGTAGCAACCTTGGAAACCTTCAGAGCACGAATAAGACCTTCGAGATAGTCGCGCGCATTCCCGAGAGTGCTGCCGGAGGGAGACAGTGCGCCCCATGGCGCGCTTGCTGCGGCTTTGGCTGGTTCCGAGTTGTAAAGATCCTCAAAAGTCTCCGGCGCAGCGTTACCCGCGGCGGCCCAGGCATTATACACGACGTTCAACCGTGCCACGTGCGCGATTACCCGCTCCGGGACGTTTCTCACCCTGAGGTTCGATAGCCGATCCTCGAGCTGACCTCTTACCTGATTGTCCCAGCGATCGGGCAGAGCTAAGAGGGGCTCGGAAAACTCGGTGGACGACAGCGTCTGCAAAGCCTCCAACAACGTCGCGTCGATCCTGCCGCCGAAGTTGCTCTCAAGAAACCGCGCTGCGTTGGCCTCACCTACAGCTCGGCGCACCTTGGCCATCGGGATCTCAAAGATCTCTCCCTGCCGTTCGTAAAATAACGGAGAGCTTGCCTCTGGCTGAGAAGGTGTGAGGGTGGGGTCGCGAAGTGTGTCTTCGTTATCGCATGATGAGAAGCTGAGAGCAGATAGACAGATCGCCTGAGCGACGCTTTTTGAGTTGTTGAGCATACGTTCGACTACCTTGATTGTTAAACCGAAAAATACCCCAAACCTACAGGGGTACGTATTCTTGAGCTGATTTCTATATTTTTTAGGTGCCATCGTCTATCAGGAGGTAAGCTTTCTGAATTCTTGTCATGTGCTCTCTTTGAAGCGTTTTTGATCGAGAGCTCCCGAGTCGGATACGAGGCCCGACCGACCACTGGTGCGCAGCAATTATTGAGGAAAAGTTGGAGCGTTCAAGGGATTACCTAGTTGGCACGCACCAGCGTTGGCGCATTCGATTTTTCGTAGCGAGCGTATCGCTCACGTTGTATACTTTAGGGGATTTTGGTTTTTAAAACGGCTGCGTATGTCGACTCTTTGGTTCGCTCCTTCGCTCCTTCGCTCCTTCGCATTGAGCCTTGGCATCGCCTCCATCCCTCTTCTTATGCCGTTTTCGAGTTCAGCCGACGACGAATTTGAGGCGGTGGCGTGTTCCGGTTCGCGGACGATAAAGAGCCCCCAAATCTGTGTGGGGCAATCAATGTGCTTTTGCGGTAACGAGGGGTTTTCATTTAAGCAGCAAGGTCTCGAAGAAAAGCAGTGCAAAGAGACTTGTCTTCCGGATGATTTTCGTTTCACTAGGGGCTCTGCTGTCACATCGAATACTCTTAAGAGCATGTGCGGAGAACTCAAAAACGTGATGACTGGGGCGGAATCAGATCCTGAGTGTAAGAGTCCCTGTTACTGGAAGAAGGTTGGCGACGGGGGCCCGGTAGTTGAGGGAACGTGTTGCACCTTTCAGCAAGAGAACGAGTGTGTAGCCCCGGGCAACCGTGGGTAAACCCCTAAGCTCTCGAGACGTAGTTAAGCTTGGGGCTCATCTTCGAATCAGGGGATGAGTCGGACCTATTTACAACGAGTAACCTCGCGTGCCTCTCCTCGTTCGGTAACGCAGCGTCCAGCGGTCCGTTGCAACCGGAGTCCGGTAACTTGAACACGACGGGTTTTTGAGGCAGCTCGGTGCACCACGTGCGCCAAATTTAAAAGCAGGTTTTATTGAGTCGTCGGTTTTTGCGATTTTCCGGAGTCTTGTTAGTTTTTCACTTCGTCCAGCTTTGGCGGTTGCCCTCTCGGTTGTTCCTTACAGTACTTTCGCCGAGGATCTAAACGATCCGCTCGTAGCACTCGCTCGAGTTATCAATCAGGTCGAATCATCGTTGAGTATTCCGGGTGATTGCGAGTGCGACTGGAACTCTGATGGACAAGGCGAGCTTATTTCCCCGTTTACCCTCAACGAATGCGGCTCCCAATGTGGTGGAACGTGTTCGGTGTTTAAGGCTCTTCGGCCAGGGGAGGATGGTCCCCCAATCAAAGACCGAATCTTTCACTCGGTTCCATGTAAGACTCGGTAGAGTCTCGCGGTTGGCGGTCCTGACATACCGCCGATGCGGCTTCGCACCTCTCGATAGCGGGGATGCCCACCCCCTTTCTAACCCGCAGCGGGCTAAATATCCTCATCGTCAGAAGATGAAAGGGGTAAGCCCCAAAACCCTCGCAAAGTTTCAGCGATTCCATCGAGGGCGGTTGGGGTCGCTCCGTGAAGGATAGTCTCCCCGTAGAGATTCTGGCCGCTCACGACCGCCAGGCTTGAGCCCCCCGGGCCCCGCGCGGGATGAACCCGCGAGAGTTGAAGTTTTTGATCGGTTTTCCCCTTAAAGAGCGCTGTGGTCTCGGGGGTTGAGATGCCGAACCATCCCCGCTCGTCGTTTCGCCACGCCCGCCATTCGCCGGCGGGGATCCGCGCGGTGATGTTCGGAGTATTCACCCGGATAAAATTGCCGCGTGCGGGGGCGGGAGCGATATCCTTTTCTAATATCGGCTCGGCGAGGATTGTGGCACTCGATTCGAAAACAGCCCCGAGCTCAGTATCGGGGAATATCCATGGAAAGTCGCTCGCCACCGCGATGCTCGTCGCAAAATGGAGCCGGGGCTCCCGTTGATAAAGGGTGTTTACAGGGGGGCGTCTCTGAAGCTCGGGGGGCCAGGTGGTTGCGCTGAGGGTGATCCGGCCGAATCGCCACTCCTCGTGGAGTGTGTTCTGAGCTGTTCCAGCGACTCCCGGCCCAAGTCGCATACGGAGCTCGCCGGTTATCTCTCCGTGGTTCTTCGCGGCATCCTCATGTACGAGGTATCTCGCTGAGGCGTAGGAGCACGGGAGCGCCCCGTTCGCGGGCTCGTACGGTGCTTCGAACTGAAGGGGGCTCGCTGAAAGGGTTGTGAGCGGCGGAAGTGCCACCACGTCCTGAAAGTCGTACGGCCGGGTCACGCCGTAGCGCGTGGCGAGCTCGCTCAGTGAGGTCTTCCAATCGAGACCTGCGCTCTCTAAAAGTCTTATCAGCGCCTCGCAAGAGCGATCGGTGAGGGGTGCTCCGTGCGGGGGTACAAGATCGGGGAATAACTTCGAAAGCCAGGCAAAGGGGCACGGCATAGGTTCATTCCGAATGAGACCGATTACGAAACTGTACGACGGTAAGTTCGCTTCGCCATCGGTGCGATTTACGGGCGTTAACAGCCTTGGTTTCTTAAGACTGGGGTGCTTTTGAAGTCACCCAGCTTTAACGTCGAGCGTATCATCCTTGCGGCTTTTATCCCGCGGATTTATCCCAAGGATCTTTCACGCTCTGATTTTTCTACCATTTCTTAGCCCGAAGAGCACTATTATCCGAAGAGGGGCTCACCGCCAATTATGGCTTAGCCGCACGAGGTTCGATGCCGAGCGGGAGCGATGTAATGAGGGGGGATTTAAATCGGCAGCGCTTGCCTACTCTCCACCCGCCTGCGGATAGTTTTGTCGGGCCCCACGACGAAGCTTTCACCTGTTTCGCCGAGTCCCTCGTCGCGCCATTTATAGTCTCCGGTAAGAACCTTGTTAAACGTTTCGATCGGAAACTGAAGTGCTAAAATTCCGATCATCGTTCCACCGTCGAAGATCGGACTTACAGCGAAGCCCATCGGTGCGGCGAGACTCGGACGGTACGGTTCGAAATCAGCGATCTTAAAATCATCGCGATCGCGCGCTGAGCAAATGGTCCGCACCCTTTCGCCGAGGTTGGTACCCGCATAGGGTCCGACGAGAAGATTCGTTCCAAACTCGGTCGTTTTTTGGAAGGAGTAGACGATATCAAGGGTGTCGGGATCGATCAGCATGAGATCCTCGAACCCGAATATCTTCACGACCCGTGAGAAGAGGGTATGGAGCTTAGCATGGCTCTCTCCGTAGCTGCTCCCATCAAGGGATTCGATACGAGGGTGCTTTTTTCTCCGTAGGCGGCGGGGGCTTTCGCGATATAGTGGTACTGGAGGTGGCAAGCCGCTGGAGTGGTCGGGACGTACTGTTCTAGGATCGGATCTCCCTCAAGTTGCTTCGAGAGTCCGGGAAGGAACTCGGCGGAGTAGAACGAGCGGAGTTTTTGCCCTCCGACTCGCTTAACGTTTTCGTGGAGAGACTTCGAAAGGCATCCCAAAAAGGGAGCATTCCGTCTATGACAGCTTGGCTATCGGAGATCGAGATCACCTGCTCACGGAGAGCTTCGAGCATCTCTTTGAGCGTTGTTGGTTTTCATACCTGGATCCCTCTGAGGTGGTTATCGGTTGCTTGAGTTAAAGCCTCTTTGGCGGAGGAGTACGCCAGCACCGCGACCGCACAGATCGAGGCGAGGCTCACCGCGAGCAGAATCGCGATCATCTTCGACTGAATACTAAGACGATTAAGCCCCACCATAGCGCTCCGTTGGATGTTACGTGCCCGACCGCAGCTTCACGAGGAGTAGGGGGGGGGAGGCAAGGGAGTAGGAGGAGGAAAATTGAGATGCACAACCGCGTTTTTACGATCGTTTTATATGGTGCGGTCTTAGACTCCGCTTCGAGGCGGCACGCGGCGTTGGGCGATCGACGGAGCAGCCGAGGGGGAAGCGTCTTTGGGGGAGGTCACCTACGGTCCGCTGGATCCTACTTGTAGTTTTTTTGCTTAACTTCGCTCAGGGGATAAGATAGGGACTCAGTGGGAGGTGGAGTTATGTTTACACCGAGTGAGTTTCGTCGTGTTTTTGGGCCGGGGGAGTCACCGAGCCGGTCGACGCCGGAGAAAGAGTCCGGCTGTCTCATGGGGTGCCTCGGTACCGCGGCGGTTGCAGCGGTGTTGTTGGGTGCGTCGTTTGGAGTAACCCGATGTGAACGGTTGGGGAGCGCCGAAGGGGGAGACGCAGCGACTGGAGCTCCCTTACCTCCTGAGCCGAACGGGGACGTGGGGGGAGAGTCCGGGGGGTAACGCCCGGCGGTAATATCACGTTACCTTCGATCCCAAGTTTTTAACCCGCTCAAATCATGCGGATATCTCCTGCCCAACGATGAGCCGCTCCCCTTCATGGGGTTCCTCACCGACCCAGCTACGTATTTCGCTGGGTCCTTTTGTCAAACGTAGAGCGCCACGAAGCGGGGAACTGTTTGGTTTCACCCGCCCTTGCGCCGTTTGCAAAGAGGAGTAGAATCCGCCGCTCAGTCTCAACTAAAGAGGAGTGGGATATGTCGCGGCTCGTAAAGTTTCTCTCGTTAGCTTTGTGTGTGCTTCCATTCGCCGGTTGCAGCGACGGATCGGGGGGCGATGCCCCGCGGGTAGTCCGGGTGTACGGCGCGTTCGCCACTCAGATAGAAGAGCCGTGGAACGGGGTGGTGCACGGTGCTCTCCTTGAGGCCCAAGATGCAGGGGAGATCGAATACACCTTTACCGCTGGGATCGGGTACGACAACGGTGCGATGGAGGGGGAATTACGGGGTGCCATCGCCACGTTCGCTCCAGAGGTGATCATCGGCGATGCGTTCGGAAACGAGAGCGCTGCTCGCAGGGTAGCTGCGGATCACCCCGAGGTCGCTTTTGCGATGGGTTCGGCTCAAGTAGAGACCGCGCCTAACTTTGCGGTTTTCGACAATTGGATCCATGAGCCCGCGTACCTCTCCGGGATTCTTGCGGGAGGACTCACCGAGAGCAACGTGATCGGGATCGTCGGCGGGTATCCGGTCGCCGAGGTCAATCGGCTTGTAAATGCTTTTATCGCCGGCGCTCGATCGGTAAATCCAGCGGTTGTTCCTCTCGTTACCTATCTCTCCTCGTGGTACGACCCTGCTGGGGCGGCGTTTGCGACGGAGCAACAGATCGCAGCAGGGGCCGATGTTTTCTTCGCCGAGCGTGCCGGTGTTATCGAGGCAGCTGACGCCGCAGGTTTCCTCTCGTTTGGGAATATCCTCGATCAGCGCTCGGTGGCCCCCCAGTCGGTGGTAACCTCGAACCTTTGGGAGATGACACCGACCGTTGCGGCGGTGCTCGACGAGGTCCGAGCGGAGGTCTTTACCGCACAGAACCTTCGGGAATACAGCATGGTGATGGCGGGCGGGGCAGCCCTCGCGCCTGTTAACACCGGGGTGCGCGGAGGGGTACCCGCAAATCTCATCGATCGGGTTAATATCACCTTGGGACTTATTCGGGGCAGTAAATTCGTGGTGCCGGTGGATGAGTCGACCCCTGCGGGTGCGGTGATCCGCTAGGGCGCTGAGCGTAAACCGCTACGCCGCATTTAGAGGTTCGACCTGAACTATCTTCGAACAACTATTCTCGAACGGGCCCCGAATTTATTCGAGGTAACGCTCTCGGGGGGGGGTGCTCGTTCGCGGGGGAGGTTCTAATCATTCCCCTCGATAAGTCTCACAACCGCCTCGGCAACACCTGTAGCGGAGGCGGGGTTTTGCCCGGTCACGAGCCGATCGTCGATCGCCACCATCGGTTCAAAGTTTGGGGCCTCCACGAACTGCGCTCCCCGCCCACGAAGCGTCGTTTCGAGGGGGAAGGGGACGACTGTCTCGAGTTTTACCGCGGCCTCCTCTTCATCGGTGAACGCTGAAACCTTCTTTCCGCTCACAAGAAATTCCCCTGTCGAGAGCTGCACATTGACGAGCGCTGCTGGGCCGTGACACACCGCGGCGACTACGCCTCCACGCTCGTATACCGAGCGGATAAGCGCTTTTACCTCGGGGTTGTCAGGAAGGTCCCACATCGTTCCGTGACCACCAGAAAAAAAGATCGCACCGTAGGAAGTGGGATCGATATCGCCGATAGCGGTCGTTGAGCGGGTCTGAGCGACAAGTGCAGCCTCAGCGAGGAACGCGGCGTTGATCGGATCGTTCCGGTCGATGCCGTCCATCGGAGCGAGCCCGCCCTTCGGTGACACGAAGTCGACCGCGTATCCCGCCTCCCGAAAGACTTTATGAGGATGGGTCGCTTCAGAGAGGAAGAAGCCGGTAGCTCGCCCCGTGGCTCCGAGTTCACCGTGGTTCGTGAGCACGATCGCGACCCGCTTTGGAGGGTGCGTAGTTGGAGAAGACTGGGTTCGGACGCAGCCGAGTAGTGTGGTGAGAGCGATAAAAAAAGTTACAGCTCCGATTCGGGATGAGATAATTCTTGCGACGATTGTCATAGAGGCCTTTTAAGATCCAGAGACCGGTGAGCGGTATCATCACGAAAAGTCGGCGTGGTGTCGAGTAAGAGTTTAATGAGGGAGCGTAATCGAAGCGATCGATCTGTTCTTAGCCAGTGCTCCCCCATTACGTTTCGACTGAGGGGGTTGGAGGGGTGTGTCGGTGTCGGGTACCCTCCTAAGACGGTGTGCTTCGTTTTAGATCCCCGCTTTATCCTCGCACCTATTGCGTAGACCCGTCCTCTTTTTACCGAACCGTTCTCATTTGCGCCTCAGAGTGAGGGCTCTCGGCCCGGTTCCCTTGAGAGGCTCCCCGGAGGAGCGAATCGGCAAATTTCGCAGCGTATCCACTCAAGCACCTACGAGATTCACTGAGCGCTCGCCTTAGGTAGCTGAAATCTTTGAAGAATGGGCACGCCGGTCTTAACTCAAAAATCCGAAGTCTCCCGATGGAGCGTTTCCAGCCGGGGGCTGGATAGGGGGTATGTACAGTGTGCAAAATGCGCACTGTTTGAAGAGGTTCATATGAAGGTTCTCGGTGCGGCTCTCCTCTCGATAATTGCAGCGGCTTCAAATGCGTTCGGGGCTTGCCCGACCCCTGAAAGGTCGCAGCAAGGCGCGTGGCTCTTGGTCGTGAGCGAGGCGGTTCGGGTTCGCTTCGAGGAAAAGAGCGGTGAGTACGATATCGGTCTTAAGATCATCGGAATGGGTGAGGAATTTAAGCGGCAGACCGTAACTGCGAGTGATGAATCGGTCGTTGAACTGAGCGGTGTTGGTTC
>JBJOHD010000049.1:0-3932 GCA_046047875.1 Pseudomonadota bacterium | reverse complement strand
TCCCTCGTTGGGACACCGAAGAAGGGCTAACCCGTCAGACGGGCTGTGAGCGCAATCGGCGCTCTCTAAAAAGACCGAGCTTCACGGCTCGGTTTTTTTGTGCCTTTTTCCCCCTCCAGCGCCGCTCGAATAGCCGCCTGTCTTCCCTCTTCAGCTTTTCTCGCTCAACAGTGAAAAACACCTCGGGGAGAGCCCGCACGTGGGAAGCAGCTCCTTCGCGATTCCAACTTATCCTACACACCGCCCTTGATAAGGCTGTTTTAACCCCTATAACATCGTGCGCCCCCTTCGTACGGGTGCGACGCTTCGATGACAGCGGTGTTTCCCGGCAGAGAAACAGGTGCATCCTCGGGTGCGGATTTTATAGGGGGGGAATATGTCGCTTCGACTCGCGCTCGCGGGCTTCGCCCTCGGCTGCGCTCTTTGTTCGCTCGAGTGCTTCGCTGAAAAACTGTGCACGGAATCGGTTCGAGTTGAACGGCTTCTCCGTGGCCGTCCGATCGTCGAGCAGCATATCGTCAAAGTCGTCTCAGCACGCCAAGGCTCCGATTGTCCGGCGGGGACGAAACCGGTTCGGTATAGAAACGGGGCGATTGCGGATTTTGCAACCCGGGACGATGTGAAGGACGCAGCCCTCGAGGTGCTCCTCGATAACGTTGGAGGTCTTTCGACCGGCCCGCGCGGACCTCAAGGGGAGCGGGGCGAAACGGGTCCCGTAGGAGCCCCCGGAGCTACCGGCCCGGCGGGACCGGTCGGCCCCCGTGGCTTTCAATGTGTCCCCGGTACTGTAGGGCCTCAAGGCCCGATCGGTCTTCAAGGACCCGCCGGGATCCCGGGGCTGTCCCCCACCCGCGCGAACGCGCTCTTTAACCAGCGACTCCTCTCCCCACTCCCGTACGTGAGCTACGAGGTCGGACCGATTAGATTGCTCGCAGGCTCAACGAACGCCGTAGCGTTCGGGACAGCTCGCCTTGGGGGGGGACGGGGTATGGGAGACCCGGAAGATCGTCAAGGCGGCGACGAACGGCGAGACCTCGCCGGCCCTCGCGAACTCACCTATCTTGTGCGACACCAGTTTTATCCGAAATACCGGGGGTGACTTTACCCAATCGCGGTGCCTCGGAACCACTGCAAACCTCCCCGTCGCGGCGTGGTTTCGTCCGGCCTTCGGAACACACCAATTCCCGATTGTACGCGCTATGAGCGGCACGCCGAACTACTCAGCCGCCGTGCAGTGCGCTCAGGGAGCTATCGATGTGCCGTACTCCGATCGGATCGACTTTCAGACCGCAGTCGGCGGGGTATGCGACTGCGGCGCTCGCTTCACGAACTCCGGGGCGGTATCGCTCGTTTCGATTCCAACAGCACCGGTGCCGGGCCCGGGGAGCTCGTTTCAGGCGGATGCAGCCACGATGAATCGAATCTGCCATATCTACGGCTACGCAGGGTATGCAACCGTTGTCTCGAGTGGGTACTCAAGCTGCGGAGATAACTCCCACATAAAGTGGAACCCCGCGTTAAATGCGTGGAACGTCGTCCCCGCGTGCCAGTTGAATTCCCATATAAATTCCCTCACCTGTTATCAGATTACCTACTGATCTGCGGCGGGGATGCGCCTTGACCGATCAGGTGCGGATCACAGAGAACGGTAGGTGCATCTTCGGGGACTATCTTCGATAGAACACTCGACCGATGAGATAGCCGAGCGCTGCCCCGATGAGGTGCGCTGCGGCGCTCGTTTGCGGGACGAGGATATCGAAGACGACCTGAAGCCCGATAATCACCCCGATCGAGCGGAGCCGATCGTGCGCCACCGGTGAACGTTCCCGAAGGGCGGCGCAGTGGAGGATCGCTCCCGTGGCTCCCACGAGCCCCATAATGCTGCCGGATGCCCCTACCACTATACGCTCCTCAAAACCGAGGTATCGAACTCCGAGGAGGATGAGCAGCAGCCCCCCGCACCCCGCGCCGAAAAAGACGAGGAGAAAGCGGCTCACTCCGAGGGACCGCTCAACAAACGGTCCAAGACTCCTTAAGGCGAGCGCGTTGAAGGCGACGTGGGCGACACCGAGGTGAAGAAAGAGCGGGGTGATAATCCGCCACCATTCCCCCCCGACGAGAATTCCGGTGGGCCAAAACGCCCCCCACTCAAAAAAAAGTGCCCCCTGACCGACGATTAGTTCAACGGCGAAGACACCTGCGATAAGCCAAAAGAGAAGATTCGTCGCCGGCCCCACCGCTCCTGCGGTATCGCCGTAGCGGCTCTCGTCCTCTACGGCGGCGCCGATATATGCCCTGAGTTCAGGCCGAAGCGGCGGCGCAGGCGCCGCCGCTTCGGCGAGTCGGCGGTGCACCGACTCACGAATTCCGGGGATGCTGCTGGCGCTCAGCGCCTCATAGCCCCGAGCCGCTTCCTCCCGATTTCCACACAGCTCGAGAGCGGTGGCGATCCAAAACCGCTTTAGATCGGGGTGCATCGCTGCCAAGTGCTCCTCCGTGATGCAGCGCACCAACACCGCCTCCCCGTGAAAGGCGCCCACCAGAAGCCGCGCCATCGCCCGCGCCTCTCCCCCCAGCGCCCGCTCGACCGCGAGGAACTCATAATCGAGTTTAGTGAGCTCGCCTAACTCACCGAGAGCTCGGAGATAAAGGATCAGCGGTGTCGCCTCCCGAGCGCCTCCCCGAATCACCGTCTGCGCGAGCGACGTCACCACCCGCCACTCCCCCGCCAACGCCCCCCGATCAAGATCGTTGAGGAGGCGGAGTTCGGAGGCCGTGTGCTCGGCCGCACCCCGCATTCCGTCCCCTCGAACACTATCGGCAAGAGAGCAAACTCCCCTCGCCCGCTCGCGCCACCGCTTGTATGGGTGGAGCCGCCCTACCCACCGCCCCTTCCGGGCGGCGTTTAAGTAATCTCCACAGACGAGCGCCGAGGTCATCCCACCGAGAAGCCAACCAGGAATACCGATAAGTGCGAACCAGAACCCGAGGGCGAGCACCCCATTTATTACGGGGAAGAGGAGCTCCCCAAACCCCGCGATAAAAAGAACGAATCCCTCAGCGAGTGGAATGCGGCGATACCGCACCACCACCCCAAGGCACAGCACTACAACGATCGCCAAACACACGAGATTAAAGTTCATGACCTATTCGAGAAACCCGTGTATCGAATGAGGCCGCCGTTGGATGAAACGGTCCCTCGGGGAGCCTCCGGAGCGACCCAGGACTCAAACTCTCGACAAGCCAGTGGAGCGGACGCACACGACTGAGCAAAGCTCTGCGTCCTAGTCCTTCGACAAATAAGTTTTTTCACTCCCGCGGAGTGAAAAACTAACTCAGGACTAGTGGTGAGCATAAATTCTATTACCTTGCAGGTGAAAGAATTTAATGGTCGAACCACTAGAAGTCAGGCATCACCGCCTGATCGTACACGATCCGCGCGGCCTGCTCCGCGAGGTTATTGAGCGCCTCCTGCTCCTGACCCCGAGTCACCTCACGACCACCCAGCCCTTTAAGATCGTTCGCTCCAAGTGAGCCACCGGCGAAGTCGACTGAGGAGGTCACAACGGTGTCGCTTGAAGTAGCCGAAACTTTGGTGACGACGATACGTTTATTGCGCCACAAAACCGAGCCATCGAGCCGCTGCAGCTCCGCCGCCAGGACCATACTCGTATCTTGCTGGAGCCCTCCATCGTCACGCGCAGAAACGGTGCTCGTCGACCGACGCACCTTGAGAATCCGGGCGTTTAAAATCGCATCGGCGTCTATGGTCTCCTCAACGACGCTTAACACCCCGTACCGCTCGAACTGGTCCCGGAGCGCCTCGGTAACGATCGTTGTGAGCCCAGTCTCGGTCGAGGAGTTCTCTACCAGAGGGATAGCGACTTTCTTCACATCGGGGGGGAGAACGCTTCCGCCACCGCTGAAGGTGT
>JBJOHD010000048.1:0-10226 GCA_046047875.1 Pseudomonadota bacterium | reverse complement strand
TGACGGCTGACGGAGAACGGGGTGGGTGTGGTGTTAAATTTACAAATGCGTTTGGCTTTCGGGTTACTCCTCGGTGCAGCGTTAAGTCTCTGGCCGGGAGAGGGCGTGGCGCAGAGCGGCTCCACGGAGGCGCGCGCCGCTATCGCGGTAGGACAGCCCCGAAACACCGGCTTTGAGGTGCCGCTGCGGCTTCAGCCGCGGGTGAACTTTTGGATCGATATCTTTACCCGCTATGGCAAGAATCATGCGGTTGTACACCACCGCGATTATCCTCAGGTAATCTTCGGTGTGTTTGATTTCTCCCAGGCGGCCCAAGAGCTTGGGCCGGTCGCCCTGGAGAAGTTTCGAAAGACCGAACTGAAGAATTTTACCGCCGCATTAAGTCGGGATCTCGAGTTTCTCTCAACCGGTGCTGCGCCCCGTTCCGAGGTGCAGCGGAAGCTCGTTGAGAAGATGAAGATTATCCCGGGGGGGGCCAAAAAATATCGTGAGACGGTCAAAGAGGACCTGATTCGGAGCCAGACCGGGATTCGAGAGAAATACATCGAAGCTATCGAGCGCTCAGGGAGATATCTCCCCCTTATCGAGCGGATATTCGTGCGTGAGTATGGATTGCCGATCGAGCTCACCCGCTTGCCGTTCGTCGAGTCCTCCTTTGATTACAAGGCTTACAGCTCGGTTGGTGCGGCCGGGATTTGGCAGTTCATGCCCCGCACAGCGCGGCTCTATATGAGCGTCAACAACATCGTTGATGAGCGGCGGGATCCGGTCGTTGCGAGCGAATCTGCGGCAAAATACCTGCAGGCTGCGTATCGTCGGCTCGGCACGTGGCCGCTCGCCGTGACGTCGTACAATCACGGTGTCGGCGGTGTCGCGAAGGCGGTTAAAAAGATGGGGACGACCAATATCAGCTCGATCATCGAGCACGCAGGGGATCGCCCGTTCGGTTTCGCCTCGAATAACTTCTTCCCGTCGCTCCTCGCGGCGCTGCATGTCTATGAGAATCACCGCAGATACTTCCCGGGGCTCCAGATTGAACCGACAATTCGCTTCGATTCGGTGCGGCTCAATCAAGCTGTTTCGGTGGGGCACGTCACAAAGCAGCTCGGGATATCCCCCGATGAGCTTCGACCGCTGAACTACGCTCTCAGCGATTCTGTGTGGAAGGGGCGTCACGCTATTCCTCGGGGATACACCCTCAAGGTGCCACCGGAGTATTCCGTACGACTAACGAATCTGCGGGTGCCTGAATCCCGCCCGGTACCGGCGGGACCCGCCGCGAGTTCGGTCTACGGGGGCACGGTCTATCGGGTGCGAAAAGGGGATACCCTTTCCGGTATCGCTAAGCGTCACGGTGTCTCGGTAGCGGCGCTGATGGAGATGAATGGTCTGTCGACCCCCAAGGTAAAACAGAATCAGACCCTTATCGTGAAGCAACGTGAGGGGGGAGCTCCGCTTCGGGTGGCGCCCCCCGCTCGTTCGGAGCCGGTACAACCGGTTCCAGAGCGCGCAACGGTGCGCCGCTATCGGGTTAAGAAGGGGGACACTTTATGGGATATCGCCGGTTCGTTCGATATCTCACTGCAGAAACTGCAGCGCGCTAACCCGGGGGTGTCCGATTTACGTCCCGGTCAGCTTGTCGTTATCCCAGACTAAGAGCGCTTAAGCGGTCTCTTCTTGTGAGGGGGGGCGGGTACTCCCCCGGCTCCGAGGAGGGATCGGATCTTTGTCGTAGAAAAATTTGATGCTTTGAATCGAGGTGAGCTCGATGCTCCACGTGAGCTCGTGACTGAAGTCGAGGAGTTTTAACGAGCGGGGCGAGAGCCCTCCAAAGCAGAGTCGACCCGAACGTTTCAGCCCGTCGTAGCAGATGACCTCGGCGTCGCTCCCGTGACTGTAGGCGGCGAGAACAACATCGGTGAGCCTGCGCTGCCGCCCCTCCTTTGGCCACTCCTCGGTCGGCTCCTCCTCCCGGGCAAGCGCCGTGAGGACACGCCCAAACGTTTTGAGGAGCTGCCGCGCCTCCGAGCGGATGAGAGGAATCTCCGTTTTAGCAGCTATCTCTCGCACGAGGCGAATCCCCTCCACGGTCTCTCCCCGCTCGAAGACCTCGCGACCGGCGTCGATTTGGGTGAGCCCCGATTCGATGCGAGCGCCGAGCCGGAGCGCCTTATTTAACGCGGAGCGCACCGGATTTGAAAACTCCCCCTGCCATGCTTTGAGGCAGGCGATACCCTCCGAACGGACCTCCGGGTCGGAGCTTGTTATAATTTGAGTGAGGGCCTCGATCCGCTGGAGATTCTCGAAATCCTTTCTCTCACTGAGATCCGCTGTTGACGGGTTTTCGCCCCGCGCTGCTTTGGCGCCCATGCGTCGGGGTCTTTCCGGGGAAGGGGGTAAGTTCCCCTCAAGCGCGTTCGTCTCAGTCTCGCTTGCGGCGAGTCTCGCCTGATAAAGCACCTTCGCTGCGATCTCCTCGTCCCGGCGCACAAGACGTCCGAGGAATCTTTCCCCAGCGGCGAGCGATTCGTTCCGGTTATCGCCTAATTTGAGGCTTGCGATGAAACCTGAGTAGTAGTTGACGAGCTGCTCGACCGAGCCGACTATGAGCTCTCCTCGGGGAAAGCTCTGTCGGAACGAGTTGACACAGCTCTCCCAGATTCGCTCCGCGACTATGAGTGTCGCGCCCATCTTAGCCTGATCGGCGAGGTCGTCCTTCGACCAATCGAGTTGGAAAAATGAGCTCGGCACAACGAGCTTCCCTGGACTCCCGGGATGCAGCATCAACGGATTGATGAAATCGGGGTGAGCGAACCCGAGCCGATCGGGGGTCGGAAAGAAATTAGGCCAGAAAACGTTCGAGGCGGTGATCGCCGGGGTCGGGAGTATCACCCCGGTTTTTTGAAGTCCGCTCAGGCTGAAAGTGAGGGGTGAGCCCCTGACTTTAAATGTCTCGAAGACACCCACCGGGATCTCGCGGGAGTTCTCCACCGATTCGAGCGCGCGATCGGCGAGCGCCGCATGAGCGACCGCCTTTACGCCGTAGTGGAGGATGCAGCGGCTAAACTTATCGTGTGCCCGCACCACAAACGGCTCGAACGATCGGTTATCGAGTTCGGTCGGTGGCCTCGGCTGCGGGGTAGATTGTTTTTCGGGACCGCTTTGCATGCGCCGACAGTCTACCGGGGAAACCCTGCCGAATCAAACGGCGTCACCCGAAAAACACCAGCGTTGACGGGTTGATACGACGAAGCCCACCCGTGCTATCCCGAAGAGGGGGCAGGGGTGGGCTTCTATATTTTTAAAGGGTGTCTTGGCTAGCGGTTCCCCAAGTCCTCCTGCTCCTCAAAGCCGCCGAAGTCATCGCTGCCTTCATCGGCTCCGCCGAAGTCGCTTTCCGCCTCGTTCGTGTCGCGTTGGTGCTCGCCACCCCCGCCGCCCCGACGTCCCCCCTCTTCGCGTTGGGAGCCGAGCGCAATCGCCCGACGGATGAAGAATTTACCATCACCCTCAACGTCGACCGAGTTGAGTTTCTCGCACACCGAGTCGGCGATCTCGCTGCTGAAATCGGCGAACGAGTAGCAGTCCCGAAGGCTGAAGCGGCGCATTTTATCGGAGGTGAGGTCGGTGTGCTTCGACAGAAGCTCAACGAACTTCGCTTCGTTAAAGCCTTGCCGGTCGCCGTGTCCGATGTACAACCGAACATCCCGCGGTGCGGGGGGGTGTTGCTCGCCCCGCTCAGGCCGGCCTTCTCCCCGACCTTCGCCGCGGCCGCGGCCGTTTCTCCCCCGACCCCGGTCACGACCTTGGCCGCGGGGTTGCTCCCCACTATCCTCATCGCGCGACCGACGGTTCTCCCATCGATCGCCGTTACCCGGGCCCGAGCTCTCATCGAAGCCCTCTTCGCCCTGTCCGCCGAAGCCTTCATCCTCGGCGAACTCTTGGCGATACCCGTTTCCGTTGCGTTGACCACCTCGGCCCCCGCGGTCATCCCGACCGCCTCGGCCACCGCGGCCTCCTCGATCGTCCCGACCGCCTCGGCCACCCCGGTCATCCCGGCCGCCACGCCGACGATCACGACCACCGCTGCCGCCCTGATCGAAGCTTCGCTCCTCCTCGAAGCCCTCTTCTCGGGGGGGGTGTCCACCGCCGCGCGGAGCCCGCTCCTCTGCCGCCGTTTTAAGTCCGGGGAGAACATCGAGGGTGTTGCGCAACAATAATGCGACGATCTCCTCTTTGCCGGCGCTCATGAAAATCTGCGCTGTCATCTCCTTGAGCCGGGGATCATTGAGTACCATCGCACCCGCGGCTTCCCGCTCGAGCTGCTGCACTTTCATCGAAAGGAGCTGCTCCTTGGTGGGCGGGGTCAACAACGTGAACTCGAAGTCGACGAACTTTTTGAGGTAGTGGAAGTTCGCGATATCGAGCGGGCTAATAAGGCTAATGACCTTGGCGAGCTTATTCGTGGGGCCCGATCGGCTGCTGCGGTGGAGATAGACCTCCGGATCGGAGGGCATCGAGTAATTCACCACCAACTCAAGCTGCTCGACGTCGATCTCTCGTGAGGCGATATCGGTGACCACGAGGGCGTTAAGCTCCCCGCTCTTAAGCTCGCGGAGCGCCCGCGATGTTACCATCGGGGGAACGTTGCCGATAAGCTTCTGGCTCTTCATTCCCCGCTTCTTTAGCAGTACATCGACGAGGTCAGCGTCGGAGGGGGAATTGCAAAAGATCACCGCCGCATGGGCTCCTGCTGCCTCGAGGGCATCGCATAACGCGTTCGGTTTGGCGAGGAGATCCCCGCTGACTTCGTAATACAGATGTTGGGTTACTACTCCCCCAGTCGTTTCTGCTTGGGATTGGGTGGTTGTCTCTTCGTGCATCTTTCCTCTATTGCTTCGGAGCCGGAGTTCTTAAAAGCTCCGTCTCTCTCTTCTAGGTTAAAAATTCGATGGGGCCTCGGACCTGCGTTCGCCCCGGAGACATCTCCGCGGGGGCTGAGCCGAACCTCATCGCACTTCGGCCATCCCCTTGCGGTTTTCTCGCACTGGGATTCCGTGGTCTTTTTCTCTTTGCAGTCTTTTTCTCTTTGCAATCGCAGTCTTGGGCTTCTCGATTCGGTTCGTTCCCTGGGGGAACTTGCGCCTTTCGATGGCTAGACTACAGTCTTAATCGATCGTCACACTCGATAAAACGACAGACTCTCTCTACGGGTCGCAAAAACTTACGAACCGTCGTAAAGATCACGTTTCACGAGTGACCGCTCTCTTTGTGGAAGCACAACGGCTTCCCTCGGGAGAGCGCTTCGTCTGGCTTAGGGCACAAATCGTGTAAATATTCCGGAGCAAATCCCCGTGAACACACCCCACGCGACAACCCGCCACCGGCGTAACTCATCGGAACGCTTTTTAAGAACCACCCCGCGCTTTGCAGAGGGGCGCGGTCTACGCTACGCCTGGACGACGATCTGTGCGGCCCTCGTTCTCTGCTCGACGACCTCCTGTTCGACGGTCGATTCACCCGGTGCTCCGGGAGGAATCGAAACAACGGAACCAAAAGATGCCGCCGCTCGAACTCAGGAAGCTCTGTTACCCCGCGGCAACAGCGATGATAGTTTCGGAGGTGCCACCGTGCCGGTGCCCACTTCAGACCCAATACATCCTGCCACTCCAGGGGCGCAAAGTCCAGAGAACCCCTTAAAATCGTTAATGGACTTCGCCCGAGAGGGGGGGGGCGAGCGGGCCGGTTTCGGGGAGCCGATCGTAGGTGTTTATCCTCTATCGTTACAGCTTGTTAAGCCGACTTGGGGGGCCGTCATCGTCGGGGAGAGGGGGAGCGTTGGGGTGGCCACCGATGTCCGTCCCGAGGGGCGGACGATCTTCCGGTTAAGCGCCTCCCCGGAGTGCGGCTCGCTCTCCCTCGATGGGAGCCGCCTAGCGGTCTCATTTGGAACGACGGTTGATATTTACCACCTCTTAACCGGGGAGCGGGTGGAGCGGTTTGATCGCTCGCGGGGCCGGATAACCGCGCTCGATTGGGCCCCCGATGGAGAGTCGCTGCTCATCGGTGCGGCGGACGGGAAGGTTTATCGGTGGCGGTTCGACCGCGGGGTGGCGGAGCTTCCCCCAACCGAGTGGTCACGGCGGTTCGAGCGGTACGTCGGTCACAGCACGACGATAGGGGCGGTCCGGTATCACCCCCTCGGTCGGGTTTTCTTCAGCGGGGACTGGGATGGCGGGCTGAGCGCGTGGCGTGATTACGAGGCGGATGGTGAGGTTGGACTTTTCGAGCGCGACCCCCTTGGAGGGGAGTTTTATACCCGAAGGACGGAGCGGATCTCGGTGCAGCGTCCGGGGGGAGGCGAGGGGATCGATGCACTCGGAGTCGACCGGGTGGGGCAGCGTTTAGTTGCCGGCCGTCAGGACGGTTCGTTCGATGTATGGGGGCTTCGAGGGATGAAACACCTTGTGACGCAGCCGCTGGCAGGTGGAGCTATCTACGATCTCCAGGTGAGCCCGGCGGGCGATACCGTTGCTACGGCGAGCCGGGATGGGCGCGTGAGGGTGTTCCGCCTGACTGCCCCACCGACCGGTCCGGAGATTAAACAGATCGCCGAGAGGGAGCATCCGGGGGCGCGGCGGCTCGCCTTTACCTCAAACGGCACCTTGCTGCTCGGCGACAAGAGCGGCAAAGTCGTAGTCGTTCGAGAGGGGATTTTTTAAACGGGATCTTAAGAGCCTCCGCGCAGAGGTCGAAAGCGAGGCTCGCAACGATTTAGTGAGATATTTTGGGGTATGTTGGACAGATCTGAAGCGCGGGCCAGCGGGGAATCCCCCCGGAAAGGTGCTGGATCGCCCCTGCTTTTCGTACTACTTCTCGCTCTTGTCGTCGCCCTCGATCAGGCGACGAAGATCGCTGCTTTGCGTGCTTTTGAGCCGGGGGAGGTTCTGCCGGTGATCGAGGGGGTGTTTAACCTCACCCTCGCATTCAATCGGGGGGTAGCGTTCGGGCTCTTCGCCGATCTCGCGGACGGGGTCCGCCATCTTCTCTTGGGGCTTTCCGCCTGCGCCGCGCTTGGGGCGGTGCTCTTCTTCTTCATGCGCGACTACGCGGGGGATCTCCCCGGCAGGTGTGCTTTGGTGCTCGTTCTCGGGGGAGCGGTCGGAAACATTATCGATCGGGTGCGGCTTGGGATGGTGGTCGATTTCCTCGACTTCTACGTTGGGGAGTATCATTGGCCCGCCTTTAACCTCGCCGATTCGGCGATCTGTGTTGGGGTGTTTGTCCTCCTGTTTCGACGCCCCGCCCCGTTGCCCGATTAGGAATCGAAGCCTCACGAAGGGTGTTTTGCTCCGTCGAACGATGGGTTACCATCTCGGTGCGGCTGATTCCTCAGTTGTAACCCACGCGGAGTCTATCGATGAAAAATCTTTTCCCGATCTTTCTGTCAGGTGTAGTGGCGCTCGCAGCTGCTGGCTGCGGTTCGACCTTCGGGAAGCGTGAGCAGGGGGCGCTTATCGGGGCTGGAGTCGGTGCCGGCACCGGCTCGGTCGTTGGCGGTAAGCTCGGCAGCGCCGGTGCAGGGGCGGCTATAGGTGCGGGAACCGGGGCGGTTGTCGGGGGGATAGTCGGTGATTCGCTCGATACACCCGAGGATCGTCTGCAGATTCAAGAGGAGATCTTGCAGCGGCAGCGGCTGGAGATGGAGCGGCAGAAGCGGGAGCTCGAGGATATTAAGCGGCAGCAGTACCACAACGACTCGCTGCGGCGTTACGAGGCGGGTGTCGGCGCGGTCGAAACCGCTCCGGAGTCCACCGTCGGCGAGGGACCGGCGTTTACGAGCGATGTCGCTCCGGCGCCAGGAGACGATCTGCGGTATTAAATTCAGGCCGAACGGTTCGGTCAGGGTGATTTTCGGTATTACGGAAGGGAAAGTTATGAAAAGAGGGTACATCGCTTTAGTTGCCTGCGGGTTTCTCGTCTCGGGTTGCACCGAGCCGGGTGAGACAACGGGTCTCGCCGCTGCGACCGGTGGTGTTATTGGAGCAGGACTCGGCGCTATCGTCGGTAGTCAGACCGGAGATGCCGGCACCGGACTCGTCGTCGGTGCGGTCGCTGGTTCCGGCGCGGGGGCGCTTGTCGGCAACGCTATCGAGGCGCAGGAGAAGACCCTTAAGACTCAAGATGAAGCGATAGAGCGGCAGGAGCGGGTGATCGCGACCCAACGCGCTGAGATCGAGGAGCTGCGGCGACTTGATCGCGACGGTGCTCTGGTGGGGCGAACCGAGGCGACCCGGGGGCGTCTCGCGGCGCCACGTGAGAGCATCTCCCGGGAGCGTACCGTCGTTCCTTACGGGGTCGTAACCCCGTCGATGCGCAGCGCTCCGGTTGAGCGGACTATCGATGTGCCGAAAACGGCTCCCGTCCGTGTCTCCTCAAAGAGCGTGCCGCAAAGGTCGGTGCCCGTCGTAAAAGAGCGGACCGAGGCGAAGGTGGCAGCCCCGGCGGTTGAGGCCCCGGTGAAGGCAGAACCCCCGTCGGAGCGGCATATCGTCCTTCAGGAGACGATTGTCGATATCGCGCCTAAGGAGGTGGCGGCGGTTGAGGAGCCGTTCGCCGCGGCGGATGTCACCGGGGCGCTTCAAGGTGCTCACGTTGATGCGACTGCTGGCGCGGAGTGTGCGAATGCGGCTGAAGAGGTCTCAAAAGCGGGGATAGCGACCGATTCGGCGGATAAGCTTTTCCACCTTCGTCGGGCGCTGCGCCTCTGTCCCGATAACGCCAGCTACCACAACAAGCTCGGGGAGGTTTACTTGGGCCTTAATCGCGCCACCGATGCTGAGTTCGAGTTTCGCGAGGCGCTCCGGCTCGATCCAAATCTCGATACGGCGGTGAAGAACCTTACTATCCTTGGCAAATGAGATCGCTCACCACATCAAGTATGACGCGCAGGGTGATACTCGGTATCATAGTGGGTGTTGTCGTGGGTGGCTGCGAAGGAGCACAGTTTCGATCCCGCGAGGCGGGCGCGCTCAGCGGTGCCGCTCTTGGAGCGGGGCTCGGGGCTATCATTGGGAATCAGACCGGAAGCACCGGTGCGGGCATCGCGATAGGCTCCGCGATCGGGGGGCTCTCCGGGGGGATAATCGGGAGCTCGATCGATGCCACCGATGATCGCATCGCTGAGACCGATCGCCGGCTTTCGGATCAAGGGCGGCAGATCGAGGAGAATAAGCGGCTCATCGCTGAACTCCGCGCTCGCGGGGCCGATGCGCGTATCACCGAGCGAGGGGTCGTAGTGAATCTCCCCGATGTTCTCTTCGATTTCGATAGCGCCCGATTGACCCCGGGAGCGCAGCGTACCGCCCGTGAGATCGCGGAGGTTGTGATCGACCAAAAGAGCCGCCGGATATCGGTTGAGGGGCATACCGATTCCCTCGGGACGGCAGCGTACAACGAACGCCTCTCGGAGGCGCGGGCCCGCGCGGTGGCGAATACCCTCGTGAATTCGGGGATACCGCGGAATCGGATCGATTCGCGCGGTTTCGGCGAAGGGCGTCCGATCGCGACAAACACCTCCCCCGAAGGCCGACAGCGTAATCGTCGGGTCGAGGTTATTCTCGAAAATCGATAGCGTCTCTCCGAATACGGAGGGCGTATATTAAGAGCGGTGCACTTATGACGCCAGCGCTTTGTTGTGGTGCACTACGACGGGCTCTTGCGCCTCGCGGATTACCTCGGGGGTGATAATGATCTCTTTGATCGAGTTTGTGCTCGGTATCTCGAACATGATGTTCAGCATCGCCTTCTCGATAATCGAGCGAAGTCCACGGGCGCCGGTTTTGCGCTCAAGAGCCTTCTGAGCGATCGCCACGAGCGACTCGTCGGTGAACTTCAGATCAACCCCCTCCATCTCAACGAGATGGGTGTATTGCCTCACCAGGGCGTTTTTCGGCTTGGTGAGGATCTCGATAAGCGCAGTCTCATCGAGCTCATCGAGCGCCGCCACGATCGGGAGCCGTCCGATGAACTCGGGAATCATCCCGAACTTGAGGAGATCCTCGTTCTCGATCGCCTGCATCGGCGAAGTAACTTCGGCAACGTCCATCTCGGTGGTGCCGAAGCCCAGGCTCTTCTTGCCGGTCCGTTGGCGCACGATCTTCTCGATGCCGTCAAATGCGCCACCCACGATGAACAAGATGTGGCTGGTGTCGACCTGGATGAAC
>JBJOHD010000047.1:0-3468 GCA_046047875.1 Pseudomonadota bacterium | reverse complement strand
GAAACGTATTCGATTGGGGCGAACCTCACGCGGGAAGCTCGAATCTAACGGTTGAAGGTTTTTTACCTGAGCTTTTTTACTCGGAGCTTTATGAAGTTGAGCCTTACTCCCCTCCCTCTCCTCACCGCGCTGCTGGCCGCGACCGCCGCGATCCCCTCGGTGGGCCGTTGCGGTGAGCTCGCTCAGGTAGGAGAAGGCTCGAACCAAACCCTCGCGGTAAGCTTCCTCGATCCGATGAGCGGCGCGACGCAGCCGGTGAGCTCAAGCTTCGGAACGGTGAATGCACTCACTTTTTTTGGGGCGTACGTCGCCCCCGGGGTGAACCATTTCGGTGCTGTCGAAGCGAACTCAAGCGGCGCCACTTGGCGGCTTATCGACCGAGCGGGAGCTCCCGCGGGCGAGCTCTCCTTCGGCTCCGGCGCTAACATCCTCCTCGCCGGTGGAGACTTCGACGACGACGGGATCCTCGACCCTGCCATACTCGAAACTTCGGGAAATTCCCTCCAGGTTCGGGTGAGACCGGGGGCGTTCACCTCCGCTCCGGGGGCTGAGGTGGTGCGCATCGTTGGCACGAAAGGGCAAAAGTCCCTCGCATTCTTCGCCGATCTCGACGGCTCAGGGGATCGGATCGGTGTGGTGCGAAAACTTCCTGGCTTCCCCGCGACGAAACCCCGCTATCAGATCCGGCTCACCGACCCTATCGACGGGAAGAAAAGAACGATCGTCCTCGCCTCGGTCGGAGCGGTCTCCCAAGCCCCCCTCCCGCTCCGTCAAAGCAACGGTACCGACGCCGTAGTGGTGGTGCATGAGATCTCCGGGGATAATCCCGCTGTTCGGGTCACCGTGCTTAAAAGGAACGGGCGGAAACGGGCCGGACTTACCTTCTCCGGCGCGGGGGTTGTTGTCGTCGGCGACCTCGATGAAAGCGACCCAGGCGAGGAGATCGGCTTTCACTCCGGCACCGAGCTGCGGATCTATAACCCGACATCGAAGGTAACCCGCCTCATCACCATCCCCGCAGGCACACTGGTGGATTCGATCTCTATCGCCCGGAATTCCCGGCCATCGAGCGGGCCGGTGGCATGCGGCGGAACCCCCGGCATCTGCGGATGCAGCTTCCTCGATGAAACCGACGGCTACAAAGTTGGCTTCGTCTACAAGGCGAAATCGGACACCTTCGGCGGGATCGTCGCGGTGCTGCCAAATCCGTGTGGACGCTCCACCACCGGCGTAAGCGTCCTCGATACGAGCTGCAATCTCATCGAGGAGCTCTCGGACAACGGCTACGGCAACGCCGACTCGACCGGGGTGCGCCATCACTTTAAGCGGCGCGATAACCACACCGGGAGCTACTATCGAAACCTCGTCGGTTCGATCGTACTCCGACTTAATGGAACCGATGGATGCTATCTCATCGGAAACCCCGCGCAGAAGAGGGTCGATTAGCGGTCGAATCGGCGAAACGGCTCACCCGCTGGGGGAGATCGGCTAAAGCTCACCCCACCGACAACCCGCCCCCTATCGGAACGCCGTACCACACGGCGAACGGGGGGACCGTTAGGGGTGTAGCGCCGTATTATCGATGAGCCGGACCCCACCTATAGTAGCGGCGACAAGCAACCGCGCGCGAGCGGTGATCGTTTCAACCTCGCGTAAGGTCTCCTCATCCGCCACCGCGATGTAATCGATCTCAACTGCGGGGCCGGCGAGCTCCCGCGCCATCCGATCGCGCAGCACTCCGGCGCGGCGCTCGCCCGCGGCGAAACATTCCGCCGCAGCGCGGAGCCCCCGACTGATCCCAAGCGCCACCCCCCGGCTCTCCGGAGAGAGCCTCACGTTACGGGAGCTCATCGCTAATCCATCGGGATCCCGGATCAACTCCCCGCGTAGTATCTTTACTCGGAACTTTAGATCCTCAACCATCCGCTCGATAATCCGGAGCTGTTGAAAATCTTTCTCCCCAAACACGGCGCAATCAGCCTCCACAAGGTTAAAGAGGATCGATACGATCGTTGAAACCCCCTGGAAATGACCGGGACGGTGCGCCCCCTCGAACGGAAGCGGCAGCTCCTGTAAGTTGACCCAGCTTTGAAAATGGGGCCCGTAGATCATCTCCGGTGTGGGAAGGAATACGGCCGTGGTCCCCACCGAGGCGAGGAGTTTTAGGTCTCGCGGGATATCGCGGGGATATTTTTTCAGGTCATCGGGATTATTAAACTGGGTCGGATTGACGAAGATCGAGGCGATCACGATATCGCTCTCCTCGGCCGCACGTTTCACCAGGCTTAAGTGGCCCTCGTGGAGGTACCCCATGGTGGGGACAAAACCGATCCGCTTGTTCCTACCCCGAGCCTCCGCCACAAAACGGCGGATCCCCTCAACCGAGTCGGCTACAACGATATCACCCATAAAAATCCCCGTTTAAGCCTCAACCTTGCGCCCCACCGCTCCCCGCTGGATAATCCCTCCGGTTCGGTCTAGGCTTCGAAGGTCGAAGCGTCCGTGTGCCCGGGAGCTTACGACCGTGCGTGCAGCCCCGACAAGAGCGTCGGCGCACTTGAGATGACCATGAGGCAGCTCACCGTCCGGGCGCGGTAGCTCTCCTCCCGCTATCGGTATGAAAATGTATTGTAGCTTCCACAAGATATCTCGGCTCGCGATCCTCACTCTGTGCGCCTCGGGGCTGTCACTCGGGGGATGTTCCAGTAAACCGAAGGGGGAGCCTGAGCCCGCTGAGATCCCGTTGGGTGACATCACGGCAGTTGATACCCCAGAGGAGGAGCTCTTCGCCGAGGCGAAAAACTACTATGCGACGGAGCTCTACTCCGTTGCCCGAGAATCGTTCAAATCACTGGCGGCTTCGTATGCTCTCGGCGCCTACGCCGAATTCGCTGAGATCAAAGCCGCTGACGCCTATTTCGAGATGAACGAGTTCGACACCGCTCGGACGATGTACGAAGAGTTCCTCCGCAATCGCCCCGCCTCGAGCTCCCTACCGTACGTAACGATGCGCGCCGGAAGGAGTTTTCATCTTTCGCATCAGGGGATCGGACGGGATCCGCAGTCGCTCGAGCGGGCATTAGAGCTGTACGACACCCTGATTGCACGGTACCCCTCCTCGGTATACGCCGATTCAGCCCGGGTGTATCGGAGCGAGGTCTTGCGAGATCTGGAGAGCTCGGAGCGGGTGGTCGCGGACTTCTACGCCCGAAAAAACAATCAACGGGCCGCCGCTGCCCGCGAGGAGCTGATCGCTCAGAAATTGACCCCCCTCATGACGGTCGCCGACACCGGAACCGCTCAGGGGATCGAGGTAGCACGGTACCTCCCCGAGATGGCGGTCTCCCTCCCCCCACCCCACCCGATAGCGGCCCAAACCGCGGGGGCAAAAGCCGCCTTAGCCCCTGAAAAGACTGAGGAACTAGGAGGATTTCGGGTCGTGCGAGCGCACTGCAAGGAGGCCCCCCC
>JBJOHD010000046.1:0-6890 GCA_046047875.1 Pseudomonadota bacterium | reverse complement strand
TATCATCGTGATGACGAACCGGGTTCATCCGAGTCGGTCGAATAAGAAGATCCGCAGCTTTCGCCCCGAGCTTCATGCGGCGATCGTGAAAGCGCTCGGCGGCTTGTAGCGGCGGGGGATCGTTCATCGCAGGGCTCGCCCCTTAAAAGAGCGGCGACTGCGCTTACCTTTGAGGGCGAGTTTAATCAATTTTAGTATTCGATATGTTAGATAAATTAGCCGCGGTTGAGGCGCGATACGAGGAGATAGGGGCGCAGCTCTCATCTCCCGATGTGATTAAGAATCGGGAGCTTTTTCAAAAGCTCTCGAAAGAGCATAAGGATCTCACCGAGCTTGTAGCGACCTTTCGCGCATATAAAAAGGCGGAAGAGGAGCTCGAAGGAAGCCGCACCCTAGCAAACGGACCTGATAAAGATCTCGCTGAGGTCGCAGCAGAGGAGGCGAAGCTGCTCGAAGCAGAGCTTTGCGGACTCGAAAATCGGCTGAAAATCCTGCTTATTCCGAAAGACCCGAACGATGACAAAAACGTGATCCTTGAGATCCGCGCGGGCGCGGGGGGAGACGAAGCCGGGATTTTTGCGGGCGAATTGTTCCGGATGTACACCCGCTACGCGGAGGGGCTCGGCTGGAAAGTTGAGATAATGGGGGCGAGCGATGCCTCAGCTGGCGGATTTAAAGAAGTGATCGCGATGGTCACCGGCCGGGGGGCTTTTAGCCGGCTCAAGTACGAGCGCGGAGTGCACCGGGTGCAGCGAGTGCCGGCGACCGAGGCGGCGGGGCGGATCCATACCTCGACCGTCACCGTAGCGGTGCTCCCGGAGGCTGAGGATGTCGAGGTCGAGATACACGAGAAAGACCTCAGAATCGATGTGTACCGTGCCGGTGGTCCGGGTGGCCAGAGCGTCAACACGACCGACTCTGCTGTTCGTATTACCCATCTGCCCACCGGCGTTGTTGTCGCGATGCAAGATGAGAAGTCGCAGATAAAGAACCGGGAGAAAGCGCTCCGCGTTTTAAAAGCCCGACTCCTTGAGAAGAAAGAGATGGAGCAGGAGGCCGCCCGGCGCGCTGAACGTCGTGGACAGATCGGGGCGGGGGATAGCTCTGAGAAGATCCGCACCTACAACTTTCCACAGTCGCGGGTTACCGATCACCGGATCGGACTTTCCCTTCACTCGCTTGATGCAATCATAAATGGGGACCTCGATCCCCTCATCGAGCCGATTGTTTCGCACTATCAGAGTGAGGCGCTCAAAGGGGAGGGGACCGAGACCCACTGACGATGAGTACGGTCGGAGCGCTGCTGCGTGAGGGCGCGGCTCAGTTAGGAGAAACGTCAACGACCCCGCGGCTCGATGCGGAGCTTCTATTGTCGAAGGAGTCCGGACTCGATCGCATTCGCTTTGTCGCCGACCCTGAGGCGGAGGTTGCACCCGACGTCGAGTCCCGTTTTCGAGTACTCATCGAACGACGGCGCGCCCACGAGCCGATCGCATATCTCGTCGGGATAAAAGAATTCTTCGGACTCGAGTTCGAAGTTTCCCCCGCTGTTCTTGTGCCCCGTCCGGAGACCGAGCTCCTGGTGGAGCTCGCCCTGAAAACCCGCCCCACGGGGCCGGTGCGGTTTCTGGATCTCGGTACTGGGAGTGGCTGCATCGCGGCGGCGCTTGCGTGGGAGGTTAGAAAACAGGGGCGCCCCGTTCAGGGGGTCGCGGTGGATCTTAGCGCCGCTGCGTTAGAGGTCGCCGCCCGAAATTTTGCTCGGCACGACCTTGGCGGTGTGGTTGAACTCCGTCGCAGCGATTGGTTCTCCCAGGTCAAAGGGGGGGAGAGCTTCGATATCATCGTGGCGAATCCGCCGTATATCGCTCCGGGCGATCCCGCTGTATCTCCCGAGCTTCAGCACGAGCCCCAGGGAGCGCTCTACGCAGAGGACGGGGGACTCGGTGATCTAAAAAAGATACTCGGAGAGGGCCCGCGCTATCTCGCCGAAGGAGGCGCGATCCTGTGTGAGTTCGGCTGTCGTCAAAGCGGCGCGCTGTGTGCTGCCTTTCCGAATATCGAGATATTTGCCGATTTAGCTGGGCTCGACCGCGTACTACGCGTTCGTCTTTGAATAAGGCTCGTTAAACGGCGTCGTAAAGCGCTCAGCACCCTGGGGCCCACCCCACTTTTGAGTGTAGCGGTGTTCGTTTGCATCGACGGCACGGCGCAGATCGCGGACAAAGAGGATCTCTTTTTTGATGAGCGCGCTTTGAATCGTGATGTTCTCGTAGTGTAGGAAACGAGCTGATGCCGAGCGAAGCCCCGAGTAGCCGGCGAGCTTCATCCGATAGAACATATCGATGTCCTCGAAATAAGCCGGCTTAAAGCCCTCGTCAAACGGACCGACGAGTTCGGTAAGTCGCCGGTCAACGAGGAACGCCGACGCATGACACCCCTGAGCGATCTCCCCGCTCAGGGGAGCTGAGGAGAGGGTCGCCTCCTCAGTCCAGAGCTCTCCCGACCACATGATCGCCCCGCGATTCGATTCGGCGAAGCTCAGCAGATTTTCGAGATAGAGCGGATGAAAAAGGAGATCAAGGTTAATGACGAGGCAGTAGTCAGCGCCCCGATGAAATCCCCGATCGAGTCCTTTATTCCAACCGCGGGCAACGCAGTTCTCGTCGTTCTCCTCGATGTAGTGGAAGGTTTTTCTGAGCCAGGTCGTCGCCTCTGAGCCGCATTCGTTGGCGTTCACGATCGCGATGAGATCGAGGGTGTGAAAGGTGCGATTTGCTACGAGAGAGTTAATCGTGCCTTCGGCGAAGTAGAAATGATCGGTCGACTTAAGGTAGGGAACGGTGACGATCGCTATCTTTGCCATAAGCGGCAGCTCTGTTCGTGCCCTACGTAGGTTGGGCGGTAAAAAGCCTGACGATTCGAAAGTTTATCGGCTTGTTGGCTGCCTCACAAGGACAAACGGTCGATGCGGCGGGGACGTGCTTACGTAGCGATCTATTCCTTGGTAAGCTGGTCTCTCAGAAGGTGAGCGAGGGAGCAGCCGATGCATCACGAGCCGCAACGAGAAGCGAATCCATGTAAGCCGGGAGTAGACGGTTCCGCCGAGCTTTCGGCGAGCGCTGCGAAGCTTGTTGCTGCGGAGCGGGCGCTGCAGCGTCTCATCGGCGATCGGCTTGAAAATCCTCACGCAGAGCGGGCCTTGCTCCAGGCGCTGAACGGGGAATCCCCCGCTCCGGCCGGTGTTTATCGATTTCTCTCGTCCACGACCTCCAGCGAGACGGTCGTGTGCGTTCTTGATACGACCGGCGCGAACGGCCTTTTAAAATATATCTTCGCTGAAACCGGCGATCGTACCTTTATCGTGGCAGCGCCGGTGAGTTGGACCGAGTACCACCGCGAGCTCCTCGCTCGGGTGAAAGCTGTGGCAGGTGAAGATACCCAATGCTCGGGAGGAGGGTTTATCCGGATCCTTCGGCACGGACGCTTCTGGTTGGGGGGCGAATCAACCGAATTCGGCGCAGGTGACCACGCTCGCGCGGAGCGTGCGTTCGGTGAGCTTCTAAGGCCGAGTGAATAGTCTCCGGCGAAGACTATCTTTGAAGATCCTCCGGATCTAAGTAAACTTCCAAGCGTGAAGCGGGTGCGATAGCTCGGCGAAAAAGTCTTACGAAGCTGCTGAGGCTGCTATAAAACTGATCGTATTAGTGTTGGTGTGTGTTCTCGGGCTGCGGCCTGAGGTCGTGAACGGCGATGCCCGTGGCGCAGCTGCCCAAACGAACGACCTCGGTTTAAAGCTCGTTCAAAGATCGGGGGCTGCGAGTCGGGGAAAGAACATCGTGCTCTCCCCTTATTCAATCCAATCAGCGCTCGCGATGACCGCGGTGGGGGCGGCGGGGGAGACGTTGGTTGAGATGACGAAGGTCTTAGGGCTTGGACCCGCTGAGGCTCCGTTCGCTGCATCGCTGAGCGAGGTCGCGCGGGAGCTCGACTATGCCTCAACTTCTTCAAGGCACGGCAGTGAGACCCCCTTCGAGTGGTCGATGGCTAATCGACTGTTCGCGGAGCGGAGCTACACTTTTCTCGAGAGGTTTTCCACGTTCCTCGAGAGACACTACGGAGCTGGAGTCGAGGGGGTCGATTTTTCATCTGTCCCGGAGGCGGCGCGTGTTCAGATCAATTCTTGGATCACCCAAAAGACTAAGGAGCGGGTTGCCGATATCCTTTCGCCGAACGCGGTTACCCCCCTGAGCCGTTTGATTCTCGTGAATGCCCTCTATCTTAAAGCGCCGTGGTCGGAGGTGTTTCCAATGAGAGCCACTCGAGAGGAACCGTTTCATCTCGGTGATGGCCGGAGCATCTCGACACCCTTTATGCGGCGCACCGATCGTTTCCCCTACGCGGAAACTGCGGCGTTCAAAGCGGTCGGGGTTCCATTTTCCCACGGCGGACTTCAGGCGCTCTTTATCGTTCCTGCGCCCGGACGCGCGCTTGAAGATCTGTTGGCGGAGCTTTCCGGAGAGGAGCTATCGAACCTTGCGAACGGTGGATCCGAGAGGCTCGATCTGGCGGTACCGAAGTTCACGTTCGAGGGCGCTACCCTAAATCTCAAAGAGCTTTTTTACTCACTCGGTATGGCTCGCGCGTTCGATAGCCCCCCCGGCTCAGCTGATTTTAGCCGGATGACCGGGAAGTCCGACCTCTTCATCAGCGGTATCTTCCATAAGGTTTTTGTTGCGGTCGATGAGAACGGCGCTGAAGCAGCGGCGAGCACCGCCGTCTCGATGAAGGTCCGCGGGATGCCGGTGGTAGAGCCCGATCCGATTCGGCTTGTGGTTGATCGTCCGTTTCTTTTTGCTATTCAACATCGCTCGAGCGGAATGTGCCTCTTCCTCGGCGCTATCGGAAACCCCCAGGGATAAATACCTCTCAGAGCTCTCTACGGAGCCTTTCCCGTGCACCTTTGCCACGCTCACGGGATTTGGGGTAAAAGAGAGCTGTCCTAACCTTCAAAGGTTCACCTATGAACAAGCCCGCTGAAACCGCGATTAAGCCCACCCGCTCTGAAGATTATCCCGAGTGGTATCAACAGGTCGTAAAAGCCGCCGATATGGCAGAGACCTCGCCGGTGCGTGGGTGCATGGTGATTAAGCCGTGGGGGTACGGGATCTGGGAAAATATGCAGCGGGAGCTCGATCGCCGCATTAAAGACACCGGGCATCAAAACGCCTATTTCCCCCTCTTCATCCCGCTAAGCTTCTTTGAAAAAGAAGCGCAGCACGTTCAAGGGTTCGCGAAGGAGTGCGCGGTCGTGACCCACCACCGGCTTGAGGAGAAAAGCGGGAAGCTCGTTCCTGCAGGCCCCCTTGAGGAGCCCCTTATCGTGCGCCCCACCTCGGAGACGATTATCGGGGATTCGTTCTCGCGGTGGGTGCAGAGTTATCGTGATCTTCCGGTGCTTATTAACCAGTGGGCGAACGTCGTCCGCTGGGAGATGCGTACCCGGCTTTTCCTGCGCACCGCTGAGTTCCTCTGGCAGGAGGGACACACCGCCCACGCCACGAAGGAGGAGGCGATGGAGGAGACCATGAAGATGTTAAACGTCTATCAAGACTTCATCGAGAATGTGCTCGCGATGCCGGTTATCCCCGGTGAAAAGACCGCCAATGAGCGGTTTCCGGGAGCGGTGAACACCTACTGCGTCGAAGCGATGATGCAGGATAAAAAAGCGCTCCAAGCGGGGACCTCGCATTATCTCGGGCAAAACTTTGCCCACGGATCGGATATTAAATTTGTGAACGAAGCGGGGAATATCGAATACGCCTACACCACATCGTGGGGTGTTTCGACCCGGCTTATCGGCGGGATGATCATGACCCACGGGGATGACGATGGGCTCCGTGTTCCCCCGCGGGTTGCAACCCAGCAGATCGTTATCTTGCCGGTAGTGCCGAAGCCTGAGGTCCAGGCGCAGGTATTTGCTGCGGCGGATGCGCTGGCAGCGAAATTAAAGGAGCTTTCATACTACGGGCAGCCGGTTTCGGTGCATGTTGATAAGCGCGATCTTCGGGGTGGTGAGAAGAACTGGCAGTGGATTAAGAAGGGGGTTCCGGTACGGGTCGAGATCGGCCCCCGCGATATCGAGTCGGGGAACGTCATGGTGTATCGCCGCGACAAGGGCCATAAGGATAAAAATCTTATGTCGCACGGCGACTTCCTGAGCCGATTTATCTCGATACTCGATGAAATTCAGGCGAACTACCTCGCTCAAGCGAAGCGGTTCCAGGAGGAGAACACCGTCAGCTCGATAAGTGACTTTGAGGAATTCAAGCGGTTCTTTACCCCCAAACACTCCGAGAAACCGGAGATCCACGGCGGATTCGTGCGAGCGAAGTGGTGTAACGAGCCCGGTGCGGAGGCGGCGCTTGCGGATCTTAAAGTTACGATTCGGTGTATGCCCCTTGAGCAATCCGGAACGAGCGGAAAATGCATCGTCACCGGTAAGCCCGCCACGATCGACGCTGTATTCGCGAAGGCGTATTAGCCTTTTTCCGTCCGCTTCGCCTCCGGGCTCCTGCCTGACGGCGAACTTGCTCCAAGCTTCGGAAGGGCCAGCAAAGGCCCTTCCTTCCGCGTCGCTCCAGCCACCTTCGCTCCGCTGCGGCGGCTGCCCGGCTCTCCCTGGCCCGGGGCACCCCCGGTGACGCGAATACGGCCCGACAGAGTCGGGCCCTGCATCGTGCTGGTGATTTTACCGCGGCCGTGGAGGGCCGGATTCTATCCGGCCTAAGCGCTACAGGCTTTGCGAACAAGATCGGGGAAAATTGCCCTCTCTCGGCCGCTGCCCTCAGACAGTGCGACAGCGTAATCTCCGTGTTCCGCGTGAACAT
>JBJOHD010000045.1:0-3349 GCA_046047875.1 Pseudomonadota bacterium | reverse complement strand
GAACCGTTCTGAGCCACCCGCTTCATAAAAAGGTCGGGGATCCAGTTGGCGGTGTTCATGTCGTGGGTGCGACGGCGCTCATCTCCGGTGTTCTTCCTGAGATCGAGGAAGTCCTCGATGTCGAGGTGCCACGTTTCGAGGTACGCACACATCGCCCCTTTGCGTTTCCCACCCTGATTGACCGCCACCGCTGTGTCGTTGGCAACCTTGAGGAACGGGATAACACCCTGGCTTCGACCGTTCGTCCCCTTAATACGGGCTCCGGTAGCCCGCACGTTGGTCCAGTCGTTCCCGAGACCACCTGCCCACTTCGAGAGCTGCGCGTCATCAGAGATGATCTTGAAGATGTGCTGCAGGTCGTCCATCGTCGTCGTGAGGTAACACGAGCTCATCTGGGAATGGAGCGTCCCCGAGTTAAAGAGGGTCGGCGTACTCGAGGTGAAAAGGAACCGCGACAGCACGTTGTAAAACTCGATCGCCCGATCGTTTTTCTGCTCACCCTCAAGGAGCGCGAGCCCCATCGACACCCGCATCCAGAAGATCTGCGGGGTCTCGATGCGGACATCCTCGTGGTGGATGAGGTAACGATCGTACAAGGTCTGCACCCCCAAGAATGTGAACTGCTGATCGCGTTCCACCTTCATCGCCTTGCCGAGCTTATCGAGATCAAAGTCAAGAAGGGCAGGATCGATCCGCTCCACCTCAACCGCGTGCTTCAGATACCTCTTGAAATACTCCGCATGGAGCTCCTCAAGCTTCGGGTTGTGGGCATCTACCCCGATCGTCTCGCGATAGATCACGTCGAGCAGGAGACGCGCAGCCACGTAAGAGTACGCCGGCTCTTTTTCGACCCGCGCCCGAGCGGCCATGACGTTCGACTGATCAACTTCGTCCGCACGGATGTTCTCGTAGAAGTTCCGAAGCGACTCCTCGAGGATAAGCTCAGAATTGACCACTCCATCGTAGCCCCGCGAAGCAAACTCGATACGCTTGCGCAGCTCCCGCTCGGTAATCGTAAAGGTCGACTTATCTTTCGCGACAACCTTGAAGGTGCGTCCGGGGGCCCCGGTATCCACATCGAGGGGAAGCTGACGAGCCGCGGACTCCTCCACCGCCGGCTCCGTATCTTCCAGGGCGCGAGCAGTCGCACGCTCAGCACGATAGAGGATGAAATCTTTGGCGACTTTGTAGTAGCCCTCGGCCATCATCTGGCGCTCGACCTCGTCCTGAATGAGCTCGATGTGAAGCTCAGTGCCCTCCTTCGAGAGCTGCATGACCCGCTGCACCACCCGGTTCGTCAAAAGGTTCACCGAGTCGATCACCTCTTGCGGGGTGTTCCCCTCGATCTTGAGGGTCGCGCGAAATCCGCGCTCGATCGCCGAAGCGATCTTCATCGGATTGAAGCGCACAAGGGTCTTCCCGTCCCGCCGGAGAACCTTAAGGTTCCGCGGCGAATCGTCACGAACGAGCTTGTGCTCATCGCGATAGACTATGTAGCGTCGCCCCACATCGTAGTAACCGCCCTGCATGAGCTTTAACTCAACGATATCCTGAATTCCCTCGACGGTAAGACACGCCCCATCCTTCGCTTTAGCGGTCGCCTCCTTAACAACTTCCTCCGTAACCCCCTGGACGGCGCTGTAAAGATTCTGCGGCAATGGGGTCACTATCGAGATGTCGTGGGTCGCACGAAAGGCAGACTCAATCGCGCTGAAGATTCGGTCACGCCGAAACGGGACGAGCATTCCGTTACGCTTCACCACGGTGAAACAGCTTAAGCGCTCCTGCTCCGACGGCAGAGCAGCGGTCGCCGCCCTCTCCGCACGCTTCGCGCCCGGAGCACCCCCGACCGCCGATGAGCCCTGCTGAAAATCGCCCTTGTTTATCTCGATCGTTTCCGTTGCCATTGCCCCGTCTCTCCTCAAACTTCGCGCCTGCTACTACAATTCATCGGTTGAGCAAAACAACACTGACCGCTGACAAAAAAACACCGCGAGCACTCGGGGCGCCCGAAACTACGTTCTATTTGCTGAGATCTTTAGTTTCTGGCCGGGTTAATATCCCCGACCAATCACTATATGTTGTGTCTCTCGACCACCCAACATACTAGGTATATGTTTGGCCCCTAGGGGTGTCTACACTAATTTTAAGTCTCTTGAAAATTAACCTATGCCGATTACCTAACCTCGGAAAATCACATAAGGATTATTTTTCAAATCGCTTTTTAAGATAGCTGGATGCGACATATTTTCCGCGGTACCGAGGACTCTGAAACCACGAGCCTCGGCTAACTCATCGAAAAAACTAATCCAGACCGAAAAATCTCCCCATTCACGATACGCCGCAGGCCCACAGCGTCGAGCCCAACGAACTTCCCGCCGATAAGTACCCAAGACGAACTGAGCATCGGAACCGAAACGCAGGTGAAAACGACCCTCAACCCCGATACCGAGTACACCATGTCGGTACTCAACTACCTCAACAGCTCTTATCAAGGGAGGCTCATTTTCTTTAAGGTCCTCACCGACTCCAGCGTACCTGGGGTTGACCCCGAACAAATTCCCCGCTGCGACGAGACGCTGAACCGCATCGGTCGGTGGATTAACGAGCTCGTACAAGGCTCCCCGCTATTCGCCGAGCAGTGGACAGCCCCGGGGACGTTTGAAGCGAAGAAGGCGCTCGACCTCCTCGAGGCGATAAAACCTGAACTCCGCTGGATAAGCGATGTCTCGAGCCGGCTGGCGAACGTTGAAGACTTCAGCGCTTTACTCCTCGATGATCTCCGGGTGCTCACCGCCTGCCTCACTCGGCTCCGGGTAATGAGCCATACCTACTGCCTGTTTAACATTAAGATCGGCGAATCGATGAATCTCGCTGAATACGCCGCTTATTTTAAGAGACTTGAGCCCCAATTGAGCGCCCAAGTCAGCGCCGCCTTCGCCGCGAATCAAGCTGTATCCTCTCCGGACAATACCCTCGGGGCCTCGTTTCTGGACGGGCTTAAACGGGAATGCGCCGAGCTTTCGCCCCTCGCCCTCACCCACCTCCACGATATCAACCTCCTTACCGCTCGCTTCCGCGGGGGGCTCTCCTTTTTGACGGTGGACTTCATCGAGCAAGAGGGGCGACGGTGGCTCAATCTCGGCTTCACCCCCACCGATGCCGGCTACTGGCGCGCTTACTCTATAGAACCGGACGAGGCAGCCTTGTGGCGCAAGGCCGGCATCGAGCTTCCAGCCGTTACGGTGGCGTGGCGCTCGTTTGGGTTTTCGGCACCGGATTCCGCCACCTGGACCCGTTACGGCTTTGAGGCGTGGGATGCGGCCCGGTGGAACGCCCGAGGTTTTAC
>JBJOHD010000044.1:0-5979 GCA_046047875.1 Pseudomonadota bacterium | reverse complement strand
GACGAAGGAGGAGCTTGATCACGGTCATGCCCACGGTCCGGGGGGGCATCACCACCACTAATAATCGGGGCATCGTCGATACCGATGGCGAACGAGATAGTCGAACTCCTCACCGCCTACCGAATTCCCCTCGCGGTTAGTGGTGCGCTCGTATTCCTTATCGCGCTCAAGCCGCTCTTGTGGTGGCTCTTTTCGTTTGACTCACGAGTCTCAACGATCCTCCATCAGAAAAAAAGCTCCGAGGTGCGCACCGGAAAGGTGGCGGAAACGATGGCGCCCCTCCTTGAGGGCTTTCCGGTTGATGTCAAAAAACCGGGTACGAGCACCGTTTTTCTCGGTCAACCGATCGATTTTATTCATTTCGATCCCTCTGAAGGGGTGACCCTCATCGAGGTCAAATCGGGGAGTGCTCGACTAACCCCGAGCCAGGAGCGGATAAAAAGGCTCGTGGAAGAGGGGAAGGTGCGGTGGGAGACCTTTCGGGTAGACGGCGCCGCCGAAGAAGCCCCGCCCAAACTCCGTATCCGCCGACGTCGGTAACCAACTCAAGAAATTAAATCGGTTGCTCCGAAATCCACTCGCCGAGCTAACGCTGGAACCGACTCCGCACGTTCGCGATCTCCCGAAATGCATCGATAAGCTCCTGACCACTATTTGCAAGAAGATACTGCCCCCGGGGTTTGGTCGCTAATTGAGCCCCACTGGGAACACACGGAAAATCCCACGGATAGGCGGGATCGGGGGGAACAAAGTTATTCGGATTAGGATACGGAGTCGTTAGACGCATCGCAGCCTGGTCGTTCGCGACTCGCCGAAGCAGAAATCGCTTCAACGAGCTCAACGCCGAGATATTTTGGAACGGAGCGGCCAAGCTTCCATCCTCCTCTCCCGCTCCGACCGTAAAGACAACGTATCCGGCTTCCCGCGCAAGATCGGATTCGATGATTGCATCGAGCATACGGAGCCTCTGGCGCCGATTATTCTGACAGGTCGCCATCTGCCCGGAGGACAGGGGGCACGGGCTCTCTAAGACCGACCATAACGGGTGCCCCCCGCAATTCTGGGCATTTCTTGGCCGTTCTCCCATACTCCACCACGTTATGGGGAGGTAGTTGTTCGCCGTACCGTACGGAGTGCCATCGGTTACAACGATAATAAGCCGCAGAATATTAGAGTTCCCCGCAGCACCCCCGTCGAGGATCGTCTTTGCCCGCCAAATACCCGACCCAATATCGGTATTCCCGCTGAATGCAAGGGTATCGATCGCCGCCTTTGCAGCGTTTTTTACGGTATTCCCCGAGCCTATTTGAATGAGACCGATGTTTCCGGTTGGATAGAGCTTCGCCGAGTCGTTGGCATAATTACCCCTCAAAAGAGCGAGGTTAGCTGAGTCGTTGAGCGGCTCAAAATTAGCCATAGCCGGAGCTGTAGTGTCGGTCGTCGCTGAAAAACTAACGATACCGAGCTCATCGAACGGAAGTAAGGTATCAATGAAAGCTTTCGCGGCGGTTTTAAGGAAGTCTCCTTTCTTTACCGAGCCTTCCCACTCATCGTCCATCGAACCGGAACGATCGAGCACAAGCACCGTCTGCATACGCAGATTTTCAACAACTCCACGAGCTGAAACGAGATTACTCCCCGAGAAACCAGGGAGTCCTCCAACGATCAAGGTCGGCAGACGAAAGCGGGCCGATATCTCGATAAAACGCCGCTCCTCGCTCGAGGAAAGCGAGCATACAAACGGCTGCCCCGGAACGAAGCAGCACGAGTTATTCGGACCAATACAGGCATCAATTCCTTGCCCATTTTGCCGATCCCGCATATCAAGAACCGCATCGGCAGAGTAGCCGGCGGCAAGAAGATTACCCCCAACTATTTGGAGAGAGTCGGAGTATACTCGGGACGCATCGCCAGAAAGGGTTACACTTGGAGAATTCACAACAAGCCGAGAGGACGCGATCGCTGCAGCATCGACCGCTTGCTGAAGCTCTATTTTGACCCGATATAATCGAGCGGTATCGATCGCCACCCCGACGATGATAACGAGGCCGAGTAATCCACTCGCAAGCAGCGGTAGATAGATCCCCCCGTCACTCTGAGGAGCCCTCACCCTTTTCTGTGCCGCCTTCGCCTTAATACTCAAGCCGCACATACATCAATCCGTCATTTATACCGAAGTAATCGCCTATTCCGGGGACAAGCGAACGAAAGGGATAATAAAACTCCCCCAGCAGCACATATCCCTGACTCTGCAGCAAAAGATCCCGCCGTGGGAATTGCGCAGGGTTCGTCGCCTGAAAGAATGTGTTCATCTCGGAGGAATCACCGTTAGAATTGATAGTCCCGAGACGACTGAGGCGCTCATTTGGATTCACACCGGTATCGTGCCGAACCACCTCTCCCGCCAAATTCCAATACACCGTCATGTGTGGAGCAGACGTCGGATTTCGTGGGCCATACTGAACGAGACGGAGACGAATCGATGCCCCTGGAAACTCCCGCTGAAATATTTCCCATGATTCATCGACCGCCCCTTGGAGGCGGCTCGTGGCTTCCTGAACCGATACGCCGAGAGACTTACGGAAACCGTGGGAGCTCACCTCACGTGCGAATCCGACCAATGCGGTACGGGTGTAGAGCGCCCGCGTAAGCTCTACTCCCCCCAGAAATAAAAGTAATAATACCGGCAAGGCAAATGCGAGCTCAACGAGCGCTGCCCCGAAACTCCCCCTCCTCTCTTGTGAAATCCACGTCACGCGCGACACACAACTACACGAATATTAAGCCTGTCGAGGCTTCGTCTCTGGGATCGCGGCGGGAATACCCCGAACCTCCGCAAGAGCATACGGCACCCCTTCTCCGTCTCCAAGACTAATCACTGAACGCCCGGAAATCAGGCTCGCGGCGAAAAACGGTAGTCGTGGCGATTTCCAAGCTGTAAAGACCGAAGAGCCGCACTGTGGCGGTCGCGCCAAGCTGCATTAACTGACCGGAAGAACCGAGGCTATTCGTGGTACACGGAGTGGCGGCGTACGGACAGATTTTAAAATCGGATAGCGGCGCGTTCGAGTTACTTTGAACAAAGCCCCTTAATCCATCAACCGTTGCATTTAAATCGTTGGCAGCGGCACGTGCCGCCTGAAGAAGACCGATATTGAGCCCGGCATAGGCAAAAGCGCCCCGCCACAATTCAAGACATGAGAAAACCACTGAGACGAGGAGCACCGCAGAGATCGCGACCTCGGGCACAACAGCACCCCTTTCGCGACCAGCTCGCACCGGCCAAAAACCCAATCAACACCACCCTTCCCCCCACACCTATCCCTTACTTCTCTCCAGTTGTTATGCCCCGTCGCTCGGGGGCGGTGATATTCACACTTGCCCCGAAAACGCCCCGTCACGCAGATGCTAACCACTTAGGATCACAAGGCAAAACTAGTCACGCCGAAGAGCCGTACGATGGGGAAAACTCACCTTACCGACCGATTGAACCGATATCGATCACGAACCGATACCTCACATCTCCTTCAAGCATCCGAGCATAAGCTCGATCGATCTCCCCCGCACCGATGAGCTCGATGTCAGAGACGATGCCTCTCTGCGCGCAAAAGTCGAGCATCTCTTGGGTCTCCCGAATGCCGCCGATCCCCGAGCCCGCAACCGAGCGTCGCGCCAGGAGGAGATTAAATACCGTCGGAGAGGGGTGAGCATGCTCAGGTGCCCCTACAAGTACGAGCGACCCATCACGCTTTAAAAGACCGAGGTACGGGTCAAGATTATGGGAGGCCGACACGGTGTCGATAATAAGATCGAACGACCGGAGCTGCTGCGCCATCGCCGCCTCATCGGTTGACAAAACAACCGCGTCCGCGCCAAGCCGCCGACCATCAGCGACCTTCTCAGGCGAGGTGGTAAAAAGCACCGTCTCCGCCCCGAAAGCGTGCGAGAATTTAATCCCCATGTGACCGAGTCCTCCGAGGCCAACGATCCCCACCTTTTTCCCCGGCCCAGCCTTCCAGTGACGTAAAGGGCTGTAAAGGGTAATCCCCGCACAGAGAAGGGGAGCCGCCCCCGCCGGATCGAGCCTCTCAGAGACGCTCAGAACAAACTTCTCATCGACAACGATCTTTTGAGAGTATCCACCGTAGGTCACCGGCGCTGTCCCGTGCGGATCGGGTGCGTTGTAGGTAAACACCGTAGCCCCGGTGTCGCAGTATTGCTCAAGGCTCTCGGTGCAGCTGGGACACTTCCCACACGAGTCGACCATGCATCCCACTCCGACAAGAGCTCCGACTTTGTGCCGCGATACCCCAGCGCCGGTGCTCCTCACCCGACCGATGATCTCATGGCCCGGAACGCACGGATAGACGGTAGGCCACAATGCCCACTCGTTTCGGGCTGTATGGAGGTCGGAGTGACATACACCGCAGTAAAGGATCTCTATTTCCACGTCCCGCTCCCCCACGCCCCGCCGGGGGATATCGATCATCTTCATCTCTCCAGCCGGATGAGCATTTCCACACGCACGGACCTTCTGCATAAAACACTCCGAAAACTCTCAACAGGAGAGCAGCTGTTTAAAATCTATCGAGCTTACCTGAGACCCCGAGGGGGGAGAAGCTCAAACGACGATCCCCTCTCTGTACGACCCGAAAGAAGAGAGGTCCGACCGCTTTTCGATGTGCTTTTTATCTACCACGAAAGACGCGCGAAGCGCCGCTACGATTTTAGACGATACGTATAGTTTACATCGCCGGGCGCTTCTCCCGAACCATCCGCTCGATGTCCTCCCTCCCGAAGCCGATACTCCGTGCTACGCTTTCCGCATGGCTTACCGTCGATATCCCCGGAATAATCCGATAGGTGGGAGCTCCCTCGGCAAACTCCATCTGAAGCGTTTTGGCTATACCCTCCTCGGCGAGTCGGCGTGCAAGGTTGACATTGTGAGTTACTAATATCGTTCCCGCCTCTACAGCGTTAAACCCCCAGACCACCCCGTACCCGGTCTCGGTTCGCTCCTCCGCGGTCGTACCGTCACCCACCTCATCAAGGATGACGAGGCTATGCGGTGTTGCCCTCCGAAAGATCTCCTTCGTCGCAGCGAGCTCTGTTCCAAATCGCCCGTGCTCACCGAGCGCGGCAAAACTCGGCCCCTGGAAGAGAATCTGATCGGCGACCGTAACCCTCATCTCGCGAGCAGCCACCGCCGTTCCAAGCTGGGCTAAGATCTGATTCTGCAAAATCGCTGTGACAACGGTTGTCTTTCCCCCGCTGTTCGGCCCGGTCAGGACGTTCGTGCATCCCCCGCGAATCTCCACATCGTTCCCAACCGAACCACCTTCCAATAAAAGCACCGGATGATGCATCTCCTGAGCCGAAAGGGTATAGTTCTCACCTTCCACAAACTGGGGCCAGCTCCCCCGCTCACCGAACCGCTCCGGGAGCTCCGCAAGGGTCAAGAGGGCATCGAGCTCCCCGATCGCATCGAGCGCCCTAAAAAGCCCATCAACTTCTTGGACCCGCGCCCTGAGCTTCGGCAGCATGCGATCTCCCGCTAGAAATGAGCGAAGCGTTAGATATCCCCCAAAGGTGAGATAGAGGGCGTTGTTGAGCGGTACGATCTGGCTCGCGGCCACGATATCTCCGGAGGTGATAGCGTGAGAGGTTAAGAGGGTTGCTGCCGTGATTACTGGGACTTCGACATTTATCGCCCCACCACTCAGACAAAATCGGGGCTCATACCACGGGAGGCCCCCCGGGGGATGGACCCCGGTGACACCCCGCCGCACCGAACCGTCGAGAAGCGGGCTCTCGGCAGAGCTTCGAACTTCACGCACCGCTCCGAATAAATCCCTTATTAGCGGAGCTGCCGCTCCCTCAATCGCCGTAAATCTATCGAGGAGATTCCCAATCGCTTTGAGCTCAGCGACGGTCTTACGGTCGAGATTAAACCACTCACGCATGTATTCTTTGAAGCGC
>JBJOHD010000043.1:0-9862 GCA_046047875.1 Pseudomonadota bacterium | reverse complement strand
GAACGGCTGCGAGAGGAAACGCTCGATCTTACGCGCCCGCGCCACGATAAGCTTGTCGTCCTCTGACAACTCGTCGATACCGAGGATCGCGATGATATCTTGAAGATCCTTGTAGCGTTGCAAGGTCTGCTGCACCTTACGCGCCACCCGGTAGTGCTCATCACCCACGATCGACGGCTCGAGGATCGTCGAGGTCGAGGTGAGCGGATCCACCGCGGGATAAATTCCACGCTCAGCGATCGAACGGGAGAGCTCGGTCGTGGCATCGAGGTGAGCAAACGTCGTCGCCGGCGCGGGGTCGGTGTAGTCGTCAGCCGGAACGTAGACCGCCTGCACCGAGGTGATCGATCCCTTGGTAGTCGAGGTAATCCGCTCCTGGAGCTGTCCCATGTCGGTCGCGAGGGTCGGCTGATAGCCTACCGCGCTCGGCATACGGCCGAGCAGCGAGGACACCTCCGAACCCGCCTGGAGGAACCGGAAGATGTTATCAACGAAGAGGAGCACGTCGCGCCCCTCAGCGTCACGGAAGTACTCAGCCGCGGTGAGTGCGGAGAGACCAACGCGGAAACGGGCTCCTGGGGGCTCGTTCATCTGACCGTAGACGAGACACGCCTTGTCGAGCACCCCCGAGTCCTTCATCTCGTGCCACAGGTCATTTCCTTCACGGGTACGCTCACCCACCCCGCCGAATACCGAGTATCCGCCGTGGGCCTTCGCGATGTTGTTGATGAGCTCCATGATAACAACGGTCTTGCCGACGCCAGCGCCCCCGAAAAGACCGATCTTTCCACCCTTCACGTACGGAGCAAGAAGGTCGATGACCTTAATACCGGTCTCAAGCATCTCTTTCGAGGTCGATTGCTCCTCGAAGCTCGGGGTCGGACGGTGGATCGGCCAGCGGGTATCGGTCTCGATCGGACCGGCTTCGTCAACCGGACGGCCGATAACGTCGAGGATACGGCCGAGGGTCTTCGGACCGACCGGGATCGAGATCGGTGCCCCGGTGTCGACCACCTCTTGGCCCCGCACGAGACCGTCGGTGAGGTCCATCGCGATGCAGCGCACGAGGTTATCACCAAGGTGCTGAGCTACCTCGAGAGTCAGGTTATTCGGGCGATCATCGATCGCTTTGTTGGTCGCGAGCACCGCGTCGTAGATCGCCGGAATTCCACCTTCCTTCGGGAACTCAACGTCCACAACCGCGCCGAGCACCTGTGCGATCTTTCCCTTCCGGCCGATGCCGTTATTCTTCGTATCCATGGTCGTATCCTTTTGAAAAAATCCCTAATTACTTTCAGTCGGTTAGTCGAGCGCCTCCGCTCCCCCAAGAATGTCGAGAAGCTCTGAGGTAATGCGCGACTGTCGTACCTTGTTAAATTTCAATTGGAGGGAGTAACTGAGATCACCGGCGTTCTTCGTCGCCGCGTCCATCGCCGTCATCCGACTCCCCTGCTCGCTCGCCTTCGCGTCGAGCGCAGCTTGCCGAACTTTCGTACGGAGGATTCGCGGGATAATCGCGCCGTAAACTTCAGCCGGACTCGGTTCAAACTTCGCCACACCCGCCGCGGCCCCGGCAACCCCAGCTCCCGAGACAACCGCACTCGCCTCCAAGGGGAGAAGCTTCTCTGCTGTCGGCACCATCGAGATCGCCGACTTAAAGCGGGTGAATATGAGATAGACCTCGTCGTAATTTCCCGAGGCAAACTCTATCTCTATCGCCCGGGTAATCTCCTCTACGGGCCAGGTATTCGCATCCTCACCGAGCTGCTCGTATGCTTCGACGTAATCACGCCGAACGCGCCGGTAGTACTCAGCAGGCTTGCGCCCCATAAGCACCGACTTCACCGCAGCTCCCGGGTGCTTAACTTTGAGGTCACGGATGGTGCTCTCCACCAACTTATTGACGTTGGTGTTGTAGCCACCGCACAATCCACGGCTTCCCCCGATGACGAGGAGGCAGATGTTCTTCACCTCGCTGCGTGTCTCCATCAGCGGATGAGACAGATCGAGCCCCGCCGAATCGGCGATAAGCGCCGCCAAAAGCTCGTTCAACGCACTCGAGTACTCACGGGTCCTTACGACCGACTCCTGTGCCTTCCGGAGCTTCGCCGCCGAGACGAGCTTCATCGCGTAGGTGATCTTCTTGGTGTTTCTCACCGAGCGAAGACGCCGCTTGATTTCCTTTAATCCAGCCATCGGAATTACCCAACGTGTCGCTTAATCCTTTAGGCAGATGCGTGAGACGACTGAGTCCCCGCCGCTCCCCCTGACTTCACCGCACCGTTCGTCACGGCGATAGCGCCGGCGGAGAACTGGGCTGTAAAGGCGGTGAATATCGAGTTGAGCTTCTGCTCGGTATCCTTATCGATCTCTTTCTTCGAGCGAATCGTATCCAGAAGATCCTTATGGTTCGCCTGAAGGTGGGAATGCAGCGCCGCCTCGAAAGCCCGAACCTGACTCACCGCAAGCTTATCGGTGAAGCCAAGGTTCACCGCTAAGACCGAGAGTACCTGGAACTCAACCGGCATCGGCTTGTACTGCTCTTGCTTCAAGATCTCGACGAGCCGCTCACCGCGCGCGAGCTGCGCACGGGTCGCTGCGTCGAGGTCAGAACCAAATTGGGCGAACGCCTGCTTCTCGCGGTATTGCGCGAGGTCAAGACGCAAGGTACCGGCTACCTTTTTCATCGCTTTAATCTGCGCCGCGCCGCCGACGCGGGATACCGATAGACCGACGTTCACCGCCGGCCGGATGCCGGAGTTGAATAGATCTGACTCCAAGAAGATCTGTCCGTCGGTGATCGAGATGACGTTCGTCGGGATGTACGCCGAGACGTCGCCCTCGAGGGTCTCGATGATCGGCAGCGCGGTCAACGAGCCCGCTCCAAGCGCATCGCTGAGCTTGGCAGCACGCTCAAGAAGACGGGAGTGGAGATAGAACACGTCGCCGGGGTACGCCTCACGTCCCGGGGGGCGGCGAAGAAGGAGCGATACGGCGCGGTACGCCGTGGCGTGCTTCGAGAGATCATCGTACACCACCAGGGCGTGCTTTCCCTTCTCCATGAAATACTCACCCATCGCGCAACCGGCGTACGGGGCGAGGAACGAGAGGGGGGCGGGTTCGGAAGCGGTCGCAGCGACGACGATTGTGTGCTCCATCGCACCGTGCTCACGGAGCTTCTCAACCACCTGCGCAACGGAGGATCGCTTTTGGCCGATCGCCACGTAGATGCAGATAACGCCGTTGCCCTTCTGATTGATGATCGTGTCGAGGGCAACCGCGGTCTTTCCGGTCTTCTTGTCTCCGATGATGAGCTCGCGCTGGCCCCGTCCGACCGGGGTCATCGAGTCGATGGCTTTGAGCCCGGTCTGCATCGGCTCGTGCACCGACTTACGCTTCACGATGCCGGGGGCCTTGAACTCGAGGCGGCGGGTGCCCGACGCAGCGATCTCACCGAGACCGTCGATCGGGTTACCGAGCGCATCAACGACCCGTCCGACGAGCGCCTCACCAACCGGAACCTCGGCGATACGGCCGGAACGCTTCACGGTGTCACCTTCACGCACGAGAGCGGTGTCACCCATGATAACGACCGCGACGTTGTCCTCCTCAAGGTTGAGCGCGATGCCCGAGATGCCGCCGCTGAAATCAACGAGCTCCCCGGAGCCAACCTTTGCTAACCCGTGAACACGACAAACTCCGTCACCGACCGAGATCACCGTGCCGGTCTCGCTGAGCTCTTGGGCGCTCGAAAACTGGCTGATTCGCTGCTTCAGTATCTGGCTAATTTCCTCTGCCTTCATGGGTTTCCCTTTCTCGATAAAATCAAAAAAATCTTCAACGTTTAAACTTACGCTCCGAGCAACGCCTCGTGCGCCCGCTCCAAGACCCCTTTCACCGAACCATCGAGCTGGAGGTCCCCCGATTTAACGACGAGCCCCCCAACTATCGCGGGATCAACGCTCCACGACAACGCAGCGAGCGAACCAAAGTCGCGCTGCATCCGCTCCTGAATCTCCTGCTGCTCAGTTGAGCTCAGCGGAAACGCTGAGACCACCTCGAGCGCTAAAATCTTTTTTACCTGCGCCACGATCGCCGAAAACTCCTTGGCGATCTCGCCGAGGAGCTCGATGCGCGAATTCTCGAGGAGAACCCCGACAAAATTCTCAAGAACCGCGACATTTCCCCCGGCTACCCGGGCAACATCCTGGGCAACTGCGGTACGCTGTGGAAGCGGAATCGCGGGATTGAGGAGGACGTGCCGTAACTCGACGCTGCCAAGGAACGCTTCGGCGACCCCTTTCAGGCCGTCGTTGGTTCGATCAAGCTCCGGCACCGCGGTGAGCTCAAAAAGCGCGCGCGCGTACCGTTTTGCTACTTTTCCTTCAGCTGTCGCCACCGCGGTTCCCTCCCGACTTCGGTTACTGTTGTACCAATTGTTTTACCCCACCGAGCGCCCGGTCGCGTAAGCTGCGATCGGCCTCCACGTTGAGCTCTCCCTTGAGGCGCTCCTCGGCTCGCTTAATAACGACGTCCGCGAGCTCCTTCTGCACCCCGCCTTCCGCCGCCCGGCGCTCCGCGCGGAGAGAATCTTGGGTTTGAAGATGGGTTCGCTCAGCTCGCTTCGACGCCTCGGCGGTAACTTGGCTCGCCTCGTGCTCCGTCTCGCGCGCGATCTGGGTGCGCAGATTGTTCGCCTCACCGTCAAACGACTGCAATTTCAGCTCGGCCTCGCGCAGCTCCGCTTCAGCGTTCCGCAGCTCAGCTGCTCGCAGAGCGACCTCGGCTGCAAGTCGCTCCCGACGGGCCGCCCAACCGGCGGCTATCGGCTTCCGGAGGAAGTAATAGAGGAGCCCCGCATAGAGCGCGAAGTTGACGAGGAACCATTTAAGATCCCAGAAGCTGCCGTGGGCGCCGTGCCCCCCGCCGGCGAACGCCGCTGCGGGAAAAGCCGCCACCGCGACCGCTAACCACACCATGCCCGAGGTACGTGTGAACGTCTTCATACTTAGTGAATCCCCGTTGAGGCGGATGATCCGCTCTTCACTTTTTGAACGATCATCTCGGCGAGATTATCGGCATCGGCGAGGGAGCGATTGCGCACCTCGGCCACATCGCGGGCGATATTGGCGCGCCCTTGCTTCAGCGCCTCCTGGGCATTTCGCTCAGCCTCTTCCGCAACATGGGCAGCGCTCTTTTTCGCCGCGGCGACAACGTCTAACTTCTGGCGGACAGCCTCGAGCCGAACAGCGCCGATCTTCTGCTCGTAGCTCTGACGGAGCTCGTTTGCCTGAGCGATCTTCTCCTTTGCGGCATCAACGGCACCCGAGGTCGCTCGTTCCCGCGCCTCGACGAGTGCGAGAAACGGCTTAAAGACGAAGCGTCCGAGGAGGAGCCACAATCCCACGAAGAACAAAGCACCGAACGGAATCATCTGCGCATCCTGCGCAGTGAGCGAGAACATCTTAAGTAGCGGTTCCATGTAGTCTTCTAGCGTACGGTCTAAAAATCGTTCTTCGTGTCACCCCATGCTGAGTACGAAAGCGGCGCTTTAGGCCCCCGCCGCAGCCTTCTCCTGCGGACGGAAGGATTCGTTTTTCGCGGATGAAGCCGCGCCGCTCATCGAGCACTTCCCTTCGAAGATCACCCCTTCCTCAACGCTGAGGCTCGGAGCGGAGATATTCCCGGTGACCCGCGCAGGTTTACGGAGCGCGAGCCGCCGAGAGGCGATGATGTCCCCGTTTACCGTGCCGTGAACCAATATCTCGGTGCCCGAGATGCGCGCGTTGATCGTGGCTGACTTTCCTACGGTGAGGGTCTCTTTCGCGTTGATCTCCCCCTCGACATGGCCGTCAAGTTCAACCGGGCCGGTGAAGCTGAGCGTGCCGGTGACCTTTGAACCTTGACCGAGGAATGCGTCGGCGCGACCACCCGGGGTCGTTGAAAGCGTGGGGGCCGGATTAGCGCCGGCTCGGTTGAGTTCCGCTTCCTTATCCTCTCGCAGCTTCACAAAAGACATAGGCGCCCCATTCGAAGTGACCTCCCGTGGAGAGGTCGATAAATTTGCTCGGCTACGACCCGCCTAGCGGCATCGTGAACGCGAGCGCACGCGGACGATCGACACGACCGAACCGCGGCGGTAACCTATCGTTCCAAAGGGGGAAAAGTCAATCTTTTGGGGCTCAGCTGAGCGCCCAAAAAGAGACGAAAAAGGCACCTATCAGGGCGCTATCCGCAGATTAGGTCAACCAAACGATCGAGCTCCTGTTCGGAGAAATATTCGATCTCGATCTTACCCCGGCCGGAGCGGTGGTGTTTGACCAAAACCTTCGTACCGAGCCGGTTGCGCATCCGGTCGATGACATCGGAGGGAACTCCATCGATAGTACGCCCCCTACCCTCCCCCTTTGAGTTCAGCCGCTTGGGAGATTCAAGGACAACCGCCCGAGAGACTATCGCCTCGAGTGCTCGAACTGAGAGACTCTCCTCCACCGCCTTCTTTGCGAGGCTCATCTGGGCGGTTGGCTCCTTCACGGTAAGGATCGCCTTAGCGTGCCCCATGGAGATCGCCCCCTCTTGGAGGAGTTTCAGCACCCCTGAGGGAAGCGATAAAAGGCGTAAGTAGTTAGCAACACTAGCTCTATCCTTTCCCACCCGCTCCGCAACCTCTTTTTGACCGAGCTTAAACTCATCTATAAGACGTTGATATCCTTGCGCTTCCTCAACTGGATTGAGATTGGAGCGCTGGACGTTCTCAACCAGAGCGACCTCAAGGGTCTCTAGGTCGTTCATTTCCTTAATAAGTGCAGGTACTTGAGACAGCCCGGCGAGCTTCGACGCACGCCACCGCCGCTCCCCCGCAACTATCTCGTACAGGCCCTGGCGTTCCCCCGTACACGGTCTCAGAAGAACTGGCTGTAGCACCCCTAAGGTCTTGATAGAGCCGGCTAACTCAGCGATCTCCTCATCTAAAAAACGCTGTCTCGGCTGGGTGGGGTTATTGACGATCTTATCCACGGGAACAAAATGCACCGCCCTACCCTCTACGTCCCTCGCCACCGGAACAAAGGGTGCCGCTGGCGCGGTATCCCTTGCGGCTGGAACATCCAAGACAGAGTCAGCTGTCGTCGCAACGGAGGGCTGATTGGGTGGAATAACTGAGACAGCCGGTGTCGATATAAGAGAGCTCAACCCCCGACCGAGTGCTGCACGGACCGGCTTCTTCGTATTTTTAAGCAATTCCATATATAATCGAATACATTCAATATGTTAAAAAGTTCCACGTGGAACGGCCTCAGCCGTTAACCACCGCTCCTTTCGAGTCCCCACCTCCTAAGCACCGCAGGTCGAGCTCCACTGCTAGGTTCTTATACGCCACGGCTCCCGCTGACGCCGGATCGTAGAGACAGATGGGTAACCCGTGACTCGGACACTCGGAGAGTTTGATGTTCCGGGGGATCCTTGACTCGAACATCAAGCCACCGAAGAACTTACGAGCCTCGCTCTCAACTTGAGTCGCAAGATTCGTTCGGCTGTCGAACATGGTCATGAACACCCCCAGGATCTCCAGCGCCGGATTGAAGGTCTGTCGCACGAACTCGATCGTATTCATTAGCGCCGATATACCCTCAAGCGCGTAGTATTCAGCTTGAAGGGGTATCAACACCCGATCAGCAGCACCGAGCGCGTTGAGCGTTAAGAGCCCAGAAGAGGGGGGACAATCGATCAAGACGTAGTCGTAAGCGGTCTTAAGAAGATTCAACTCGGTCCGAAGGATAAGCTCACGGCCGGGGATCTTCCCGAGCTCTATCTCAAGGCCGACAAGGTCGGCCGAGGATGGGGCCACAAACAGGTTAGCTATGGCGGTCGGACGAATGATCCTTGAAAGGGGGGCACGACCGAAGAACATATCGTAGATATCTTCTCCCTCGGCATGCCGTTCTACCCCGAGCCCGCTCGTGGCAGAGCCCTGCGGATCGAAATCCACCAGAAGCACCTTCCGACCTAAGTTCGCGAGCTCACTAGCTAAAGATATAGCGCTGGTGGTCTTTCCAACACCGCCTTTCTGGTTCGAAATGGAGATTACGTAAGTCATAAAGAGATCGGTATCACGCAAAATTACAGTGTCACAATACGAAAAAGAGATGTTCCACGTGGAACATCGCAGAAAGTTATCGAACATCGAGAGCGGAAGTTGCGAGCGGGGGAGCGCTGAACCGAAGGCTCCTCCGAGGGGTTGGAAAAAGTTCCACGTGGAACATCGATCCGGGCGAAGGTAGGTCTTAGGGCCTCGTTCCATAGGAACTCGCTAAAGAGATCCGGAAGGGGACAGAGGCCGGCGCGGTTCCATGCAGGCACCTACAACATGAAAACGCTCCTCATGTTTCAGGGAAACCGACTCACCACCTGTTCCACGTGGAACAACGCATCGGGGAATCGGCGCTGCTACGGGCGTTACGATCGACACCTACCCCTCTAGCGGTTCGACCATTAAATTCTTTCACCTGCAAGGCAACAGAATTTATGCTCACCACTACTCCTGAGTTAGTTTTTCACTCCGCGGGAGTGAAAAAACTTATTCGTTGAAGGACTAGCTTCGGAACTCTGCTACCCAAAGTAATCGAGGCTCTTAATAATCTAGCTTCGGGCCGGGCAGGGGCCCGGAATTCATCAGGCCAGTAAAACGCTCCTATTGCGTAATTCCACCCTCGCTCCTTTAAGGCCTCGGCAGCAAACGGTGTGACACAATCGTCTCAACATAGATGGAACTTGCCGCCCCGACCAACACCAATCGAGGGTTGGAGCCGCCTAGCTTATTGTATTTATTAGCTTTTATCGTTCTATCTTGGGCCAGATCTCAGCACAAGCTTCGAGGGTATCTTCGATCTGCTTCGGTGAATGGATCGACGAGACAAGGAATCGCAGGCACGCCGCACCGTCAGGGGAAGGGGCGTTCCCGCCGTTCGGTCGAGCGAGGACCTCAACTAGGACACCCTTTTTAAACAGAGCCTCACCGACCTCACGGGCGATGCGGAAAGACTTCATCGGAATCCCGATGATGGGACCCGGGGAACCGGAGCCCCGCAAGGCACCCATCTGTAAGAGTCCATCGCGAAGCTTTGCCGCTCCCGCCGCCATACGCTCACGCGCCTGATGGGCGAGCTCAACGTGCGAGAACGCACCCTCAACGAGGGTCATCGCAGCGGGGGAGAGCGCCACCTCTCCGATAAAGGTCCGAGAGCGCTGCATGAGATAGCGCACGAGGGCGAGCGGCCCCGCCACGAACGCGCCAGCGGCAGCGAGCGCTAGGGAGCAATCCCCATACACACACGAGATCCCGCCTCTGAGCGGTACCGCCTCGCATCCCCCGATCCCGCGAAGCCCGGTAGTCCCGATCGCGTAACTCTCATCGACGATAAGCTCCGCCTCCGACTTCTGAGCGAGCACACTCCACGCCGTAAGATCGAGCGCCTCCCCGGTGATCGGCGAGACCGACTCAACGAAAATAAACCGCCGCCGCGTACCCTTCACCTTCTCAAGCTCCGCGCGGGCGCGGTTCAGGTTCCCCGTAGAAAAAGCCGCTGCGGGGCAGTTAACGAGGTATGCCCCATCACCCACCGGACTCTGCATCGACTCGTCGAAAACGATGAGATCACGCTCCGATGCGAGCGCGGTGATAACGGAAAAAACAGCCTGATTTTTCGAGGAAAAGATCGCCGCACCTTCGAATCCCAAAACCTCGGCGATGCGCCGCTCGCAGGCAAGGTGGGGCGCGGCCGTTCCGGAGCTCCCCCGCGCCGAGCCCGCCGAAAGACCGTACTCTTCGATCGCCCGCTGCACCGAGCGCCGCAGCGCAGGGTGA
>JBJOHD010000042.1:0-6048 GCA_046047875.1 Pseudomonadota bacterium | reverse complement strand
TGTCGATTACAGGGAATCCTGCAAGGATACCCCCCTCAAGCGCCTCACGAACCCCGTCTTCAACCGCAGGGATGTACTCCTTCGGAATAACACCACCCTTGGTCTCGTCGGCGAACTCCACCCCACTGCCGGGCTGAAGCGGTTCGACCCGGAGAAGAACATGGCCAAACTGACCACGACCACCGGTTTGCTTCGCATACTTGGTCTCGTTCTCCACGGTTCCAACGATCGTCTCGCGGTACGCCACCTGAGGCTTACCTACCGTGGTATCAACGCCGAACTCGCGGAAGAGGCGCTGTTTAATAATGTCGAGGTGAAGCTCACCCATTCCGCCGATGAGGGTCTGGCCTGACTCCTGGTCAACGCTGACCTTGAGCGAGGGGTCCTCTTTGGAAAGCTTCATGAGACTTAAGCCCATCTTCTCTTCATCCGCCTTGGTCTTCGGCTCGATAGCGATGCTGATAACCGGCGGCGGAGCGTGGATCGACTCAAGCATGATCGGATTTTCCGGATCGCACAGAGTGTCGCCGGTGATCACTTCCTTCAGACCTACGACAGCACCGATATCTCCAGCGGCGAGCTCTTTGATGTCCTCGCGCTTGTCGGCGTGCATCCGCAATATACGCCCAACCCGCTCCTTCTTGCCGCGGGTGGAGTTATACACCCCCGAGCTCGGCAGCAAGGTGCCGGAGTAAACACGGATAAAGGTCAAAACGCCGACGAAAGGGTCGGTGATAATCTTAAACGCGAGCGCGCAGAACGGGGCTGAAGGGTCAACAGAGCGCAGAATCTCGACGTTCTCCTCGCCCTTCTTAGCGTCGGGGTTGAACCCCTTCACTGAAGGAATATCGAGCGGAGACGGGAGGTAATCCACGACCGCATCGAGGAGAGGCTGAACACCCTTATTCTTAAATGCGCTGCCGCAGAGAACCGGGAAGATCTGCATCGCGAGGGTCTGCTTGCGGATCGCTGCTTTCAGCTGATCAACCGGGACCTTTTCGCCGCCGAGGTACATCTCCATGATCTTCTCGTCGTGCTCGGAAATAGCCTCGAGGAGCTGATCATGCGCCTTCGTGGCCTCATCCAGGAGATCCGCAGGTATATCTTTCTCGTCAAACTTCGCGCCCTTCGTCTCATCGAGGTAGTAGATCGCCTTCATCGTGACGAGGTCGATCACACCTTGGAAGTTGCTCTCAGCTCCGATCGGGATCTGAATCGGCACCCCGTTTGCGCCGAGGCGCTCACGGATCGTGCCCACCGACATCATAAAATCCGCGCCGATGCGGTCCATCTTGTTGATGAAGCAGATGCGCGGAACGTTAAACTTGTTGGCCTGGCGCCACACCGTCTCCGATTGGGGCTCCACGCCGTTCACGCCGTCGAAGGCCGCCACAGCGCCGTCGAGCACTCGGAGGCTCCGCTCCACCTCGATGGTGAAATCGACGTGGCCGGGGGTGTCGATAAGGTTGATCGTGTGCTTATCGCGGTCCCCGTTGGAGCCGCTCCAGGTACAGGTCGTCGCCGCAGAGGTAATGGTAATACCCCGCTCCTGCTCGAGCTCCATGTAATCCATGGTCGCAGCACCCTCGTGCACCTCACCGATCTTATAATTGATACCGGTGTAGTAGAGGATACGCTCAGACGTGGTCGTCTTGCCGGCATCGATGTGGGCCATGATGCCGATGTTGCGCGTTTTGCTGAGATCAAGCTTTGCCACGGAATATTACCTTCGATTAACTGAGTTCTTGAACTACCACTTAAAGTGGGCGAACGCCTTGTTCGCCTCGGCCATGCGGTGAGTGTCCTCACGCTTCTTCACCGCACCACCCCGATTATTCGCCGCATCGAGGATCTCGTTTGCGATCCGGTCAGACAACGTGCGCTCGCCCCGGCCGTTCGCGGCCTCGATGAGCCAGCGGATCGCCAGCGATTGCCCCCGCTCCACCCGCACCTCGGTCGGCACCTGATAGTTTGCACCGCCGACCCGCCGGGAACGAACCTCAACGAGGGGTCGGATGTTCTGCAACGCACGCTGGAAAACGGTCAGCGGAGTATCTCCCTGCACCTTCTTCTCCACCTGCTCAAGCGCGCCGTAGAACGCCTGCTCAGCGATGCTCTTCTTGCCGTCGTGCATCATGCAGTTGATGAGCTTGGTCACGACGACATCGCCGTACTTCGGATCGGGGAGAACAACGCGGGTAAAATCTCTTTTCTTACGTGACATGTCGGATTCCCTTTTTGGACCGGTGTCTAATTAAAAAACTACTTCGGACGCTTCGCGCCGTACTTCGAGCGGCTCTGCCGGCGATCGGCAACGCCGTGCGCCTCGAGCTTACCGCGGACGATGTGGTAACGAACTCCGGGGAGATCCTTCACACGGCCGCCGCGAATGAGAACAACGGAGTGTTCTTGAAGGTTGTGTCCTACTCCCGGGATGTAGCTCGTCACTTCCATACCGGTGGTCAAACGCACACGGGCCACCTTACGGAGCGCCGAGTTCGGCTTCTTCGGAGTCTGGGTGTACACACGGGTGCAAACACCACGTCGCTGCGGGCAGCCCACCAAAGCGGGGGACTTGCTCTTCGCTCTCTTCTTCTCTCTTTGGCTCCGAACGAGCTGATTAATTGTTGGCATACGTTCTAAGGCACACTAATAAAGACACTAATAAAGGCGGTACACTATTAAACGCGGTACTAACAAACGCGGTACTAAACTTCGGTACCCGTCTCCGCGCACCGATCACTCTTCCGTTTCGTCGTTGCACGAACCCGCTGGAGTGGGACCTTCTTACGCGACGTCTCACTCAAACAGCGGGACCGAAACCCCCGACTGCTCGACTTTTATTGTTGCTGCGTTTCCTGGTGGCGCTCGACTTTTTGCATCGGTGCGTTGAAGAAACTCTTCGCAACGGTGCTCGAGGCAGCAAACTCCTCGAAGAAATCGCCGAGATGAATGCTTCCCCAGGATGGAGGCAGCGCATCTTCAAACTCACCGCGGCGTTTTCTCGATTTTTACAGGCTTTCACAACGCTTTCGCGCTGTTTTTAACCCGAAAAAAAACGACCACCCACGGCGGGCTAGCAAATCTTCGCTCCAATTCGAGGGCAGATTGATAGCACTTAAGTCGAAATAATGTCAACGGAACGGGGCTTTATTATTGCCGCCCTGTGGATCCTCACCCCGGGACTCCCCCGCGGGAGCGGGGGGTAGTCTGAGTCATCGCCCCGCCCACCCCCGCCTCAACGGCCTGTCCCCCTGGCGCATCCCCGGCGTTTTATCCATAAAAACAACATCTTATACGCTCCCCTCCCCCTTAGAGGCGCGATTTTCGCCAATACCACCCCAAAGTGCTACAAACGGGGAGCAAAAATAAGGAAAGGAAGCGGGTGTGAAAGTTCGTCTCATGCAGATCGTCGACCGTTGGGTTGGAGTGCCCCTCTGTGCCGGCCTCTCGGTCGTGCGAGGGTTGGGCTCGTTTATCTACCCCCCCAGCAACCATAAGCCCAAAAAGATCCTCTTTATCGAGCTCTCGGAGATGGGGAGCGCAATAATCGCTCACTCGGCGCTTGAGCGGGTAAAAGCGTTGTTCCCCGACGCCACTCCGTATTTCCTCATCTTCAAGAAAAACCGTGAAAGCGTCGATCTCTTAAACACAATCCCCTACGAGAACGTGCTCACGATCTCGGATAAATCATTTATCGATTTCACCGTATCAGCTGCGAAGATGCTCTTCCAAATCCGGTCGCTCAAGATCGATACGGTGATCGACATGGAGCTCTTCTCCCGCTTCACCACGATTTTTAGTTTTCTGACAGGCGCCAAACGTCGGGTGGGCTACCACAACTACACCGCCGAGGGGCTCTACAGGGGGAACCTCATCTCCCACCGGGTTTTCTATAACCCCCACCAGCATATGGCGTACAACTTTATGGCGCTGGTGCACGCGCTCGAGGCGGATCAAGCCGATGCGCCCCTCCTAAAAAAAGACGTGCGCCCGATGCTGCAGCCCCTGCCCCGCTTCGAAGCTACCCCGCAAGAGCACGCCGATATGGTGGCGGTGGTTAAAGAGCTTTATCCCGCATTTTCCGAGGAGAGCGAGCTCATAATATTTAACCCCGATCCAGGTGATGCTCTCCCGATCCGGGGGTGGCCCATGGAGAGTTTCGACGAACTCGCGCGAAGGCTCCTCGATAGAAATCCGCGCGCCGTCATCGGGGTCGTCGGGCTCGGCCGCTCAAAGAGTTACGCCGAGCGACTGAAGCACGCCACCGCGGGAGCGGGACGCGAGGGGCGGTGCATCGACCTAACGGGCCGCACCCGCTCGCTCCGCGAACTTCTCGCGATCCTTAAATTTAGTACGATGCTGATTACGAACGACAGCGGCCCCGCGCACATGGCGGCGCTTACCGATATTAAAGTCATCACCATATTCGGCCCCGAAACGCCGGCGCTCTACGGGCCCCTCGGCCCTAACGCGGCCAACATCTTCGCGCACTTTTCGTGCAGCCCTTGTTTATCAGCGGCGAACCACCGCCACACGATCTGCCAAGACAGCAAGTGCCTTAAAGCGATATCGGTGGAGGAGGTTTACCGAGCCGCGACGACGGCGCTCCCGGTGCTCGCGTAGCCCTCTTTAAAAAAAATGCCTCGCATAGTCCGTGGCGGTATCCCGTGTGTGAGGGGCGGCTTCTTGAAACCACAACTCACCGCGCGTGCGTGCGCGCTCCTTGGCACCCTCAGCCCTCTCAACCTACTCGACGCCCTCCTAACTGGGTCTCACGCATCGTTCGATGGGCGTCTCACCTCTTCAATCCCCGAGTCAGCTGCGCGCTCTTTTGCTCGTATGAATTCGGCCATCGGAACGAAGCCAGCTCGCTCGACCGAATGAAGCGCCCGTGCGAGATCTCACGTCGTTTCCCGCTCCGGTCGCCTGAGAAAGCGCTCGACGCCCCCGTAACCCTCTGAGGCTTCCATGAGCCCTCGTGCCGAAACGGGGCCGCGATTGGCCCCTCCGACAGAGGTGAAGCGAGACACACGCACGCCGGGGTTCCCGCGTCCTATCCCCTTCAAGCATCCCTGCCGAACGTACGGGAGGTCTCAGAGGTCGAAACATCCACGGAAGGCCCCTCCCCTTCCAGTATGACGCGGCAATCGCCGCACCCTGATAGGATCCCCCTCCCTCAGGATCGGCGCGAAGCCTCCCCACACGCCCAGTGACTCAACGCCGCCTCCCAGCGGAAAGAGGCAGCACCTCGGCGAAACAGTAAAGTAATGCCTAAATAAGCGCGCTATGAGAGCTTAAGGGGAGCTGTAGCCACGGATACCGTCGAAGGGGGAACTTATGACGATCACCGATACCAGCGCTCGATCGCTCGCAGGGGTATTTACGCGCTACGTAAACCCGGTCACCGTCCGCAGCCTCGAAGTTTTCATCATCAGGCTCGCAGTTCTCTTTTTTATCGGCCACCTCGTCCTAATCTTCCTCCTCAACAACGTCCCGGCGCTCTACCACGGCGAGCCCTTTAATTATCTGAAGGCGATCTACACCCCGTTTAGCTTCATCCTCGCGTACGAGGTTTTTCTCCTCGTCATTATCCTGCCGGAATCGACCACCGAATTCATCGGCAAACAATTCGAGATTATCACCCTCATCACCTTAAGAAGCTTTTTTCACGACATCGCCGATGTGCGGATGCACACCCCGCTTAGCCTCTCAGACCCAGCTGTCATGTACCTCGGGTACGACCTTCTCGCTTCTCTGGTTATGTTCGGCTTAACCGTCGCCTTTCATCGATTGCATTTACGTCACCGCGACCACGAAGCCAAGGAGCCGTTAACCCGCTTTATCAACCTCAAGAAATCGGTCTCGGTGTGCCTCCTCGTTGTCCTGGCGGTGACAAGTTTGCTGAATTTAGCGAACTGGATCTCTCACGCGATTCCCGCGCTGACGAACCAAACGCCCTTCCCCGATCCGAACGCCTTTTTCTACCTCCACTTCTTTAACGTGATGATCTACGCCGATGTGCTCCTTTTGATTATTTCGTTTCTC
>JBJOHD010000041.1:0-9000 GCA_046047875.1 Pseudomonadota bacterium | reverse complement strand
GCACGGTCGACAACGTTCGCAAAGTATAAATCAAACCCAGCGTAGAAGGGCCGGATTCTATCCGGCCGCCGATCGCCTCAGCGGATTTAAGAGCGCTCCGACGGTCAGCCAATCGACATTTCGCCGAAACTTTACCTTGATCTTCTGGGTGACGAGGGGCACGATTCCACCACGTTCGTTTTTCGCAATAGGATCATATGTCTTCCCTTCGCTTTCGTGTCTGTCGTGCTCTCGCGGTGCTTATCGTCCCCCTTGTTCTTGTTGCAGCTCCCGGCCACGCGCAGGACTCAGCAAAATCGACCTCTGGGGGCAAGGTGCTCGTGGATAGCGGCTTTCGCCCGAAGCCGAACGGATTCGGATTTGAGAACTGGGGAGGAGACCAGTATCCGGTGTCGAACCTTACCGCCGATGAGGCGGCATTTCTATTCGGGGATCGAGTCTGCGCCCGCTTCGACGGGGAGTCGTGCGTCCCGACTGCGGCGGCGAAGCTGTGGCTCGCTGAGATGAACCAGATGATGCAAGGGGGGCGGTGCGAGGGGATGGCCGCGTTAAGCGTTGCGTTTCACGTAAAGGAGGAATCGGTCGCCGATTTCGGCGCGAGACAGGCATTTGAGCTCACCCCCCGTGAGGCGGATCTTATGCGCACGATCTCAACGTACTTTGTAACCCAGGCGCTTGAGCCGGTGCAGTCAACCGCAGCAACCTCGCGGGGCTGGACCCTCCGACAGATCGTCGATCATCTCGTAAAGAGTCTCCAACCGGGGGGTGATTACATGACCCTCGGTATCTACGGTGCGGACGGCGGACACGCGGTGACCCCGTATAAGGTCGAAGAGATCCGCCCCGCGATGTATCGGATCTACGTGTACGACAATAACTATCCGGGGGCTGAGAAATATATCGATATCGATATCACAGCCGACCGGTGGGTATACGCCGGAGCCGCGCTCAACCCCCGCGAAGACCCCGCCCCGTGGGAAGGCAGCTCAGGTACGATGGACTTGACCCCCCTTTCGGTCCGATACCAGCCGCTTGAGTGTCCATTTTGCGGGGATCATGTTGCTCCCGCGCGGCCGAGAGCGCCCCAGCCAACTGAGAAACCGCGAAAGCCCTCGATTCAATCGAGCGACTACATCGTTTTTACTCCGAACCGATGCTCGCAGCTTCAAGCGACCCGAAAATCGGATAAAAAGCAGCTCACCGCTGGGAAAGACGGGGCTAAAAACGAGCTCGGGAAAGCGTCGATGGTGGCGCTCCGGGGTGCTCGCGGGTGTGTGGTGCGGCTGCCGAAAGATCAGCGGTACGATCTAGCGATCGTGGACGACGGTCGCCCCGCATACCGACCCAACACAGGGCTCGTGATCTTCGGTGCGGGAAGTGTGTACTCGCTCTCAAACATCGCCCTCTCCCCTTCAACTACTCAACGGATCTCGTTCGATGGGAGCGATTTCGCCTTTCAAGCAGGGGGGAATCAAAGACCCACGATTCGGATCGCTGGGGATAGAGCCGGTGGTAATACGATCTACGAGGTCACCGGATTTACCTTAAGCGATGGTCGTTCTTTCGGCGCAAAGGAGGATGATACCGGGAAGGTTACCTTTCACGACGACGATCCCGCGCTCGATCGGTGCGATATATCGGCAGAGGAGATCGACATCGACGGAACAAAGAACTTCGATGTCGACGACGTTGATTTAGGGAGCGACGGTCAGGTTATCCTCGATATCGACGACGAGGGTAGACTCGATGTCGATATCGATTCCGATAGCGATGGAACACCGAATGAAAGCGACACCGATGACGACAACGACGGGAAGCTCGATGCTGCAGATACCGATGACGATAACGACGGAGTCGAAGATGGAAGCGAAGCTGTCGATTCAGACGGTGATTCGATCCCCGATACGGCTGACACTGACGACGATAACGACGGAGAATCGGACAGCGAAGATAAAGACGGTGTAAACGTCGATGATGATGAGGTCGACTCCGACCACGACGGCACCGTGGACTCGATCGACACCGATGATGACAACGACGGTAGCCTGGACGCCGCTGATTCAGACGACGATAACGACGGGGTCTCCGATGAAAGCGAGGGGGCTGCAGGTGGCGATGATGGAGACGACGGAACCGCCGATGACGCCTCAGACGACGGCGATACCGACAAGGATGGGGTAGCTGATACGGCCGACACCGACGACGATAACGACGGGGTCTCCGATGAGAGCGAGGAGGCTGCGGATACAACCGATGCCGATGGCGATAACGAGGAGGTTACAGCGGATGACGGCGGGGGAGATGAGACCGATGGTGGTGACGAGGGGACAGAGGAATAAAACCTCTGTATCTCTTGAAGCTCGCTTCGCTCGCCATGAGATAAGAACCGCCGTCCCTGGCCTCTGTCCCCGGCTGGGACGTTTTGTGTGAGACCGTGCGTGCCCACTCAAAACATCTTGAGCGAAATTCCAAGATCACGCTCCGGATTTGCAAGAGCATCCGTGCAGCTGTGAGCCGACCTCCGCTTAAAACGAAGCGGGGTGTCGTTCGAGTTATCGAGCGACACCCCGCCTTCTTTCGCGGAGAAGTTAATTACGCCTCGTCATCAGCCTCGTCTTCTTCCTCAGCCGTTGCAACCTGGCAGCCAACGAGATCGGCATCGTCAAACTCCACCGTCTCACTTGCATTCAACTTCACATCGGAAGCGATGCAATCATCGCCATCTTCATCTATCATTTTGAAGTCGTATGCGTTCACAGGGATGTCATTCAGCGTGAACGACTCACCGGGATTGATGACGTTATCACCAAGCTGATCCGGCCCCCATTCGTTGGTGCTGGTAGGGCTCAAGTACATATTGTGAAACTCGAACGAGGACTTGTTAACGATCGTCACGCTCACCTTATCGGCGGCGAAAGCGTTGGTGGAAAGACCAAAACAGAGGGCGAGAAACAAAGCGGAACGCTTCATATTTTTCCTTTAAATAAAAGTCACTACCAAACTGATCGAGCGCGGAGATGGGTGACCGGTGAAATGCAAGCGAAAAAGCCCACTTTTAACCGAATCGAGCTTCGACCCTGCTCAGCTCGGAGGTGAGGAGGGGTATAACACACACCCGTATGGTTCAAAAGTAAAAATACCTCGCCGCTTCCCTCTTTGTTTAGGTGCTACGAACCGCGACTGAGGTTGTAGCGCATGATGCTCCCGTGCCGCCCGGTACGGTCACGCTCAAGGGCATAGACCTCGCCTGGTACCGGGAAAAGCTCAGCTAAAAGACCCTCGATTCGCTCGGTTGCGGCGCGTGAGCAGCGCTCCGAGAGAAGGCGGTGATTACTCTCAAGGTGCCTGGCACTCCGCGTTCCCACGATTACCGCCCCCACCGCGGGGCGTGTGAGCACGAAGCTTTGGGCGAGTTCAGCAAGCTCCATCCCTTCGGCGTGAGCGATCTCGTTCAGCCCACGAAGTAGCCGCTGATAGCTCCCCCACCCCCCACACTCTTCGATAATAAGCCGATATTTCAAGAGCGAACGATTCTCAAACGGCTCCTTCGGCTCCGGAGCATCTAGATACCGCGCTGCGAGAAATCCCCCCGCTGTAGCCCCATAACAAAGGAGCTTTATCCCGTGTGCCTCGCAAAAGGGAGCGAGCTCCCGTTCGGGACGGCGATCGAGCACCGAGTACTGAACTTGGTTTGAAACGATAGGGATCCCCGCCCCCACGAATTCACGCACCTCGGAGGTAGCGAAGTTCGTAAGTCCCAGGTGACGGATCTTCCCCGCGATTCGAAGTTCATTTAGGTAACTTGCGACCTCCACGTACCGGGGTACCGAGAGGTCCCACCAGTGATACTGCACCAGATCAAGGGTTTCTACTCCGAGGCGCCGCAGCGACCGATCGACTATCGCCTCTACATCTTTCTTCTCGATAGTCGCGAGACTATCGAGATCGGGCACAAATTTCGTGTGGATCCGGAGGTTCGAGAGCATCGAGGATCCCTCACGACGAAGGTCCCCGATAAACCGACCGAGCAGCTCCTCAACCCCGGTGTAGATATCGGCGCAGTCGAATGCGGTGAGCCCGAGCTCAAGCGAGCGGTGGAGGTGGTGCGCCACCTCGCTCTCTGAAAGAGCGCCGTGTCCACCGGCGAGCTGCCAACATCCGACCACAACGGGAGTGGTGGAAAAGACTTCGGTCCGTCGGTTTACCGCACGATTATCGAACAAGTTCATCGCTTACCTCCTTCATCTTATCAACAGCCTGGCGTAAGAAAGCCCCCATCGGCTGTCCCCCCGTGCCGAGTCCGGAAAGGTCGGAGAGCATCCGCTTCACCACCGCGAAATGTTTCGTAGTGTGAAGGCGCATCTCTTCAGCAAGCTCCCCGACCCCACGGCGGACCTCGGGGTCTGAGGAGGCCCGCGCGAGGTCGACAAGGGCTCGCCCATCCCTGACGGCGTTTAACCCCTCTTCCAGTATTTCGGCGTGGCAGGTCGGGTAATACGGTCGGTGCCGTTCAATGAAGTCAGCGCGAAAGTTAAGCGCATCGCCGAAGATAAGAAAGCGGCTCGCATGCACGGTCGCTGAATGGAGTCCGCTCGGTCCCTCGTATCCTTGGGCGCCCGTCAGGAAGATCCGGAAGTTATTAAACGCCTCGGGGCTCATTGCAGCGAACCGTTCGTGAAACTCCCGGGTCGCCTCGGCGAGGATATCGCGTCCGTGCTCCACGAGTAATAGCCCTCCCCTTTTATTGCCCCCTTCAAGTAGATCCCGTGCGCGAGTGAGGGTAAGGCAAAGCTCCTCAAATCGCGCCTCGATCTCCTGATGCCCGAGATAAAAGCTCCGCTCCACCTCCCCGGTTGCTCCTGCGGTGAATGTCCGTACCGCATCGGGGGGATTAGCAAGGATAATGAGCTCATAATTAAGCGCCGGAACCATCCGAAGGTCGCGAGCGAAATCGGAGATCGCATCCTTTAAGGGCTCGGGCGGAGAGCCGCTCCCGACCTCAATCGCCCGCTGTAACACGACAAGATCGAGGAGTGCGCGCTTTTTAAGCCCCTCGCTTCCAAACTCAAGGAGGTCATCGAGCCCCCCGCGGTTATTCAGCACAACTGAGTGAGCAACGTCAATGAGCTCCCCCCGCTCGGAGAGCTCGGGGGTGGTCAGCGCCGCTCGCTCAAGGGAGTTCAAAGCCTCTTTCGCCGGGCTAATAGACGGTTTACCACGTGTTTCGATCGGATTCTGGAACATATTCGTTAATCTTTACTAAGGGGCACCCGGGTAACCTCGTGGTGCCGAAATTCACGCACACCGGTGCGCACGATTTTAAAGCGCCCACCGCAATAGGGATCGGGGCACGCGATCACGTGATCGGTGGTCATCCAATCGTTTAGGCTTGTGGGGCGTTGTTTCGCGGGTAAGAGCGGGAGTACCGCGGCGAGCGCGTACATCGAAAATGAATGCTGCTCAGGGAAAATCAGATTCTCCCCGTGGACGAGGAAGTAATCCCCGACCGTATGGCTACACACCATCTCGGATTGGTTGCCGGTTACTTCGACCCGGAGATCAAAAAGCGTAAAGGTATCGTCTGTGCGCATAAAGGCACCCTTCTCGATATTCCAACGCGCGCTAAAAAAGCTCAGCGCGGTTGGTCTAAGTTAAAAGATATTCAGCGGATTTAATTTGCCCGAAGGGCAAGGAGGATGATTGGGCCTTAGGCCCACCAACGGGAGAGAGAACGGATTGAGCTGGAGAAAAACACCATGGCCGATACAATAGAGATACCCTTTGAAGCAGTCAACAGAAAAGGACTCGGAATCGGATTAGCAACCGAACGGGGGAAACATCCCGTACCGATCACGCCGCGCTCCGCTCCCGTCCCCTGCCTCGCACCCGATTTGCGCCCATTCGGGGGAAATACTGTAGCTGCTGGGTCACCATTCTATCGAACCCCTCGAGGAGGCGATCGTAGTTTGCGGTCGCCTCGGTGAGGCCACGCGCTTCGGAATTGATCTTCAACAGATAAGCTATCGACTCGAGGGTGCTTAAGTAATTCTCCTTGGGCTGCTTTCGGATACGATAATTCGAGCGCAGCGGAGACTTGAAGGTCAAACACGGCAGGTTTCGTAGCTGTGGGTTTCGGAACAAGATCTTCCCCGCCTCATCCCACGTGCCATCGAGTACGATCACCGTGCTCGAATCATCGAGAGCAACTTCAGCGCAATCTACCGCAGTACGGCTTGGAAACAGAAGATACGGATTTTGCCCCACAAGCAGACTTTCAATATACCCCGGGGAGAACTCGAGCCCACGCACCATCCGGAGGTTTGTTACCGCTCGATTGACGATCTTTGAGGTGGAGTAATACTTTTTGCGTTCGTGGGGGTGTTGAAGAAGGAGGATGTTGGTGTGGGCCTGAAAAGGACTCACGAGGTTACAAACACAATGGGTTTCGGGACGGAAACAGGTGTAACACGTTGGCCGCGGCTCAAACGGCGCTATCTCACTCACCATCATCATCGGAATCGTCCGCTCGTCGTAAAAGCCACTCTTCGAAGCTGGGGAGAGCGAAGAGTTTGGCGAGCTTTTCGTCTACCGCGTGGCTCACCGCTTGATCAAATCGGGCGGGAGAGATGCTTCCTTTAAGCTTCACAAGCGCTTTTTCGACGTCGCTACGAATTTTTCCGAGAAGATCGGGCTCGACGGTTTCACGAAGCCGTACAAGCTCCCGCTTGCGCGCGACCAGGTACTCCGACTCGTGGGAGGGGTGACTCGGGCGTTCCCCTCCCCCACTCCGCGGTTTTGGCAACGCCGCTTTTCCCGAGAGATTGAGATCGACCTGTTCAGGCTTCCCCCCCTCGTTCGGGAGGACAAACGCCTCGGGGTTCTCCACCGCGCGGTAGAGGAATCCTATCGGGCTCTTGCTGATTCGGGGGCTATTTGTAGAGCGAAGGAGATCGTAATGCTCGACGATCTTGCTGATTCGCTCTAGTTGCTCCGGTGAGCGATTATTTAAGAGCCTGTCGACTTGGTATTGGCGAAGTCCCCGCGCCACGAGGTCAGCCGCAACCCGATTATCAAGGGATGCGGGCGCTGCTGTCACCCGAATCGGCCTCTCATTCTCAGGCTCCGCGGAGAGTACCTCCGGGGCGCGAGCACCCTGCCCTGCCGAGACGCGGGGCTTAGCGCTGGCTGCAAAGAAAACGACCTCGGTGTTCTTTCCCTTACCGATGTATTCACACCCTCCGAGGAAGCCTGTTTTTACAAGCTCCTCAACAGCGGGGTCGAGTTGCTGACGAAGCGAACTTGCGTACGCATAGTTACGTGAGATCCCGATCTTCTCATGCGCAAGGGTGAAAAGGTTCACCTGCACCCGAGCTTTATACCAAAAATGCTTATCGAGGTAGCGATAGAGCCGCTTTGAAACGGCGCTTTGCAGATCGAGATAAAACTCGAGGTCTATCTTTTTGATGAATCCCGCTTGAAAAGATTTAAAAAGTACCTCGCTCCAGATGAAGAAGCTCGGTTTCGGTGAGGTATCGCGGCCATCGTTGATCTCATAGGCATCAACGATGCCGAAGTTACGGGTGCTGTGAGACTTCGATTCGTTATCGTAAAACGCATTCGTCGCTTTTATGCGGACACCGCTCAAGCGATCGAGCGCCTTTTGGAGGCGGGAGTAACTACGCCCCTCGGTGGTCCACCGTAAGATCTTTAAAAGCTCGTAGCGGGTAAAGTAGATTTTCCGATCGCGAAATCCATCATCAACGGTCAGTTTGAGGAGTCCTAAAAGGACTTCGTCATCGGAGGAAGTGGGCAGACCAAATTTATCCGCGCCGGTAATTATCCACTTTCGCTCGAGTAGCTCTCCGTTCTTGCCCCGTATATGGTCGGTGAACTCTAGAGTTTTAAGTCCCGGATTTGCCCGGGTGGAGAGCACTGTTAGGGGAAACTCAGCGAGGTTCATCTCGTCCCGGGAACTTATCCGCTGGGGAGCTATGAGGTTTTGCTGAGTCATTGAGGTAACAGCTAACTCTTAAAAAAGATAAAAAAGAAGCTACTTACTTTTAGTTAGTTAAACAACGAGTATTTAGTTTACATAGTTTAAAGTAAGCGGAGGCTAAATCAAGCGATTCCAGTATGTTATCTGTGTATATTTATGTGATAACACGACAAAACTTACCCTAGCGCACGATAGTCCTTAGGTCGGTGCGCGAGCTTTCTTACCCCGAAGCAGCCAGTATTTACCTCGGTGCGCGTGAATAGTTAGTCCCGGTGCACGATTGCGTTTATCCCCGGATCACGAAAGGGGCGGATTCTTACCCGGGGGCACGACGTCCTCGGAGCTCCCCTACCCCGTTTCTCTCCCCAGATCGATCACGATCGATCTGAGGTGCAAGGCCCGTGTCCCGCGGTGGGTCTTATCGGGCATCGGCGTAAAAAAGGCGGGGAGATATTTTCGTCGATTCACGATGAACGGGGCAAAAGAGAGCCACTTTGATCTGGATCTCGTCCCCTTTTTTTGACAGATTAGGGCGTCGGGTCGATTTTACTATAAGCGCCTTAAAGTATTTTAGGGCCGTTTTTAGGGCTTAAATCCACTCTGACAGAGCTTTTCGATGTCGTTTCTTTACCTCGAATCACGTTACTCAGGAGATTTATCGTTGTGAGCATGGTCATCGGAGTCGTGAATCAGAAAGGCGGGGTCGGCAAAACCACCACATCGGTTAATCTCGGTGCGGCGCTTGCCGAGAAGGGTAAGAAAGTTCTCCTTATCGATATCGACGCCCAAGCGAATATGACTACCCACCTGGGGCTGGGGCCGAAGGAGGATTCTCAAGGGATAGAGGACGGGGCTCCGGTTCCGGAGTTCACGGTCTACGATGTCTTGAAAGGGCATAAGACTATTCAGGAGGTTACCCTGCATCGCTCGGATAAACTCGATGTCGTTCCCTCGAGTCTTCTCCTTAGTGCAGCGGATTTGGAGCTGGGTGGGGTCGTTGGGCG
>JBJOHD010000040.1:0-4618 GCA_046047875.1 Pseudomonadota bacterium | reverse complement strand
TGCAGCCGCCGGAGCGAGACCGGGCTCTACCCCGGCGACCTCGCCCCCGACTTCTCTCTCCCAACGATCTCCGGGGGGGGGAGCGAGACCCTCAAGCTCTCCGACCTCAAAGGCCGGGTGGTTCTGGTCAACTTCTGGGCCTCGTGGTGCAGCCCGTGTATCGCCGAACTCCCGGCGATGGAGCGGCTCTACTCGCGGTTGAAGGATCGGGGTTTCGTGATCCTCGGTGTCGGGGTGGATGATCAGCCGGAAAGCCTCGGGGAGTTCCAGCGAAAATATGGACTTACGTTCCCCCTCGTGGTGGATGCCGCGGGCGAGGTCAAATCCCGCTATAAACTCAACGGTGTACCCGAATCGTTCGTCATCGACCGCGCCGGTAAGCTCGTTATGATACCGGACCCTGAGGACGGGGTTCCCACCGTCCGGATTATCGGCCCCCGTGAGTGGGATTCCCCCGATGCGATCGCCCGTATCGAGAGCCTTCTACGCTAGCTGCACCACGCCGGTTTCTCCTTTCGAGGTGGTGTCTTTTGGGGCAACATAGTGTCGGTTCGCCCGATAGTATTGGGTGAGCCCCTGAGCTGGTAACCCGGCCTATCGGCGGGGTGCCGCTATCCGTCAACGAGTATGCTCAAACTCCGTCGCATCTGTGGTTCGTTGCTCGCTGTTACCATCGGCGCGGTGTCGATCCTCGTTGGAGTTGCGGGATGCACCCTCAAGAAAAAAGCGGAGCCCGATCCGGTGCTCCAGGCGGCGAAGGGGAAACAGCTCTCTCCGGAGGAGAGCGAGGAGCTCTTGGGGCAGATGGGGTCGAATTGGTTGTACGGCCAAGGGGTGGGGGAGACCGCGATGAATATCGGTGGGGTCCTGCTTTTTCCGCCGTACGCGATATACCTTATCGGGAACGCCGCCCTTTCGCTGAGCGGTTACGAGCCGCTCACGGTCGCCGACGCTCTCCCAGACGAGGAGGGGACGACCTATCGGGACGCGTACGATTCGATTGCGGCGGGTCCGGGCCGATTCGCCGCTGCGGTGGCGGGGCGTGAGTACCGGACCAAGGAGGTCATAAAGGAGGATTATAAGCGGATCCTCGTCGGCGAGGGAGCGAATTCGGAACCATCGGAGCGTGAGCCGCTTCCGATCGGAGGTGAGCAGGGGGAGGGGCGTTAAGCACTATGGCAACTATCGGATTAGCGATTCGTGGCGGGATCGAGCGGGCGAAGACGTTGGGGCAAGAGCTCATCGCGTGGGCAGTCCCGCGGGGGCACACCGTGGTGTGTGAGGTCGAAACCGCCAAACTTTTAGGGCTGGCTGAGGGGATCGGCGCTGCGGAGCTGGCGAATAAGGCCGATCCGATCGTCATCCTCGGCGGCGACGGCACACTTATCGGGGTCGGGCGTTACGTCGACAAGAGCTCTCCGACCTTAGTGGGGGTGAATTTCGGAAATCTCGGTTTTCTCACCGAGGTGACCCCGGAGGAGTTGTTTTCCACCGTTGAGTCGGTCCTTGCCGGCTCAGCTGCGATCGGTACCCGCAGTATGCTCCTCGCCGAGGTGTGGCGGGATGGTAAAGCGATCTTCTCCTCGCAGGCGGTTAACGATGCGGTTGTTCAAAAGGGGGCGCGAGCCCGACTCCTTGATCTCGATATCGCGGTGAACGACGAGGAGATTATGCGGCTGAGGTGCGATGGGCTCATCGCCGCTACTCCGACCGGGTCAACGGCGTACTCTCTCGCGGCAGGTGGTTCGATCGTGCATCCCTCGCTGGCGGTGATGCTCGTTACCCCGATCTGCGCCCATTCCCTTACGAGCCGACCCCTTATCCTGCCGCTCGACTCGGCGTTTTGCGTCAGTGTACCCGCCTACGAGGGGCGGGTGTTTTTGATGATCGATGGTCAAGACAACGTTGAGCTCCGCTCCGGCGATGTGGTTCGGATCACGAAGGCAAAGAACACCGTGAAGTTTGTGAAGTCCCCCCGGAAGAGCTATTTCGATATCCTGCGCACGAAGCTCAACTGGGGGATCCGTAACCGACCGGAGTAGCCGATGCTTACTGAACTTTCGATCTCGAATTTTGCGGTTGTTGAACGGAGCTCGATCTCGTTCGGCGAGGGGCTGAACGTGCTTACCGGGGAGACCGGAGCGGGTAAGTCGGTGGTGCTGCATGCACTTGAGTTTATTTTAGGCAGACGGGCGGCGACCCACGCTATCCGCACCGGGGAGGATAGCCTCGAGGTAAGCGCGTTGTTCGATCTCGCCGGGCTTCCCCCCGAGGTGGTCGCGGCGCTCCCCGATATCGCCAAGGGGAATTTCCCCTACGACACCGAGCTCGTTCTCTCTCGCACCTTGACGGCGGCGGGGAAGAATAAGGTGCATATCAACGGGCGGCTTGGAACGGTGGGGCTCCTTGAGGAGATCGCGGGTAAGCTCATCAATATATGCGGTCAGAATCAGCAGCTCAAACTCCTCGATCCGACCTACCATGTAAGCCTCCTCGACGGATTCGCCGGTCACAGCGAAATTCTCTCGACGTATCGTGCCCGGTTTGGTGAGTGGCGCGATGCGGTGGAGGCGCTCCGGGGCGCTGAAGTTCGGGCGCGCACCGATGCGGCGCGGCAAGCTGAGCTTGAGGAGATCGTGCGGGACCTTTCCCCCCTCGGACTTCGCGCAGGACTCCGCGCCGATCTCGAAGCGGAGGTGAAGAAACAGAGCCACGCCGAAAATATCATCGCGGGTGGGCAGGCGATCGCTGAGATGTGCGGCCAAGAAGGGGGGGCGCTCGATCAGTTGAGCGGTATCGCGGCGGAGCTCCAACGGATCGCTCCGTTCGATCCCGATATCGATGATCTGAGCCGTCGCTTTCACGGTGTTCGCACCGAGTTCATCGAGTTTGAACACGACCTCGCCGCTCATATCCGCCGGGTTGATGTCGATGAGCGGGCGCTTGAGAACACTCGGGCGCGGCTCGCCGAGATCGCGCGCCTCGAGCGGAAGTATCGCACCAACGACCACGGGCTCCTCGATATCCTGATCGACGCCCAAGCGAAGCTCGGCCCCGCCGAAACGGTCTCGATCGAGCATCTTCAGGGGGCGGTCGAGGATGCTTACAAGAAACTAGCGGGGGTAGGCCGAGAGCTTACCCGTTCGCGGGAGAAAGCTGCGGTGAGGCTCGCCAAAGATGTGCGGAGTGAACTCAAAGAGGTAGCGATGGAGGGGGCGGCTATCGAGGTGCGCCTCCTTCCGGAGGGGGAACCGAGCCCCGCCGGACTTGAGCGGGCGGAGATATTGATCGCTACCAATCCGGGGGAGCCGGTGAAGCCCTTGAAGCTTATCGCGTCGGGGGGAGAGCTCTCCCGGCTCACCCTTGTCCTTAAGAAGGTGCTCCGGGACCGCTCCGGGGTGAACATCCTCGTTTTCGACGAGGTCGATACCGGGATCTCCGGGTCGGTCGCCCGGGCGGTAGGAGAGAAGTTAAAGGCGCTCTCCCGCGACTCACAGGTGCTGTGTATCACCCATCTTCCCCAGGTTGCCTCACTTGCCGATGCCCATTTCTTGGTAACTAAGAGCTCAGGAAAGAGGGCGGTTAGCCGGATCGAGCTCCTCGACGAGGCGGCAAAAGTAGACGAAATAGCAAGGATGTTAGCTGGTTACGACATATCGAGCGCAGCTCGAGAGTCAGCGCGCGAGCTCCTGGCATCTAAAACGACGGTTGTTGAATGAGTGGCTGGGTTTTGACGAAGGGGCGTTGCGGATTGATTTTATAGGGAGTATTGCGTAGCCTAAGCACGCTGTTTTACTCGGCTTAGGGCTTTTATGAGGTGGTCATCCCACCCCGCCCGGACGGTAACCGCTTCGCTCATTTTAAATTTTGGCTCCCGTTGTTCCGTAAGCCTCAGGCTTTCGGGAGGGGGCTCGGCTTGGGATGTGGCTCGCCGCCCATGGGGGCGGAACTAAATTATGAAGACGACCGGTAATAAAGATTACTGCCTGTGGTTCATCCAGCCCCACGATGGTCGTGTGCGCAAACTCCGCTTCTCCCCCCGGCTTATCCTCGGTGGTCTACTTGCGGCGAGCCTTTTGGTGCTCGTGGTCGCCTTTACTGCGGGCGATTACGCCCGGGTTCAGTTTCTAAGGGCAAAAAACTTTCTCTTCTTAAAAGAGGTGACGAAGGAGCGAGATGAGCTCCTGACCCTCAAGGATGCCCTACGGCTTGAGGTCGAGTCGCTGAAAAGCAAAACCGAGCTCTCCGAGCAGTACGAGCGGACTATAAAGGAGCGGCTCCAAGAGCTCGCCTCCGTACTTGAGGCATCCCGCTCCCTGGGTCTCCCCGATACGAAGGGGGTGATTACCAAGAAAGATGGGGTGGGGGGCGCCGAATCGGACTGTGGAGAAGGGTGTGTCGAAGACACCTCCGCACAGCTCGATGAGCCGCTCGCCATGCTCTCCCCCGCGGTGATGCGCCGGGAGATCGAGAAGAGCGCCCATTCAAGCGTGGAGCTTATCGCCCTGCTCGACTCGTACATCAGCGCGCTCCGTGCCTTCCCGCTCGCCCCTCCGGCGCTCGGGCGGGTGAGCTCGAACTACGGGTACCGAAAATCCCCGTTTAAGCCGAACAAGGT
>JBJOHD010000039.1:0-5227 GCA_046047875.1 Pseudomonadota bacterium | reverse complement strand
CGCTCGAGCGGATGCACGGCGTGTCACTCGGTGTATGCCAACGATCGCGACCCGCGGCATTCGGGGCCGTACGCCCAGTTCGGTCACGAGGGGAAAACGCAGACTGTCGACCCCACGATTCCCAAAGATGAAGAGGGGCACCCGTTAAAGCACGAGTTCACCCGGGCGATTCCGACCTCGCAGTGCATGGTGTGTCATATGCACCAGCCCAATATGTTCGTGAACTCCTACCTCGGTTACACGATGTGGGACTACGAGTCCGATGCGCCGAAGATGTGGCCGGAGCAGCAGAAGTATCCGACCAACGAGGAGACCTTTGAGTCGTACTATCATAACCCGGAGGCTGCGGCCGCGCGCGGCAAGTGGACCGATAAAGATTTCCTGAAGAAGGTCAGTGAGCTTAACCCTGAGCTGAAGGATACGCAGTTCGCCGATTACCACGGCCACGGGTGGAACTTCCGCGCTATCTTTAAAAAAGACCGGAAGGGACGTCTCCTCGATAAAGACGACAACGTCATCGATTTTAACGATCCGAAGAAGTTCCAGAAGGCGGTCCACATGGCCGACATCCACGTGGATAAGGGCCTCCACTGTATGGACTGTCACTTCGAGCAGGATTCCCACAACGACGGGAATATGTACGGCGAGGTGGCGCAGGCGGTCGAGATCGGGTGCGAGGATTGTCACGGGACGGTGCAATCGAAAGCCACCCTCATCACCTCCGGCCCGGCGTCGAAGGGGCGGGATTTGAGCCTCATGCGGACGCCGTTCGGGGAGCTCCGCTTCCAGTGGCGGAACGGAGATCTCTACCAGCGTTCAAGCTTGACTCGTGGACTTGAGTGGCGGGTCGATCAAGTGCGAGACTCCGTTGATCCGAAGAGCCCGCACTACAATACGAAGTCGGCGAAGGCGAAGACCGTCGGGCGTATACCCGCCGGGAAGACCGAGGCCGCTTGGGTTGATCTGAAGACGATCGACGGGGCGAAGGAGCCGAGCAAGGTGCTCGCCCACGCGAACGAGAATATGTCGTGTTTTGCGTGCCACAGCTCGTGGGTAACGAGTTGCGCGGGGTGCCATCTCCCGATCGAGGCGAACTGGAAGAAGGACTCGAACCATTACGACGGGAAGACCACCCGCAATTGGGCGACGTATAACCCGCAGGTAGCGCGGGATGAGATGTTCCAGATCGGTCGTCACGGTCCGGCGAAGAACTTCAAGATCGTGCCGGTGCGCTCATCGAGCGCGCTTGTTTTGAGTTCGACCGATATCAACCGTAATAAGATCTATATCCAGCAGCCACCGACCGCGGCGTCGGGGCACAGCTCGCAGGCGTTTGCGCCTCACTTCCCCCATACGGTGCGTACGAAGGAGACGAAGCTGTGTGAGGACTGCCACGTCTCCAAGGCTGGGGATAACAACGCGATCATGGCGCAGCTCCTCCTTCAAGGGACGAACTTCGTCAACTTCATGGGGTATAACGCCTGGGTTGCGACCGGTGAGGCGGGTCTCGCTGCGGTGCAGGTAACGGAGTGGACCGAGCCCCAAGCGGTGATCGGAAGCTTCCTCCACCGTTTCGCCTATCCCGATTTCTATAAGGCCCACGAGGAGAATGGAAGGGAGTTAAAGGAGTACCATACCCACCACGGAGCGGGGGGAGAGACCAACACGATCCAACTCCGGGGTGAATACCTCTATACCACCGCTGGGGAGGGAGGCTTTCGGGTATACGATGTGGCGAATATCGCCAATAAGAACTTCTCTGAGCGTATCGTGACCGCGCCGGTCTCGCCGCTCGGGCAGGATACCCACATCGATTCGCCGAACGCGACCTCGTTTGCGCTACCGACGAATATGCCGGTCGCGCCTTTCCGTGAGGTGTTAAAAGAGAACCTTGAGACACCGCTTCACCCGATTTACCACTATGCTTTCATAACCGATAGGGAAGAGGGTCTTATCGTCGTGAACGTCGATACCCTCCAAGACGGAGATCCCCTCAATAACTTCCTTGAACGCGCCGCGACGTGGAACGAGGAAGGGGTGCTGACCGGTGCGAAGCATATCGTCCTCGGTGGTGCACGGGCGTACGTTGCGACCCCCGATAAGCTTGTGTTCCTGGATCTCAACGATCCGCTGAAGCCTCGGGTGATGGCGACGCTGCCGTTTAATAATCCGCGGGCATCGGCGCTGCAGTTCCGTTACCTCTTTGTGACCGACAACGACGGATTCCATGTGGTCGATGTCACCGATCCGGAAAAGCCGGTTAAGGTTCAGGGCGGTTCGGTGCCGCTGATCGATGGCCACGGTATCTATCTCGCGCGTACCTATGCGTACGTCGCGGGTGGGTCTGAGGGACTGGTGATTATCGATATTGAAAAGCCTGAGACTCCGAAGGTGTATATGCGCTTCACCGACGAGGGGAAGATGAACGATACCCGGGACGTCAAGGTTGCCTCGACAAACGCAAGCCTCTTCGCGTACGTCGCCGATGGCAAGAACGGCCTCAAGGTGCTCCAACTGACCGATCCCGACAGGGTCCCGGCGTACTACGGATTCTCGCCTGAGGTGAAACCTGAGGTAATCGCGCATCACCAGACCCACGGGACGGCCCTAGCGGTCTCGAAGGGGCTCGATCGTGATCGTGCGGTCGATGAGACCGGGCATCAGGTGAGTGTGATGGGTCGTATCGGCTCCCGGCCGTTCACCGAGGAGGAGATGCGCAAGATGTACCTCACGCGGGAGGGAAAGCTCTACACCGTTAAAAATTAGTTTTTTGACTGCAAAATTAACCCGAGGGAGATGCTTATGCGTTTTGGCTTTATCGCGTTGGGAATTTCGCTCTTTTTTGCGGCGTCGGTCGAGGCGGACAATCTGCCGACCCGGAAGCCGGGCCTTTGGAAGATGACCGTGGAGTCCGATGGTGAGACCCAAAGCTCCGATCATTGCGTGGATGCCGCCACCGACAAGAAGATGCAGGAGATGGGCCAGGGGGTGATGGGGGGCAAATGCGCTAAGAACGAGGTGAAGCGGAGCTCGTCGGGTTATACGATTGATTCGGAGTGCACCTTTGGCGGCTCAAAGATGATCTCAAAAGCTGAGTTCAAAGGTAATTTCGATTCCGGATACGAGGGGACGATTGACGCTAAATTCGAACCCCCGTTCCTCGGACAAACCGCTTCGACCACAAAGATGAGTGCTAAGTTTCAGGGGCCGTGTCAGGCGGGCCAGAAGCCCGGAGATATCGTCATGGAGGGCTTCACGATGAACATCGATCAGATGGCCAAATTCGGGCAGGGGATGCCTGGAATGACTGAATAGGGCCTGATGACGGGGGGCCCGAGCTCCCATCCCATGCGGGCACCGTCACGGTGCCCGTGTTCCCTGACTCTTCCCGGGGATCACGGCTCTTAAGACAGCAGGAGCCTCACCGACCGTTAAAATCTATAGTCGCTCGGACCTCGATCTTCATCGGTGCAATCGGAGCGATTACCTCGAACACCGTCCGCTCTCGGTTGATATCACCCTGACGGACGACAAAGCTTCCGGTATCGGGAAGCTGTTTTCTAAAATCGGCGAGGTCGATCTCGAGAAGTAGTCCGGTATTCATAAGCCGACGCACTGTAGGATCTTTGGTGTCGATTTTAAGTACTTTTAAGAGGTCGCTGGGGCGGTCGTCCGCCCACGGGAGGGCGTACCCCGCAACCCAGGAGAGATCGTTGCCAACAAAGAATCCCGGATCTATCTCCAGGTAGTCTTTGAGTCCGCAGATATCTTGAGCAACGCAGGCGATGTCCTCTGGGGAGAGCCACCCGATCTCGCGGTGAAGGGCGAACGATAGGGCGTTCGTAGCGTGATAAAATCTCTGGTTCGGAAAAATTCGCTCGACCCGTTCAAGGTCGACTACACCGGGGTGCTCATACGAGAGTGCGAAGTAGTCCTTGAGCTCCTGAAACTCTCTCTCCTGTAACGGGCGATCGGTTGGCAGCGTCAGGACCCCCTCCGGGCGATACCCATGGGGTGAGAGGAGCTCCTTCACCGATTCCCGCACGTGGCTCGGTAGGGTGAGCTCGTGGGCCTCTCCGATCGAAATAGCCGGTCTCCGTCCCGCCTTGCCGGTTAGATCCGCCTCCAAGAGCGCTGCCTGAATAGCGGCGTCGGTGGCCACCCCCTTGAGGTCGGAGGTCTCCCGCGTGGCGGCGGCGAGTCGCTCTAATGCCCGGTAGTTCTTATCGGGTCGTGAAAGTTCCATCCTCTATGTTATGGCGGAGATGCGCTTGGTGAGGCAAGTGATCAGAAGTGAATAACTTTACTAAGATCAATGGGATATGGTGATTGCACTCCCAGGGGAGGGGCAATCGCTTTTAAAAAACGGTGCTAGAGAGGCTCCGGTTCGACGCACGGTGTCGCGCCGCCGCTTTGCTCCGGAGTTAATCCGAAGGAGCCGATTCCAGCTCCCCGATCGGTTCTAGAACGCCGAGAGGGGAGAGCGTGCCTGCTCTCCCCTGATTTTGGAGCACGAAGAAAAGAGCCGAGCCTATTGGCGGTGACAGCGCTGTGCTCGAGGAGGATCGGGTTAGAGTCCTCTTACGGTGTAGGCGGTATCGTCGCTCGGGTCGTCGAGGTTCGGGAGAGAGTGACTCCTGTTTCGTGCCTCGGTCCCGCTTATCTCCCCCGAATCCTCAAGGAGCTGCCGGCTTATCTTGTGTTGCTCGGAACGATACGACTCAATACGCGCGCTCGTTCGGGTGATCTCCATTGCGAGGTCGAGCGCCGCGGCGTGGAGAGGGGCGAAGTGGGCGCCTGAGTTAAACTCGCTCTTTAAAAGCACGGTGTCGAGAGTCTCCACGACCTTTAACGCTTTACCCCACACCTGATCGAAGCCCTGATCGGTAAGCCGGTACGCCGACAGGACCGACTCCGGATTCGCTGCTACGGCGTTTACCGCATCTAAGAGCGGTTGACGGATCGTCGCTAATTGGCACGAGAACTCCGCGGGGGATGTTTGCCCCGGGGTCAACTCAGCGAAGCGCTTCGATAGATCGTTCGCGATATCTTCGAGTTGACCGAGGGGGGATATCTTGATCGCGCTTTCCTGGCTGAGCGCTGCTCGCGCAAGGGAGGGACACATCACATCTTCAAGTGCACGATCGTTCTTAAACATAAGCGGAGGTCTCCGATGAGAGAGTGAAAAGCCGTTTAAGAGCCCGAGTATATCGAAAAATTCCGCCTT
>JBJOHD010000038.1:0-9409 GCA_046047875.1 Pseudomonadota bacterium | reverse complement strand
GAAAAAGCCGACGAGCGCGATAGCGAGCGAGGCGTAACACACCGCTTTGTAACCGAATATCGGCTTACGGGAGAAGACCGGGATGATCTCACCCACGACGCCGAACGCCGGCAGCACCATGATGTACACCACCGGGTGCGAATAGAACCAGAAGAGGTGCTCGAAGAGAACCGGATCTCCCCCAAGGTTCGGATCGAAAACACCAACCCCCATCACCCGCTCCATGATGAGCATGAGAAGGGTGATACCAACCACCGGGGTCGCAAGGGTCTGAATAACTGCGGTGGCGTAGGTCGCCCACACGAACACCGGCAAGCGATCCCAGGTCATCCCAGGGGCGCGAAGCTTATGAATCGTCACGACGAAGTTAAGACCGGTGAGGATCGAGGAGAACCCGAGTACGAACGCCGCGCCGGTCATGAGGACGACCCCCGAGCCGGTCTGGAGGCTGTACGGCGCGTAGAAGGTCCACCCTGTATCGATAGGGTTTAAGAGTGCCACCAGCGCCATGACCGCCCCGACCACATAGATGTAGTAACTCAGGAGGTTCAGGCGAGGAAACGCCACGTCCTTCGCCCCGATCATAAGCGGCAGGAGGAAATTTCCCATCGTCGCCGGGATACCCGGGACGATGAAAAGGAAGATCATGATCGCCCCGTGGAGGGTGAAGAGCACGTTGTACTGCTCCGGGGTGATGATATCTTGTCCCGAATTCGCGAGCTCGGTACGCATGATGAGCGCCGCAACTCCCGCCACGAAGAAGAAGATCGTGATCGTAAAGAGGTACATCAACCCGATCCGTTTATGGTCAACGGTAGAGAGCCACGACCACAGACCGGTCTTTTCGTTTAGATAGTTCTTTCCCGTGCTGGGATAGGCGTTAATCTCGAGAGCCTTTGCGGAAGTACCACTCATAGCGCGCTCCTCTTACCCTTTACTTAACGGTCTTAAGAAATTCGATGATATCGGGGATCTGCTCCTCGGTGAGGAGACCACCCGGCATCGCCGGCGGATACCCCTCAACGACCTGAGCCATCGGGTTCAAAATCGAGTTCTTGATATACGCGTCGTCAGCGGTTACGACCGAACCATCCGCCATTTTGCGCTGTCCCCCGTAGATCCCCAGGAAGGAGGGGCCGACGAGCTTTGAGCCGTCGAGGGAGTGACAGGTCACGCACAACTTTTCGTTGTACCACTTCTTACCCCGCTCAACCGGCGACATAGCCGCGAGCGCCGGATCGGGCGCAGCCGCTGCGGCGGGAGCTGCGGCAGGAACCGCTATCGGCGCGGAGCCGTCCACCGTCTTGATGAACGCGATGAGCTGATTGACGTGAGCGTCGCTCAATTGGCCCGCATAACTCGGCATAATATTCGGGGGATACCCTTCCACGATCTTCGCGTTCGGATTCAAGATCGACTCCGCGAGATAGTTCTCATCGACCTCAAGCTCCTGCCCGTTCGCCATCTTCTCTTTACGTCCCCAAAGCTTCAGGAACGATGGGCCAACCACCCGCGAGCCGTCGAGGCTGTGGCACGCGTTGCAACCCTTGGCGGTGTAGAGCTTCTTGCCTTGATCTTCCGGCTTAAGCGCCATTAACGCGAGCTCTTCGCTGCGATCGTTCACCCACTGGTCGTACTCCGCTTGAGAAACTACCCGGGTGGTGGCGAGCATCGCCGAATGGTCTTTTCCGCAGTACTCGGTGCAGTAAGACTGATACACCCCAGTCTTCACCGGTTTGAACGATATGTACGTATACTGGCCAGGAATCGCATCCCGCTTCACCCGCATCGCCGGAACGAAGAAGCTGTGGAGCACGTCACGCGACTTCATAACGAGCTTCACCGGCTTATCGACCGGGATCACGAGCTCCCCCTTCGTGGTCTTGCCGTTCTCGTATTCGAAGGTCCAGTACCACTTCTGCGCCCATACGTTAATGGTGAGGGCGTCCTTCGGCACTACACGCATATCGCGGTAGTAGACCACACCGTAGTAGGCGACGAAGATACAGATGATAGTCGGGACGACGGTCCAAACGATCTCAAGGAGGTGGCTCCCCTTAATCTGCGGCGTGTCGTGATCCACCCCGTCTTTCTGGCGGTAACGAATGGCGAAGTAGATCATCGTCCCGACGATCGCCACCGTGAAAAAGACCGAGATATCGGTAATCAGGTTATGTAACCAGTCCGCGTTGGGGGCGAACTCAGAGGCCTGCTCAGGTAGGTAACGAAACATTCGGTAGTTCCCTTTTAACTGCTCAACTCAGCGCTTCACCCACGGGGCAAGCGTTGCTCAACCAAAAATTACACCGCCGTGGCCACCACCTTCTCTCGCCGCCGAAGGCGAACGAAAAGAAACGCGAGCGCTGCCAACGTTGCAAACCCAACGGCTCGCACGACGTTGAACACCGCCCACGTGTACTTCCCTTGAAGGTGGTCGTATCGAAAACAGAAGAGATAGACCTGGTCGAGTATCGACCCGATCGCTCCCTTCGAGGCGTCCACGAGCGCCAACCTAAAATCACGGGGGGAATAAGAGACGCCCGTAAAATATTGTGAAATTTCCCCCTGAGGTGTCAATAATATGAGTGCAGCCGAGTGAGCAAACTCCCCTTTATCTTCCCGAAAGCGAAACCCCACACTCTCCATAAGCGTTCTAATCGGAGCGGGCTCTCCAACGAGGAAATGCCACCCCCGAGCAGCATCATCCGGTGTTTTAAACTTACCCCGGTACTTCTGGGCTATCTTCTCGGCAAGTTCGGGCCCCTCGGTTGAGTCGAAACTGAGGGTCACAACCTGATAGTCCTCCCCGAGGGCAAACTCTAACTCGTTTAAAAGCTTTACAGCCCCATCGAGGACCAGTCCGCATAATCGGGGGCAGTGATAGTAAGCCGGGATTAGGACGACCGGGCGACGGGGGGCAAAGAGGTCACCGAACCTCACCCTTTCCCCCTTAGAGTTGGTAAAAACGAGGTCGAGGTCGACCTTTTCCCCTTGTCGGAGCGCCAGCCCAGCCTCAACGAGCTCCTCCCCCGGTTTCTCCAGTCCGTTGGCCACAGTCGTTCCGAAGCCCCCGAGGCTTAAGAGACAACCGACCAAAAAGAAGAAAATTTTCTTCAAACTACGTACCGAAACGAGGGACTAGAACCTGGTCGAGACCTTACCAACCACGCCCCTAAAGGTCAAAGCTCGGCGCGGTCGGCACAGCCAAACAAACACAGACACTTGAAATCATTGGGATTAGTTCAGGCTCTTCGATAGTCCAAAATGCGGCATTTGCTTGACATAGCAAGCACCTGCAAATATGATTAAAAAACTCAACAAATCCATAAACAAGAGTCCCCGATGCACGACGTGTGGAAGCAATTCGAAGAGAACAACATAACCCATAGCGCGGCTCACCATCTCCTTGCGATCCTCGAACTCAAGGAGAAGCGGGGCTACGCCCGGGTCACTGATGTGGCGAAGCACCTCAATATTACGACTGGAAGCGCCTCGACCAACTTAAAGAGCCTCAAGTCGAAGGGACTGATCATCGAGGATGAGAATCGGTTCCTCACCTTGAGCGAAGCGGGAGAGTCGCTTGCCAAGGGGGTGATCGCCCGCAAACAGATCTTTGAACGGTTCCTCACCGAGGTGTTAAAGGTAAGCGCCGAGCAAGCGGAGATCGACGCATGCAAGACCGAGCACCTCATCAGCGCGGAGACCGCGAGAAAACTCGAGCGATTCATGCGCGACTACCGCGAGGATACAAAGGCTTAAGCTCACTATAAAGCACGGAGGCGAACGATGAAGGCCCAGCTGCAAGCGGCGATGAAAGACGCGATGCGCGCGAAGGATAAACCGAAACTTGATACGATTCGGGGGATCTTAGCAGCGATTCAATACGAGGAGATGGAGAAAAAGGTCGAGCCGCGGCCCGACGCCGGTATCCTTGAAGTTCTTCAGCGGGAGATCAAAAAGCGACGGGAAGAGATCGAATTCGCCGAGAAAGCTAATCGCCCCGAGCTTATCACCGCACTTAACGTGGATATCCAGACTATCGAGGTGTTTCTCCCCCGCCAACTCTCAGCAGACGAGCTCTCCGCAATCGTCACCGAGCTCCGTGGGAGCGATCCTTCACTCAACATGGGGGGTGTGATGAAGATCCTAAAAGAGCGATACGCTGGGCAGTACGACGGACGCACCGCAAGCGACCTCGTCAAAAAAATCTTCGCCTAAAGAGATCGCAAAGAACCACGATGGTTCAAACGTTTTCAAAACGGGTCGCGATCGACTGCACGCCGGAGGAGCTCTTTCGGTGGCACGAGCGCCCCGGCGCCTTTCAACGGCTTAATCCCCCGTTCGACCCGGTGACGGTTCGCTCCGCGACCGGTGGCATTCGAGACGGTGCCCGGGTTGAACTCGGGGTGCCGATCGGCCCCGGGCCGCTAAGAAGTTTTACCCTTCCCTGGCATCTGGAGCACCGCGATTACATCGAGGGGAAACAGTTCTGTGATGTGCAGGCGGCGGGACCGTTTCGCTCGTGGCGTCATACCCACTCGATCCTCCCCGGCGAAACTGGGGGTGCGGTCCTCGATGATACGATTGAATACGCCCTTCCGGGCGGAGCCCTCGGAGAGCTCTTTGGTGGGTGGCTTGTTCGTAAGAAACTTGCCGGGCTTTTTGCCTATCGGCACACGATTACGACAAATGATCTCGCTCTTGCACGAGCATACCCCTCACCCCGCCCCCTCAAGATCCTTATCTCCGGCGCGAGCGGGCTTGTCGGTTCGGAGCTCTCCGGACTCCTCTCGGTTCTCGGACATGCGCCGTTCTCCCTCGTGCGCCGCGCTGCCCGCTCCCCACATGAGATATCATGGGATCCCGCTTCCCGCTCGATCGAGCGGGAGAAGCTCGCTGGCTTCGATGCGGTGATTCACCTCGCTGGGGAGAATATCGCGGGAAAACGGTGGAGCGCGCTCCAAAAGGCGCGGCTCCGTTCGAGCCGTATCGATTCAACCCGATTTTTAATCGAGGCGCTCAGTCAAAGCGAGGCTCCACCCGCCACGTTTATCTCGGCAAGCGCTGTCGGAATCTACGGAGACCGCGGTGAAGAGTTTCTCGAGGAGGAATCATCAAACGGCACCGGTTTTCTCGCCGACCTCACGACGGAGTGGGAGGAGAGCGCGCTTGGCGCGGAGCGACTCGGTATGCGGGTTACCTGCCTGCGCTTCGGCATAATCTTGAGCGCTCGAGGAGGTGCGCTTCGCAAGATGCTTCCCCCATTTATCCTCGGGCTCGGCGGACGACTCGGGGAAGGGACGCAGTTTATGAGCTGGATAGCTCTCGATGATGTGCTCGGGGCGATATACGCTGCGCTGCACGACCTCAACCTCCGGGGCGCTATCAACGTCACCGCACCGAACCCGGTATCGAATCAGGAATTTACCGAGACCCTCGCCCACGTGCTGCGCCGGCCAGCGATCTTTCCGGTCCCGCGAAGTATACTCATGCTGGCACTCGGAGAATTGGCCGAGGAAGCACTCCTCTCAAGCACCCGCGTGCTGCCACGCCGCCTTATAGAGTCTGGATACCGCTTTTTATTTCCCGAACTTGAAGGGGCGCTGCGCCATCTCCTCGGTAGGGCCGCTGCGTAGCTGACGATGGAATATATCTATCACATTACCGACGAGGCATCGTGGGAACGCGCCGTGAGGGTCGGCGCCTACTCACCGGAGTCGCTTGCCGCCGAGGGATTTATCCATTGCTCAACCGAAGCTCAGGTCGCGGGCACACTCAGACGCTATTTTAGCGGCCGCACCGATCTCGTCTTGCTGAAGATACAGGTGGGGCATATTACGCAATCGCTCCGTCTTGAACCGGCTCACGACGAGCTCTTTCCCCATCTCTATAGCCCCCTCCCGCGCAGCGCCGTTGAGGCGGTTTATCGCCTTGAACTTTACCCCGATGGTTCGTTCTCTCAGCGCGAGCTCACGGAAAGTTCAGGCAGTTGAGCGCCGCGCGATCCTCCGCATGATCGGCTCCGACAAGATTACAGACGAGAGAGATGGGACGCCATTCGTCCGGTGGGTTCAGCCCCTCGGCGCACACGGTGCCGAATGCAGCCGCTGTCAGCCGCAGCTGCCATCGATCTTTTTGCGCGCTACGAGATCGCCCCGAGCTTTAATTGGGAGAGAAGGTATCTCTCCCGCTCGACGAGAGATAGACCGATAAAATTGTGATCGAGGATGTGCACTACCTCATAGCCGCACCGCTGGAAGACCAGATCTTGAAGTTTGTCGTTTCCGCGCATTTCACCGCTTGAGTTGAGGTGATACCGCGCTCCATCACACTCAAGGACGATACGACGCTCCCCATACGAGATCACAAAGTCGGGGCGAAGCCCCTCGACTACTTGAAATGGCTCCGCGGTAAGCCCTTTGATATCGAGCCGCCGAATCGCCTCCCAAACAGCCGACTCGAATCCATTCAGGACTCCCGACCGGTCCTCGTCTCGAGCGTGCTCCGCGATCACGTCGGGGCACCTCCCCGGCGGAACGAGCCCAACCGCGACCTCAGCGATATGCAGCTGCCGAGCGTGAAAAACCTCATGGTCCTGGGCGCGTAATACCCGTCCTGCGTTCGCCACGACGCTCCGTCCCACCGGATTGCCGAGGAGCGAATACGCCCACGCAAGGCTGGCTGCCGATCCTGGAGATAGCTCGGAGTACCGCCCATTCATTGCACCAGCCAGACGGTTAAAAAGTCCATCGTTCCGGATCCCGAGGCTCGTGTGAGCCCACGCGATCACCGCGATATCGACCGCATCAAGATCATCGAGACGCCGGAGCGCCGCCTCGCCGAGCTCACGAAAAAATACCGGATTGTTCTCCTGGAGGATCGCCAGCCCCCGCGCCGTTTCTCGGATCTCTTCCGTCGAAAAATCGGGGAGCCGTGACCGGTATTCAGCGCAAAAAGCCGCTATAAATCTGTCGTGTCGCGCCTCGCGGCGGCCGAGAAGCTCAATTATCTCCACCGCTTCCCGTGCTGGAATCGCCTCGGGCTCGCTCTTAATCCGCTGCAGGAGCTCCCCTGCAAGATTAAAACAGTAATCGATCGGCAGCCGAGGCAGCTTCTGAAACGCCGCCGCCAGCATCCCAATGTGCCGAGTCTCAAGGGTATCGAGCCGCTGAAGAGCACGCTCCCCGAGCGCGGCTGCTGTCTCAGACTGGTCGAGGTTGGCGAGGTAGAGGGCTCCGAGGGCAAGCTCTAGATTGTTAAAGTCAGATTCGTGAAAGTTTTCGGCGAGTACTCTGTTTACGCCGTCTAAAAAATTCCCTTTGTCGAAATCGAGGAGGCGGGCTGCGCCCAGGACGGTCACGAGATCGGTCGCTGAAAACTCATCGATGAGTCCGGTCGAGCGCGCGAATAGCGCCTCCGCAAATGTCTCATCCCCCCGCCCGATAAAGGCTAAACCGCGCAATGTCTCAGCCAAATTGCGCGGCTCAAAAGCGTCAATCTTGCGCCGCCCGATCGCGACGAGGCGAGTGACCTCTTTGCGCGCCGTATCGCTCGCAAGAAACGCGTCAACACCGGGGTCATTCTCCGCGAGATTTCCTAAATTGAGAAAGATCTGCGCGAGGTTTTGCGGGGTAAGGGAATGGGGGGTACAGTCTCGGGTGAACCGCAGCAGGTCGGCGGCTCGATCGTGGTCAGATCTCGCGCCATCAAAGATGATATGACGGAGCGCCTGTCCCACCGCGGCAGGGTGATTCGGATCAAATCCTCGATTTGGTTCGTATCCCGAATGGCGCACGTTAAAACTCTACCCCCACCTCTCCTCTGTCTTGGCCTCCGGCTTCCCTTCATCGGACAACGAGGCGTCCCCTTTATTTTACGGCGATCCGCTCCGCTAGTCCATCAACCCAACGGTGGCGAATCGGACAAAATCCCCTGGGGCAGCGATTAGTTATGCCGTCTCACAGAATCTACTCGTCCACCCGGTGATGTGTCATAACCAAGCTATGGATACTCCCAATCACCTTAAATCCGTCGCAATCATCGGCGCCTCAGATAACCCAACCCGTTACGCCTACATGGCGATGCGGATGCTTGATGACCACGGTCACACCACCTACCTCGTCTCGCCCCGCCTCTCCTCGATCGAAGGTCGGGATGTCTTTGTCGATATCAGTGCCCTCGCCGCACAGCACCCAACGATCGATACCGTAACGATGTATGTCGGCTCCGCGATATCGGGGCGAATGGGTCACGACCTTATCGCCCTGAAACCACGACGAGTAATTTTTAATCCCGGTGCTGAGAATCGAGAGCTCGCGCAGGCGCTCATAAACGCTGGGATCGAGGTTCTCGAAGCATGTACCTTAGTACTTCTTCAGACCGATCAATTTTGAACGCTGAGACTCGCGGAACACCTCCGCTGCAATCGGGGCAAAAGGATGTGCATACACAAACACTTTTAACCAACGAGCCCCCCGGGTTGCGATCGATCGAACGATCTAATCGAACCCGGGGGGCTTAAACCGTTTCAGACACACTCACCGAAACGTCGTCACCTCCTCACCGTCTTGTTAGCGGCCTTCGGAACAACACCACGAGCAGACGCCAGCGGAAACGACTTCTGCTGCGAAGCTCCGGCACGGAGGAAGAGATTCTCCACCGCACCGAGGAGACCACCGCGGAGCTCGTCCGTCAGCAGCCGCACCGATTGCCTGTGGCGCTTCCCCCTGAGACGAGCCCGCGGGTGATCTCCCTGGAGAGCAGCCGCGACGCTCTTCAACTTCCCGAGGAGCTTCGGCCGCTTCTCCGCACACGCGATCACCGACCGGAGACGCGCTTCACCTTCCGCCCGAGGAACGGGTCGAAGGAGGCACGCGATCGTCTCCTCCACGTCCTTGACATCGCGGTTATCCGTTCCGACAACAGCGATATCGTTCTCCTGCCAGATCCGAACGCACCGATCGGTCCGCTCGAGAATCTCGTTGACCAACGAGGCCAAGAGATCATTGCCCGTAGGGGCCTTCTGAGAATCCATCCTCTTCATCTGACAACCTTTCTTTTCCCGGGGAGTATGCACAACGATCGTTTTGAGCCCGGCTTCCCAAATCGACACAGCCTCGATGACTCCTTTTGTGAATCACCGAGGCTGCGCCGAAGGAAGGGGGCGAACGATCGCGTGAAAACCTTGTCATGTTGTGTATGCACGCCGCTCCCACCGACGTGGTGACCGGAGTGCATACCGTAAAAGCTAAAACAGCCTGTGTGCGACAAGACTCGCACCGACACGCTGCGCCAACGTATGGGGACTACTACTCGCTCGGAGGATACGGGGAAAGGAACACTACCCGAGAAGCGCACCACTCATGGAATGGGGGGCGGACTTCGCAGCTCTCTTAAACAACGAGAGAGT